>JBEVJJ010000263.1:0-24394 GCA_040510255.1 Nitrospiraceae bacterium | reverse complement strand
GGCTGCACCATCGGACGTATGCCTTGGAACTGTCCGAGATGACCCAGTCCGAGATTCTCAAGATTCGGAAGGTGGACGGATCCAGAAGCCTCACACAAACTGGCCAGGGTGTTACATTCGGCGTCACCGTAGTGAGGCGCATCAGGAAGGGCGCCGATTCCCAATCCGTCGAGAACCAGCAGAATAATGCGGTTGATCATGGCGCGCATGATAGCAGAATCACAAGGGGAACAACATTCTCGAGCGAAACCATCCTAATGCATGGCTACGGGCAAGAAAGCGCGCGCCTCGTGATTTGAGAAAAGACGGGCACGCGCATGAACCAGCAGACTCTTCCAAGGTCCCACGGGACGCTCCTGATCCGACATGCCTCTTATGTCGACCTTTTCCATTCCGAGAGAATGGCCAGGCTCGCGCTGGTCCCGATCCTGTCGGCCCCGGCTTCTAATAATTTCCTTGTCGTCGTAAGATCACGGATGCCACCAGACGCCTTCACTTTCGCACGGTCTCCCACGATTTCCTTCATCAGTCGAACATCCTCGACCGTCGCGCCGGCAGACCCAAAACCTGTCGATGTCTTCACATAGTCCATTCCTGCCTCGATCGCTAATCGGCAGGCGAGAATCTTTTCCTCTCGTGAGAGATAGCAGGTCTCGATGATGACTTTGTGGCCAATACCGGGGGTTGCCTTCACGACTTCGGCCATGTCCTTGCGCACCGTGTCGATGTCGCCAGATCTGAACCTGCTGATATTCATAACCATGTCCAATTCCTTCGCTCCGCGTCGCACCGCCTCCATGGCTTCCGCTACCTTGTTCTGTGTGGTCTGTCCGCCGAAGGGAAATCCGATGGGAATACCGACACGAATGGCGGTACCCGCCACGGCAGCCACCGCTTCATCAACATAGCAGGGTGGAATAAAGATCACGATGAATCCATATTGCTTCGCCTCTTCGCAGAGTCGCATGACATCCGATCTGGTCGCCTCAGGCCGTAAGATCGTATGGTCCAGGCGTCGCTCGAGATCGGCAAGCAGGGAGTCACGGTTCATGGGCATTGCTCCGAGAGCTGGCAGCTCAGGCTCGATTGTGAGCCACGCGCGAGCGGGATTGTTTGCGAAAGGGCTGCTTCTGAAACTTCTCGACCGCCCGGTTGTGCTCCTCCAAGGTCGAGGAAAAGTAATGTGTTCCGTCGTTTCGGGATACGAAATACAAATATCCCACCGGGGAAGGATAGAGCGTCGCGCGAATGGAATGGATTCCGGCGCTGGCAATCGGCCCTGGAGGCAGGCCCTGAATGCGATACGTATTGTACGGGCTGAGACTCGAGAGATCCCGCTTGTGCAAATTGCCATCGAAGGTCGACAGCCCATAGATCACTGTGGGATCGCTCTGAAGCGGGATGCGCCGGCGCAGACGATTGTGAAACACGGCGGCGATCAGTTCCCGTTCCTCCGCCGCTCCCGTTTCTTTTTCCACGACCGACGCAAAGGTCAGCACTTCATGCAGGGTCAAATTCATCTGTTTGGCCCGTTCCTGCAATTCAGCCGTCCACACTTGCTTCACGCCCTCGGCCATGGTCCGCAAGACGTCTTTAGGCTTGGCCCCGCGAGCAAAATGATAGGTCTCAGGAAACAAATATCCTTCCAAGGATTCCGCCTGAATACCAAGCGAGTGAATAAACTCGGGATCGCGTCCCAGACGCAGGAACTCCGTTCGATCCGTAATATTCAATTGCCCAAGCAGGTCAGCAATAAGTGTCATCGTAAACCCTTCCGGGATCGTGATCGGGTGAAGAACCACACGGCCGGACAGCAGTTTGCTCAAAATATCCTCCGCGGACATCGCCGCGTTCAGCTCGTATTCTCCGGGATGGATCCTACGATCGGCCGTCTTGGTTTTACCAAGGAGTACGAATGCCGCACGACTCTTGATCAGCCGTTCGCGCTTGAGGAGACCAGCGACGTATTGAAAGGTGCTACCCTCTGGAATGACGACGATACGGGCAGGAGGCTTGCTTTTCTGGTCAGCTACCGGAGCCTGCGCCCAGCGCAGAGCCTGGTATCCCACTATACCCATCAGGCACAGCAGAACCAGAATCCAGAGAACGTGTCGATTCTTCATCCTCACCCTCGGGAGGACTCCCATGAACATCGGCATCTTCTAGACACACGTGCTCTCGTGTCGAGCGGGCTTGATCTATCCGACTCTCGAGATAACTTTGGAGAAGAATCGCCGCAGCAATGCGATCAATAACACCTTTCCGCTTCTTCCGGCTGACGTCGGCGGCGATCAACAGCTCTTCGGCGGATCGAGTCGTCATTCGTTCATCCCACGTCACGACCGGAACGGAGAGCACCGCTTCAAGTTGCGTGACGAAGTGTTGAACCGACTGGGCGGCCGGCCCGATTTCCCCGCTTAACCGGAGAGGCAGTCCCACCAAAACTTCAGCGACATCGTGCTTTTGCACGAGCTGCTTGATGTGCGCGAGGTCCGCCGTCAATGTCCGTCGGACATAGGTCTGGAGAGGCTGAGCCGTCCATCGCAACTCATCGCTGAGAGCCAGCCCGATCCGTTTGGTGCCATGGTCGATTGCAAGAATCCGCGTCGCCTTCATGAGTTTAACGCTCCATGGCCTTTTCAACCAATCCAAAAATCTTTTCCAACGCAGGACTGAGTCCTTCCGGATTCTTTCCCCCGGCTTGAGCCATCTCCGATCGACCTCCCCCGGTTCCTCCCACCTCTGCGGCCATCTCCTTGATCAGATCTCCAGCCTTGAGGCGGGGAATCAAATCTTTTGTCACCACCACCAAGAGTGATACCTTCCCCTCGTTGACCGCGCCCAAGGCGACGACACCGGTCCGCAATTTGTCCCTCAGCTGATCCGCCAGCGCGCGCATGCCGGTGACATCCAGACCATCCACGCGCTGGGCATGCACCTGCACGCCGGCCACGGTCTTGCTCTGCGCCTCTCCTGTCGACTTGCTGGCCATGCGTAACTTCAGCTCTTCAAGTTCTCGTTCCTTCTCCTTCAATTGGCCGGCCAATTTCTTTGTCCTGGCGACAACCTCCGATGGACCGACCTTCAATAATTCCGACAGTTCACGAAGATCGGCTTCCTGTTGTTTTATGGATTCAAGAGCCCCGCCGCCTGTCAAGCACTCGATTCGTCGAACACCGGCTGCCACGCCCGTTTCGGAAACGACACGGAATAGCCCGATCTCGCCCGTATGTCGGCAGTGCGTGCCTCCGCACAACTCCTTGCTGAAGGATTCGATGCTCACGACACGAACCTGATCACCGTACTTATCGCCGAAAAAGGCAAGCGCCCCCTTGGCAACGGCCTCCTGTATACCGAGCACCTCGGTCCGAACAGCCTGATCGTGAAGAATCTGGGCGTTGACCATCCCTTCGATATCATCGATGTCTCGAGAGGAGAGAGGTCGAAAGTGTGCAAAATCAAAGCGCAGCCGGTTAGGCGCAACCAACGAGCCGTACTGTTTCACATGTGGGCCCAACAAGTCCCGCAGAGCCGCATGCACCAGATGAGTCGCCGTATGATTGCGTGCAGCATCCTGCCTCGTCTGTCGGTTCACCGAAAGATGCATCCGCTCGCCTTCACGGATGGAGCCTGTACGGACCACTCCTTTATGGAGAATGAGCGTCGGTAGAGGCCTCGTCGTCTCGCGAATATCCACGCGGCCTTCGGGACCGATCAGGTGTCCCTGATCCCCGGTCTGTCCTCCACCTTCGGCATAGAAGGGTGTCGTGCCCAGGACGATTTCAATCTCATCCCCTTCACGAGCCTCTTTGACTGCCTGGTCTCCCTTGAGTATGGCTTGAACCACACTGTCGATTTCTAGCTGATCGTACCCCACGAATTCAGTGTGACCCAGTCGCGCCGCCAATTCGCCGACTGCCGGCCGGGCTGACTCCGCCTCAAAGCCTCCCGTTCTTCTTGCCCGGTTCCGCTGTTCCTCGATGGCTTCGTTGAAGCCGGCTTCATCCACCTGCATGTTCTTTTCACGACAGGCTTCGGTGATGAGATCGAGCGGAAATCCATAGGTGTCGTACAGTTTGAATACCTCAGCCCCTGGCAATGTCTGCCCGCCTGCCCCACGAATCTTTGCAATCATCTCGTTAAGAATCGGCAGGCCTTGGTCAAGCGTTGCAATGAACCGTTCTTCTTCACCCTTTGTGGCCTCCGTTATCGTCCCCGCTGCGGCCCGGAGATCGGAATAGGCTGGACTCATTTCTTCCACGACCGTCGCCGTCAATTCATGAAGAAACGGGTCCACGATGCCCAACATCCGGCCATGCCGCGCGGCGCGACGCAGAATCCGCCGCAGGACATATCCCCGTCCCTCGTTGGACGGCACGACGCCGTCAGCCATCAGGAAGGTGATGGCGCGCAAATGATCCGCCACCACCCGCATCGATCGATCGGTGGTTTCCTCCTCACCATAGGTCCGGCCGGCACGCTTACCGATCGCTGCCAGGATCGGCATGAACAGATCGGTGTCGTAGTTGCTCAAGCGCCCTTGGGCAACCGCCGCCAGACGTTCGAGGCCCATGCCCGTATCGATGCTCGGTCTGGGAAGCGGATGGAGTACTCCTGACGCGTCGCGGTTATACTGCATGAAAACCAGATTCCAAATCTCAATAACCCGGTCCCCCTCCCCGTTCGGTACGGCATCACCCGGCACGGAGGAGCCTTGATCGAGGTGAAGCTCGGAGCAGGGGCCGCAGGGGCCGGTATCGGCCATCTGCCAGAAATTATCTTTTTCACCGCACCGCACAATACGCGATGACGGGACACCCACCTGTTCCCACAGCTGATAGGCCTGATCATCTTCCCGGTACACGGTCACCCACATTCGATCTTTCGGCAGACCAACCACCGTGGTCAAAAATTCCCACCCGAACTTGATCGCGTCCTCCTTAAAATAGTCGCCGAATGAGAAGTTTCCGAGCATTTCAAAAAACGTATGGTGCCGTCTGGTATAGCCGACGTTTTCCAGATCGTTGTGCTTGCCGCCGGCCCGGAGGCATTTCTGAACCGAGACGGCACGACGGTACGGCCTGGTTTCCTCGCCCAGGAACACACCTTTGAACTGATTCATGCCCGCATTCGTGAATAAGAGTGTGGGATCCGCCTGAGGGATGAGGGGCGAACTTGGCACAGCATGGTGCTCATATTTCTCGAAATACTGGATGAACGCCCGTCTAAGTTCGTGCGCACTATGTTTCATGAGCTCATCAGTCCCCTGTGTCCTCGAGATTGAGCACCCGAGCGATGGTCGGGCCGGTAAACCCCCGACCAAGGAGAAATCGCCCTTTCTGAGCCTGGGTCTTGCTGCTGGGACGCTGGGCGAGTGCTCGCGCGGCGAGCGCTGTTTCCGTCACATCTGCATAGACCCGGTCTAAGGTCGCCCCTGCAACGCGTTCTGTAATACCGTGCCGCAATAGTTCCAACGTCATGCGACGGCGTCCCATCGGTTTCATTGCCAGCCGCCTTTCTGCCCAGCGACAGGCATAGGTGGCATCGTTCAGATACCCTCGATCTTTCAGTCGCTGCAGAACCGTCTCTACCGTCGCGCGAGGCGCACCCCGCGAAATGAGGTACCGTTCGATCTGTCTGGTGGTTTTGTCTGATCGAGCCAACGCGCGAAGGCCCAGAGTCAAATACCGCTCTAGTGCGGGGAACTCGTCACCTTTTCCACGACGATCGGGCACAACGCAGGCCACCGTCAGGTCGAGGCTCTTGCCCCATGTCCTCGCTTGTCTTCGTGCCGCCCCTCCGGTCTTTTTTCATCTTTTCCTTCCGCCCGCTTCTCCTCTTTGCCGTCCGCTCGTTTCTCGCCTGTCCGGCCCGGCAACCCGGCCTGATCCCGCAGTTTGTTCTCAATGTCACGAGCAATACCCTGGTTAGTTCGCAGAAAGTCTCGCACCGCCTCGCGCCCCTGGCCCAATCGATCGGATTTGTATGAGTACCATGCGCCCGCTTTTTCTAAAATGCGCTTCTCTACCCCCAGATCGACCAATTCACCCATCTTGGAGATGCCTTCGGCAAACATGATGTCAAACTCCGCCTGCTTAAAGGGCGGCGCCATCTTGTTCTTGACCACCTTCACTCGTACCCGGCTGCCCGTGACATCCTGACCCTCCTTGATCGACTCGATGCGGCGAATATCCAGTCGCACGGAGGAATAGAACTTGAGGGCATTTCCGCCGGTGGTCGTTTCCGGATTCCCAAACATCACTCCCAATTTCATCCGGATCTGGTTGATGAAAACGACCGTGGTCTGAGACTTCGAAATCGCCGCGGTCAGTTTTCTTAAGGCCTGAGACATGAGACGAGCCTGTAACCCCATATGCGCATCGCCCATCTCCCCCTCGATTTCAGCACGGGGAACAAGGGCGGCGACGGAATCGACCACGATAATATCGATGGCGCCGCTCCTGACGAGGGTCTCGGCAATTTCCAGCGCCTGTTCACCGGTATCCGGTTGCGATACGAGCAGATCGTCCGTCTGGACACCCAATTTGCGCGCGTAACCAAGGTCCAGGGCATGTTCGGCATCGATGAAGGCCGCCACGCCACCAGCCTTTTGCGCCTCCGCAATGGCATGGAGCGTCAAGGTTGTTTTTCCAGAGGATTCCGGGCCGAAGATTTCGACCACGCGGCCGCGGGGGATTCCGCCGACCCCCAAGGCGATATCGAGTCCCAGAGAACCGGTCGAAATCGCCGGGACATCGGTGGCGGCCTCCGCTGTGCCCAATTTCATGACCGCACCCTTGCCGTATTGCTTTTCGATTTGGGCGAGCGCCAAGTCTAATGCTCGTCTTTTGTCATCTTTTTCAGGCATGTCACTCCTCTTAGCACAACAGTTGGATGGGCTCGCCGAGTTACGGGGTCTCGTCGCTCGTGAAGGGAACGGAAGCTACAACGCACCATACGGCTCCTCGCTGACATTGGTGGGCAGTCTGTATCGTCCCCAAGCCGCGACCGAAAGAATAACGCGTGATTATACCGGAGTCGGAAGAGAGAAGCCTAGCCCGTTCGACGCCACGTGAAAAGTGAGGTGTGTTCGTGATGCGTGAGGCGTCAGGGTGAGGCGGCGGAATAGTACGCACATGCAATGCTGCATCAGGATAGGTGGGGACAGGACCCGGATCAATCAAGGGCCTGCATGTTCCCCCGTGCGGTTCAGCCTCACTTCCCACAATTTCGTGTACACTGAGCCGGTCGGACGCAATTCGCTTTTCACCAGAACAATTCTGTCGATCGGCAAGATGCCCAGAGCGACGGGACGCTCGATCACCACGCTCTGAACCAATACCTGCCCCACGTGCCGCTCCCCGTCCTTGATTCGTGCAAGCGTGAGATGCGGACTCAAGGGTCTACCCTCGGGCGCCCATCCGAATGACCGGCAGCACTCTTCAATCGCTCGATGCAGTTCGGTCAGACGTTGTGACGCGTCGGCCTGCTCCCACTCTTCTGATGGTCCTATCCACAGCACCCTGGGCTGCTGAAAACCTGGAAATGCTCCGAGTCGTTCGAGCGGAAGATGGATAGCGTGTTGCGCGGCAGCACGGAGGCTGATTGCTTCCCGGAGAGGCTCCACCAATCGTTCGTCCGTATTGCCCAGAAATTTGAGCGTCAGATGAATATTGGAAGGCTGGACCCATTGAATGCGTGAACGACGAACCAGATCATCGGGTAATTGCTGTTTCAACTGCTGTTGAAGGCGAGCCACTTCTCGACGCAGGTCCTCGCCCATTTCAGTGGCTAGAAAGGCCCGGATCATGCCTGCCCGCTAGTGATCAACCACCTTCGCAACAAATCGAGCGCAGCTTGCGAGGAACGAAGTTTAATGGTTGAACGGTCGCCATGGAAATGGAACTCTTGTATCTGATTCCCGCCTGTGCCAGCATCCAACGCCACATATACGAGCCCGACCGGCTTGGTTTGGGTCGCGCCGCCCGGACCGGCAATGCCGGTCACACTCAGTCCGATGGAGGCCAGGCTGCGTTCACGAATCCCCTTGGCCATCGCCGATGCCACTTCTGCGCTGACCGCCCCGTACCTGGTTAGCATCTTCTCTGGCACGCCCAACATGTCCATCTTGGATTGGTTGCTATAACACACCACTCCGCGCTCCAGGTACACGGATGATCCGGGGACCTGCGTCAAACGGTGACTGATGAGACCTCCGGTGCAGGATTCTGCAACCGCCAGCGTGAGGCCTCTCGTGGAGAGTGCTCGCCCGACGACCTCCTCCAGCGTATCAGTGCCCTCGGCGAAGAGCCAGTCACCCAACCGCGTGCGAATTTCTCGCGCGAACGGCAACAGCACATCTTCCGTCCTCCGTCCATGCCCACCCTTCCTGTGCTTCGGCGCGCCCGTCCCCTTGGTGGTCAGCGATACCATGACATCCATCGGGGACGCCAACAGACCAAGATCGATTTTGGCTCCTCCGGGCACCAACCCTCTGAGCTTGGCATCCACGTCGGACTCCGGCAGTCCGAAGGTGTGGAAGACTTGGCGGATGATCGGACTGGCGGACCTACGCCCGTGGTCCCTCACCCATGCCTGTATCCGCGGGACAACTTCCTGCGCCACCATCGCCTCCATTTCACGCGGAACTCCCGGCAGTACAAATAGCAGGGTTTCCTTCCAGATAAGAGAAAATCCCGGCGCGGACCCGACTGGATTATTGAGCACCATCGCCCCCGACGGAATCATGGCCTGCCGCAATTGGGTGGGCGATGGGGACCGGCCCCATTGGGCAAGACGAGTGGTCATCATATCCAGCGCTTCTCGTCTACGCACCAGCCGATAACCGGTCGCGGACGCCACTGCTTCCCTCGTACAGTCGTCCACGGTAGGCCCCAGGCCGCCGGTCATCAGCACCACATCGACTCGGCGGACGGCGAGCCGTATGGCTTGGGCAATATCCTGTTTCCCGTCGCCCACGATCGATTTGAACCGGAGGACGATCCCAAGGCTGGCCAGCTCATCCGCTAGGAAGACCGAATTCGTATCGGTCCGTCCTCCAACCAGAAGTTCGGACCCGATGGCAATCGTTTCCGCAAAAAAGGATGTATTGGTCTTCACGGGGAGAACCGCATCGAAGATGAGTGTTGCTCGCGAGCTACAGACGGCTTACTCGATGGCGGCAAAATCCAGGTCGAAACTGACTTCTCCGCCGCTTGAAGGAAAGACCGACAGTTTGGTTTTGGCCCGCGGATCGAAATCGGCATAGGCGAAGAGCGCAACGACTTTGGCTCGGTAGGCCGGAGTTCGTGGCCATACCGAACTTCGCTCTGCCCTGGCATCGAAACGCACGTTGACAGGTTTCACGGTCTGTCCGCCCTGTTCCAGCACCACATAGCTATCTCGGGCAAAATTTGGTTGATCGCCGAAGATCACCACATTGACAAGCAAGTTCTTGTTCTCCAGTACCTGTGCAACATCCTGTTCGCTCGGGGCGAGCGAGCGCAATGCCAGGTGGCTGGTCATCACGAGAATCCCTCCCAGCTTCGTCATCAGGAACCCGCGTGGCGTCAGATCATCAGTCGATCCGAACGAAGTATATAACTGATCGGGTGAGCGCCGTTGCTCGGCAGCCGCCTTTCCCCGTTGGATCGCCGCCTGAATCTGATCGGGAGTAGGGCTTGATTCGATCGCAACAGCCTGATTGGTTGCCAATACACACCCCCAAAAGAGCGCTCCTGGCGCAATGAGAGCAGAGGGATTCATCATGATGATGTGTTCCAAGAGAGGGTCAGGAGGAGCAAGTATCAGATCAATCCAGGCCTGTCAATATTCGGAGCAACCGTCGGCCGTTCGGTTGACAAACCAAAACTCGAAGTGCTAAAGAAATGAGTCCCGTCTTGGTCTATCGCTTTACCCACGCGTTGCCGGAGGAATCAGCATGTCGAGCCCAGAAACGGCGCCGAAACGCCAGTTTGTCAACTTTGCCTATTATAAGGTGGATCCTGCCTGGCGCCGCCTCCCCGAGGATGAACGCACCCGCGGCAAGCAGGAGTTTATTCGGGCCGTTGAAGAATATGGCGGCAAGGTGCTCGTCATCGCGTATACCACCGTGGGCATTCGTGGCGACTGTGATTTCATGCTGTGGCGAATCAGCTACGAACTGGAACTGTTTCAGGAAATGGGTACGAAAATACTTGCTTCCGGTCTCGGCAAATATTTGTCGGTGCCCTACTCCTATTTGGCCATGACCAAGCGTTCGATCTACGTCGATCATCACACGCATGAAAATCAGGAAAGCAAGCGATTGACCATTGTTCCCGGCAAGAGCAAGTACATGTTCGTCTACCCATTTGTGAAAACGCGCGACTGGTTCCTGCTTACGAAAGCGGCCCGCCAGGGGATGATGGATGAGCACATCGAAGTCGGCCATCGCTTCCCGTCCGTCAAGCTGAACACCACCTATTCCTTCGGACTGGATGATCAGGAATGGGTGGTCGCGTTTGAAACCGACAAGCCGGAAGACTTCCTCGACCTGGTCATGGCCCTGCGTGAGACAGAGGGCAGCCGGTACACGCTCCGCGATACTCCGATCTTTACGTGTCTCCGCAAGAGTCTAAAGGAAACTATGGACACGCTTGGCGGGTAGATCGTTCGCATTGATCTTGTGCGATAATGAGCGGCCTTCGATGTGAAATCGAAGGCCGCTTTTTTTTCCGTGGTTACACGGTCGTTGTATGCCTGTTGTTTCGTTGGGAACGGCCCATCACGACCGCCGCGCCACCGTTCTCTCGGCTCTGATCCCCGGATTGGGGCAGATCGTCCAAGGTCGTACACAATCCGGCCTCATCGCGTTCGCGACATGCCTGACACTCACTTTCCTTGCCCTGAGCATCGGTCACAGCGCTGGGCGCGACGCAGAATTCCTCGCCATCTTGCTCTTCGTCGTTCCCTGTTGGGTCTTTCAAACCTATGATGCCTACCTGGCCAATGACCCGACGCCGGCCACCCTTCGCAGAACCCTCGAGGTTGTCCGGAAACGTGGTCACGATATTCGCTATCTTGGGGCGCTGTTCCTGATGAGTGCGGTCATGGACCTCTACATCATCATGGTACAGCCACAGTATGCGTTGGCGGTATTCTGCACCAAGCCGGAGGGGTGGCTCGGCCTTCTGTTCAAGGCGCAATCCCCTACCATTCACACAGGAATCGGCTATGGTTTCCTGTTGCGGCGCCGCTGGGCGCTTTTCCTCTATCTGCTGTACGCCGGATTCGGTCTGATCAATGCGTTGGTCAATCTGGGCTGTTTTGGATACGGCCGGGTCCGTACGGTGTTCTTGATAAGCCTGCTCGCTTTTACCGCCTATGTGTTGCGACGTAGGCACGCCTTTCAATCATGAACACGGCGGTTTTGACAGTCCCAAGTAGCGTGTGTTAGACATGCCTGTTATCTATGTGCTGTCCTGAAGGGACAAGGGAATGTCCGACAATAATGCGCTCTTTGCCATCCGCTTCCCTGATGGCTCCGTGAGTCTCTATATCGATGAGGAATATGCGATTGAGCGGGGTGTAGACCCGGCCAAGCTGGTTCGCGTTGAAATCCCACGGGACTTGTTTGTCAGTGGGACAGTCCAGCAAATCCGAGAATACGTTGCCGTGTACCTGGAGTCCAACCGTCAGGGGACCGCCTGAACCACGCGGAGGAAATTGCTCCATGATAGTCCCTCTCACCTTCGATGCGATACAGTCCGTCATCGAGGGCATGCCGATTCAAGGCCGGATCATGTTGAAGCTCATGCTGCTGCAACACTTCGACATCGACCAGGAAGAAGCCGAATATATCGCAGCAGACCGTCCCGACCCTCGATGCGTTGCCGGTACCAAACCATTCCATAAGGTCACCCGCGACGCCATTGACACGGTCCTTCAGCGTCGCGACCAATACCTGAGACAGGTGCGTCTGCGCCGCGAGCGGGTGTGGCTGCAAATGGAATGCATGCGCAAGTTGATCCATCTCGATGACGCGATATGCACCACTGCCCGGCACCTCCTGATGACCAGATTCGGCATGACCCCGGCCGTCGTCGACGAATTGACCCAGCAAGCCCGCGCGGCCGTTCCCAAACCGGCAATTCGGGCCTTGGATCGTCGATGGGATGCCAACGAGATCCCTGCGGACGACTACCAGAAGGAACGACTCGGGATTGAACTTCAAACGCAAATCCGCCTGGCAGACAAACATCATAAGCGCTTGGAATTGGCGGAACGGGAATGGACAACAGCCCATGCCGGTCCCTTGCAGGATCACGAAATAGCGCATATCTGGGGCATTCCAGCCGGAAGCCTGCTTGCGAGGAAGGTCAAATACCTGCACCAGTATATTCAAGCCCAGCACGCACGCATGCGATCGGCAAATCCACCGGCAGAGGAGGCCAAGTCACCACCGCTTGATATCTGGGCTGAAACCTTGGCCGTTCTTGCCAAGCAACCGGTCGAACGGTCGGTGGCCGCTTATGATGGCCTGGAGAAGACTGAAGAAGCCCTGGTAGAAAAATTGCACCAGTTCGTCGCCAGCTCCTTGCCGGAGGAGTCTGAGGGGAAATTCTGGCTCTCTCTGGTTCACGGGGCTAGTTCGAACGCCGTCCATTCTGAAACGACACGCACCGTATTCGGACTACAACGGTTGGTTGCCATCCTGGGCGATTTTGATAGTAGTGACGAGGCGTTAGAACAGCACCTCTTGGCCAAGACGGCGCCGATATCCAAGGAAGATCCAGCCTTACTGGATACTTCCGTCGACCCATCCAAAGAAGAACTCTCCGAGTTGCAGGAACATATCTTGCGCAGCTTTGTCGGCGAGCAACACCGACATCTTACGTAACTCATGGTCCCCGCTCGGTCCACGCATATCCTGCCGCATAGGAGAACGGGATTATTTTTTCTCAGGGTTCTTTTCTGACAACCTCAACTTCTGTATAATACAGAGAATATGTCCTTCGGTAGCATGTTTTTTCCAACTCATGCCCTTGCACGGACGGTCTCCTCTGTTGTCCCATTCCTCATGATAGGAGCGCTGTGTTGGGGCCTGTTCAGCACGCCGGTGGCCGCATCCGTACTGACTGAAGTGACGGACTTACTCGCTCATCCGGATCAGTATGATCATCAAGTTGTGACGGTGAGCGGAAAGGTCACCAATTTTCAGCTGGCAACAAATCGCGAAGGCCGACCTGCCTATGGCTTCTTGCTTCAGGCAAGCGCTGGAACGGTAAAGGTTGTCGGACTAGGAAAAGCGGAAGTGCGGGAGGGCGACTATGTCATCGTCGAGGGCATATTCAGCCGGTTGCGTCAAGCGGGTCGAACTATCGTCTACAATGAAATCAAAGCCACTTCCGTGCAATCAATGGCTCGGATGAATCCCGATCTCGTCGGGTAGCCCTCCCCTCCGCGTCACAATTCTTCATCACTGGACACGTGGGACCATTTGCCGACTCTTCGTGGCAAGATCGAAACCTTTGACTGGAAGTGGGCGAATCGCTGATGACCCATGGCCAGAGAGCAAGATTCTTCTCCCGCCCTTCCGAATTCACGACACCCTCATCGCATCGGGATCACGATCCAGCCCATACTGGCGGATTCTTCGATATAACGTTGATCGGCTGATTCCCAACTCCAGGGCCGCACGGCTCAGATTCCCGTGTGACAGCGTGAATGCCTTCATGATCAGGTCGGTCTCGATGCGTTGCTGGTTTACTTTCAAAGAAATACTGGTGTCTTCAGACGGCTGATCATTCTTCACGATGTCGAGATCTTCCGGTCCGATTTGTGTAGCGTCGACCACGGAAACAGCACGTCGGACTTTACTGGCCAGCTCCTGCACATTCCCTGGCCAGGGGTACGCGCGAATCGCTTCGACGGCATCTTTTGTCAGACCATGTATCCGTTTCTGGTATTGGGCGGCAGCTTGCCGCAGAAAGATGATCGCCATGAGCACGACATCTTCCCCCCGCTCGCGCAATGGCGGTAGATGCACCCGCACGGCGGCAAGACGACGTGAGAGATCCTCTCTGAAACGACCCGCGTGCACCAGCTCATTGACATTGGCAGTCGTTGACGCGAGGACTCGGACATTGAACCCAGACGGCCGTCGCCGCGCCTCTCCCTCCTCAACCTGCTCATCGAGCACACGAACGAGCTTGGCCTGCAAACTCGGAGAAAGCCTGCACACATCTTCAAGAAACAGGGTCCCTCCACGTGCCGATTCCAGTTTGCTTCTGATAACGCCGTCAGGAATGCCTTGACGGCTGGACCCGAATAATTCGGCATCGAGAAGGGCCTCGGGAAGAATGCCGCAGTCGACAGTCACAAACGGTCCTGTCCTGCGGAGACTTCGTTCGTGAATGGCGCGAGCGGTCAGTGCCTTTCCTGTTCCGTTCTCTCCCGTGACGAGAACCTGCGCCTCCGTCCGTGCAATACGCTTGACCACATCGCAGATACGAATCATCGCAGGGCACGTGCCGATCATCTGTTCAAAGGCATCCGCCGCTGCCGGCGTGCCGGCAGATTGCTGCGCCTCCATCTCCAGTTCGGCAATCCAACCGGATCTTTGCAGAATGCTCTTCAGGAGGACAAGGTCGAGTGGCTTGTACAACACATCCCGGGCTCCATAGCCGATGGCGCGGACGGCCAGCGACCGCTCGTCATAACCGGTACACACGATGGTCTTGTGGTGGCCACCGACTTGCTTAAGCTCTCGAAGGAATCGCAGGCCTTCTTCTGGGGAAGACTTCGGGGGCAGGCCAAGGTCGAGCAACACGACATGTGGCTTATGCTCATGGAAGGCGTTCAACCCTTCCGCCGTATCGCGGGCCACCACGAGCTCAAATTCATCCTCGAGCGTCGAGCGCAACAACGTGACGATCCCTTCGTAGTCTTCAACGATCAATAACTTGGTTTTGGGCACAGATCCCTCCTTCGTTTGTATCAGCCCACCATCCCGATCGATACATCTTTTATTGATGGAACCACCTATAGGTTGGAATCCGCCTCGCAGACAAATACGCCGGCCCCGAGCATTGTCTTGCACTGATTGCTTCCACGGGATTCGTGATCTGATCTCCCCACGCGCGTCACGGCGATAATCGGGACGGTCGGACAAACGGCCTGAAGGCGAGGCAATGCATCAGACGAAATGGTGAGAGCGGGGGGGCAATCTACAACGATGACATCCGGACGTATATCGCCCAGATGGGGTTTTATATCGTCGACTGTCCGGGTCAGGATGGCTTGATAGCCATGCTCGGCAAACCAATCTGCTAGCTTGAATCCGGCGGTTGGATCCTCATGCAGGACGAGAGCTTTCTTGCGCTTGGTCAGTGGGGTTTGCTGGACAGGGTCCATCTCAAGGCACTTGGGGAGGCCGGTCTGAAGAAGAAAACGAACATGCGTCTTGAGGCCAGTCACGCAACCGGCGTTCCATGACGGGACCCCACCACGGCAAGTCTTGCAGCAACGCCACTCCCAAGCCCCGAAGGCGACTAAGCGCTCCCGGCCACGAGGGGGCTACGGACAAAACCCCATTCTCCGCAGCTCGAATGAAATTGGGCTCAGCGAAGGAACCGTGGTTCAGTTCCTGGAACACTTCCAGAAGCGGGACTGTGCTGGAGTCCCATAAACCTTGCATGATCCGTCATGGTACTCTCTTGATTCAAAAGGAATATCCGCCATTGCTCGATTATTGTGTCACGATGAGACAGACCCATTGTCATAGTCATCACGACACACGGACGAGCCATGCCGACATTTCATAACACTAAGGCATGTTGGAGGGCATAGCGGGTCAACTCGGCGTTGTTCTTCAGACTCATCTTTTCAAGAATTCGCGCACGGTACGTGCTGATTGTCGTGACACTCAAATTGACATCTTCTGCAATCTCGCTCACGGTCTTCCCGGAAGCGATGAGACAGAGCACCTCATATTCCCGATCGGACAGCCGTTCATGAGGAAGCTTCTCGATCCCGCTCCGAACCGTCAGGGCCAGGGCCTCTCCCACGGATGCGCTGACATACTGTCCGCCGGCCAATACTTTTTTTACGGCTTGCACCAATTCTTCTGGCGCGCTGGACTTCGTCAGATATCCCGCCGCGCCGGCCTTAAACATTCTGATGGCATATTGATCCTCAGGGTGCATGCTCAGGATCAACACCGGCACAGCGGAATTCAAGCCTTTCAACTCCTTCAGCACTTCAGGTCCGCTCCGTCCCGGCATGCTGATATCCATCACGACAAGATCGAATTTGTGGTGTCGTACCTGATCGAGCATTTCTTGGGCATTGCCGCACTCCGAAATGCTTGCGCTCTTGAATCCCTCGACCAATATGTCCTTCACGCCTCTACGAAAAGAAGGATGGTCGTCAGCGATCAGAAATTTCAGCATGGTGTCACTCTTCCCGATCCATACGTCTCTGACGTCCGTGGAAGACGAAGTGAAATGATCGTGCCACTTCCGGATCCCGCTTCGATGGCAACCTCACCGCCCAAGAGTCCTGCGCGCTCCCTCATTCCCAACAGTCCGAAGGACTTCGAGTCAGACACTTTTTCCTCGGAAATGCCCTGCCCGTTGTCCTGAACGCGCAGATGGATGATTCCGTCTCCCTCTTCCAAACGAACATCAACCGCGCTTGCATGAGCGTGCCGGGCGACATTCGTGAGCGCTTCCTGGCAGATACGAAAGACGGCCGTCGCCTGTTCGGGCTCAAGTTTCAGATCTTCATGGCTGACGGTACAGCGGCACGTAATGCCGGTCCGTCGTTGAAAATCCCGGCATTGCCATTCGATCGCCGGGACAAGGCCGAGATCATCAAGAACTCCGGGTCGCAATTCAGCCACGATGCGCTGCACAGATGCGATGGTCGCATCGACTTGTTCCTTCATCGCACGAATGCGCTCCTCCGCCCCAAGTCGTTCTCGTGCACTCAATTTGTCTGCCAGAAGTCCACCAAGCCGGGACAGATCAATTTTGAGACACGTCATCCCCACCCCTAATTCATCATGGAGCTCCCGCGCAATGCGCGTCCGCTCTTCCTCACGGATTCCTTCCATCCGCCGCGACAATGTCCGGAGTCGCTTCAACGAGTCCTGCAGTTGGGCTTCCGTCCGCTTCCGTTCGGTCGTATCCTTGAAGATAACGACCCCGCCGACTACCTCGCCGCGCTCGCGAATCGGGGAGCTCACATACTCGACTGGAAATGGTGTTCCGTCTTTCCGCAAGAAGACATCGCTATCGACCTGGACCAACTCTCCGCTGGAAAACCCCTGAATGATCGGACAGGCTTCCTTGGGATACGGCGCGCCGTTCGGATAGGTGCAATGCACTATTCCATGCATGTCGAGTCCGATGAGATCGTCGGGGTCCCAGCCGAGCATTTTAGCTGCGGCCGGATTGACGAATGTCGTTCGTCCTTCGCGATCGAGACCGTAAATGCCTTCACCGGCGCAATTCAAGACAAGTTGGTTGTGCCGGTTCAATCGTTCCAGTTCTGCCTCCGCTTGCAGGCGCGCGGTAATATCGCGGATGATCAAAGTGAAAAACAGATCCGACTTCCCCTTCCATGCCGCGAAGCTCAGTTCCATCAAGAACTCTGATCCGTCCTTTCTTACTCCCACCAATTCCAACGTGCTGCTCGTCGTCATGCCGCGCTCCAGGACCCTGGCCCGCTGAAAATCATGCTGGAGCAGCTCGTGATATCGTCCAGGAAGAATCGTCGATATGGGCTTGCCGATGATGTCCTGCGCCGAATATCCGAATGCCGCCTCGGCGCCCTTGTTCCAGAATGCAACCTCCATCACCGCGTTGACCAGAACGATCGCGTCCGTCGTCGACTGCACGATCGACCGCAGACGTTCCTCGCTCTCTCGAAGCGCCTCCTCGATGCGCCTTCGCTCGGTGACGTCGCGGACGATTCCCAACACGCCGACGATGCAGCCGTTTTCAATCTGGGGCGCGCCGACAAACTCGCCGTTGGCATACCCGCCCGACTTCATGCTGATCCGCATCGAGCAGGTCATCGATATGCCGCGTACCAAAATAGCCTCCACCACATCCCGGCAGAATGCGGTATCGTCGGGATGCAGCAATGCGCTGAACAACTCGCCGATCCACTGCGTGCGGGACCACTGCGTGAGCGCTTCAAAAGCGGGGTTGAGCGACGTGATGATGCCCTGGCCGGACACCGTGAAGATAAGATCGCGGGCCCCCTCGACGAGACTTCTGAACCGATGTTCCGACTCATACAGCGCTTCCTGCGCCCGCTTCAACCACGTAATGTCGTGGAACACGGCGACTGCGCCCTGTATTCGGTCATGATCGCTTTTGAGAGCTTGAGCATTGACGCTGACCCAGCGGCCACGCTCATCCGGTGAAGGACGAATACAGATTTCGGCCCAATCAATCTTGTCGCCCTGGAGCGCGCGGGTCAACGGCCACTCGGATGCCGGAAACGGGGTGGTGCCATCACCCATGAAGAGGCCTAATCGGTCCGGCCATGTCTTCGGGGCATCGACCGGAGCACTCCCGAGGATCCTCTCCATCGCCGGATTGAAGAGAACCAATCTGCCGTCGATATCCGTGACCACGACACCGTCACCCATGCTGTGCAGGATCGAGTTGACGATCTGGGTCTGTTCCCGCATCGCCTGCTCGGCTCGCTCCAACGCCGCTGCCCGGTCGCGCACTTCTTGCCGGGCACTGCTGATCCCCTCTGCTTGCGCCCGTACGGCATTCTCATAGAAATCCAGCAATTGTCCGCTCACGTCGATCAACGCGCTGCGACTGGAATCACGGGGCACCGTTTCGCTGGGTGCGAGTCGGGCGGCATTCGGAGCCTCGGCAGGTGTCAGAGACTCATGTCCATCCATGAAGGGCAGAAGAGACATCTTCACGCCGAGGGCGAGGGATTTCGAGAGATTGGCGGTCTTATGGTCGATCGGGGTTTTCGAAAACAAGATGACGGCAAAGAGATCTTTCGAGGACAACAATCCTCCGAAACACAGTACGGACTGCACCCCGTACTTCTCGACAAAATCCGCCTGGACCGGCACATGCGGACTCCCGGGCGCCGTCGGCACATAGAACACGTTGTACGAAGTCTCCTCGATATCGACCAGAAGATCGCGCTCAGGACTGACGGCGGTCTCGAGCGAAATGCCAAACTGATGCAGGAGTTGGGAAAACATCGGAAACTGGCTGACGAACGACGGGCTCACCAATGGGAGAGCCCGATAACGACGGGAATTTTCCACGACGTTCCACCCTGGCTCGTCCCCAGCCGTGGCGATGAGCGTAAAACACCTCGTATCAGGAGGAGGCACGGTTCCACCAAGCTTTTCGCATACGAGTTGCTGGGTCTCAATGTCCAACGTGCTGTAGGCGCTCGTCTTGAAGCACCGTACGAGCACACAATCGCGCCGACTTGTTTCCGGGTCCCCGAGATTGCCGTAGAGATAGTGGACGACACGACCGGCGGCATCCCTCATGCTGGAAGAGTGCCGCCCGATTCCTCTAAGCGCCGCGGAACATTCGGTCATCTCGCGGAGGGAAAAACGTGCGAGACTATACACGAGCAATCCTCGTTTGGACGATCACGCGCCTCTTCACGTGCTGCAACCAAGACGCGCGTGGACCCGACTCATCACCCCTGCCGTTCTCAGCGCCATTCGGCTCATGCCTGCACGACTCATAACCATCGCGGGCTGCCCTTGCCGAGCGAGTCTAGTTAAGGGCCTACACCATGTCAAGACAGACCCGCCACTGTGTCAAGATTGGAACACCGACCAGCCATCTCCAACAGCTCGCACGAGAACGGTCGCGCCGCACATCATTTTTTTGAGGAAGAAATGAATCGGAATCGTGGAAGGGCCGACATCGCGACTACCCGCTGAACAGCCGCTCTTCATGTGACATGATCAGGCCACACCGGTGGAGCGCTGTGACAAGGCGCTTTGCAGTAGGCCCCTGTCCGACGGATAGGTGAGCCGCTCCATCGCATCCGATACCGTCAGCCAGAGTACCTCATCGACCTCGCCGTCAGGAACTCTTATTTCCTGTATGGGCCTCATCCTGAACCACCGCACGGTTTTCCTGATGCGGCGCCCTTCGCGCTGAAACCAATAATCGGAACTGGCTAGTTCTCCGTCAATCCGGCACCTCCATCCGGTTTCTTCCTCCACCTCACGGACTGCAGCATTGGGACTCGTCTCCCCGTCGTTGAGCCTGCCCTTCGGAAATGTCCAGACCGCACGTCCCTTCACATCGCTCACTCTGATCAACAGCACATCCTGATCACGCAATACGATGCCACCGGCTGACACGACGAAGTCGGCTCTAGGCATCGCGACACCTATCTATTCGTATGGATGTCATCCTGACCTTCATGGTCAGGTGTCATTCGTCAATCGATTGGGCTCGTCGCTCATCGTCACCAGATCCTGCCGGTTCACAGGACACCGGCTGCTCACCAACACGCACCTTGGCGCAGCCGTGAGACGATTTGCCCATCCTCTCACGCACATCGCCGGCCTTCACCAGCGTGACGCACCTTGTTCGGCACGTCTTAGAGCTGCCTGGGAAGTCCCAGGAACCATTCGAGCAGTGCCTCCTGGATTCTATCGGGCAACCAGAATTTCAAGAGCGCTCGGAATTTGGCGTCGTACCCCACCAGATAGCGAGTCTTCGGACGTGCCGCCGTCAGAGCTCGCGCGACGACCTTGGCTACGGCTATGGCGGGAATCGCTCGTCTCTGCACCTTCACCGACAATTCTCGTAGCCTCTCCAATTGCATCCTGTATAGGGCCAACTGGTCCGGACGCGTCTGGGATAACGTTGCTTCAGCGTGGGCCATCGACCGTTCCCAAATCCGCGATTGCACCGCCCCCGGCTCTATCAGCGAGACCGACACTCCCCATGGCCGGACCTCACACCGTAATGCGTCACTCAAGGATTCCAACGCAAACTTTGAACTAGAGTAGGCCCCGAGAAAAGGTGTCGTCGCTCGACCGGCAATCGAGCTCATGTTGATGATACGACCCCGCGCTTGCCGTAGCAACGGGAGAAATACCTGACTCACGGCCAGTTGCCCAATGACGTTGACTTCCAGTTGTTGGCGAAGATCCGTCGTCGACAACAGCTCCAGGGGACCGGCCAACGCAAAGCCAGCGTTGTTGACCAAACCTGACAGGCCCGCCGACGCCACTGTCGTCGCGACCACATCGCGGGCTGAAAGAATGGACTGTTCTTGTGTCACATCCAACATGATTGGAATGAGACGAGCAGACGCGTGAGCCTGCAGCGCTCGCCCGTCGTGCTCCGTCCGAATACCGGCAAAGACCTGAAACCCAAGCTGATCCAGATGCAGCGCGCATGCAGCACCGATTCCAGTGGAAGCTCCAGTGATCACGACACTGCCACGTGAACTGTTCTTCATGGGATGCGCGATTCTCATCGATGCGGTAAGGCCCCATGGAGAGTAGCACGGAGCCCACGACGAGGGACATACGTCTCATACATGCTGTCGTCCTTCTAGACTGATAAGATCTCCAGTCAGCGAAGAAGGTAACGGGAGGGTTCTTGCCTATCAAATGGCACATGTTACGAACACACTCTGTGCTGGAGATAGTACTCTACCCCCATATGTCAAACGCCGACCCTCATTCAGCCTGCATGGATGTCGAATGCCCTTCAAGCACCTCAACATGTCTCCTCGGGTTGAGCATGCTGGGTTGTACTCAATTCGATCACGACGACAAATCTCGGATCTAGGTGAGAAGTACCTTACCCGCTAGAATTCAAGGCGGACGTATGGTCGGGCGGGGAGACTGAGGATAGCAACTGTCGACAGTAACTCAGTTTGCCTGACTAGCCTGGCATGAATACAAATCGCGAAGCCGGTTCATTCCATGACAATAAGGCCGGATCACTCGAGCTGATCTGTCGCTCACGATTAGTGTGGTCACGCGAATGGACATGAGACTTGGTCGGAAAAGAGCCGTTATGTAACATCAAACCCCCATCACCCGGACCCCATGGCGTGCGCGGTTTTTCCGCCCATCGACTCTCACATCATCCAATTTTACGCGGTTGACATCGATCACTTGATCGACAATGTTGCCGCAGGCAAAACATTGCCACGCCCCTGAGCGGTCGGTTCCACGCCCTCCCCCCCAATCACGTAGTTCAACGGAAAACATTAGATTATCACAGCGATGACAATGCATAGGACCTCACCTTTCCTTCGGGTGATAGGTGGCGATCATCCCTCGACGGGCACAGATGCTGGTGTCTCAGCTGATCGACGACCATGCCTTTTTCCATGGACCGCGTGTGCATATTAGAAAATACGAAGCATGGACCATACTAGGAAAGGCCCTAGGGGAGGAAACGACTAACCCTGGAACGTGAAGGTCTCAAGAAAAGAGCGGCAGGCCGTCTGGCAGTATGTCGGCAGCAGCCAGAGGCAATGGGTGATGTCGCATACCTAACTGGTGTCAGTGGTATCGGGTAGGATCTATCGGATTCACGACCGATTCGACAGACGGAGATTCTCTGAGTAATCGACCGGACAGTCGATCACGGCGGTGGTCCTCGAAGCCAATGCTTCTTTGAGAATAGCTGCGAATTCCAACGGATGATTCACACGCCAGCCTTTCGCCCCAAAGCTGCGCGCATAGGCGATGAGATCCGGATTCGTGAACTCGACGCCTGATGTTCGGCCAAAGCGCATCTGTTGCTTCCAGCGAATCACTCCATACCCGTCATCTCGCCACACCACGACCACAATCGGCAGTTGCAACCGATGCGCGGTTTCCAATTCGCTGGCATTCATCAGAAATCCTCCATCGCCGGTCACAACGACTACACGGCGCGACGGGTACAACAACTGTGCGGCCACGGCACCCGGTAATCCGATACCCATCGCAGCGAACCCGTTCGAGATAATGCACGAATTTTCCTTGCCACAGGAAAACATCCTTGCCATCCACAGTTTGTGAGCCCCGACATCACAGACGATCAGGTCGTCGGAAGACAGGGTGGCTCTAAGGTCTTGAATGATATGCTGCGGCCGCATGGGCCAACTTCTGGATAACGCATATTCCTGCTCCAAGCCGGTCATGAGTCGGTGGCGACAATCCTTTGCCCAGTCCTCGGCAAGCGGCTGCAATCGGTTCGCGATCCGATCAAGCGAGAGCGCAATATCTCCCAACACGCCCGCCGCCAGCATATAGTGCTGATCGACTTCGCAGGCAAGGTATCGATATGGACAATGACCTTGTCATGATTTGGATTCCAGAACATCGGAGCATATTCGGCAAAATCGTATCCCACGGCGAGGATGGTGTCGGCTTGGCTCACGATCGCATTGGCATAATCCGGAATCTGCAAGCCGATCGGGCCCAGCGACAATTCGTCTTCGTCGGGCATGGCTCCTTTGGCCATAAATGTGTGAACCACGGGGATACCGAGTCGCCGTGCGAACTGCCGGACGGCCGAGGTCGCATGGCGGCGCACGACGCCATTGCCGACCAACATGATAGGATGGCGGGCACGCCCGATCACGGCCACCGCCTTCTCGATTTGACTGGCGCCCGGTTCTGGAATCGGAGGAGATTGAACACGCAGAAGGGCAATGTGGTCAGGATGGGGAACCAGTTCCTCCGCGACATCTTCGGGGAGCTCCAGATGGGTCGCACCAGGTTTTTCCGTCTCAGCGACTTTGAAGGCCTTGCGGATGGCTTCGGGAATCACGTGAGGCCGGATGAGTTCGGCAGTCCATTTGGTCACCGGACGAAAGATGGAGCGGACATCGATGGCCTGGTGGGATTCCTTGTGCAGACGGTCGAGAGGCACCTGTCCTGTAATGGCCACGAGAGGCGCCCGATCGAGATTGGCATCGGCCACGCCGGTCAGGAGATTCGTCGCTCCTGGCCCCAGGGTCGAAAGACAAACACCGGCCCGACCCGTCAGCCGGCCGTGGACATCGGCCATAAAGGCTGCGCTTTGTTCGTGCCTCGTCGTAATGACCCGAATCCGCGAATCCAACAATGCGTCCATCACTTCGAGATTCTCTTCCCCGGGAACCCCGAACAGGAGCTCGACACCTTCGTGTTCGAGACAACGCACCAATAGTTCAGCAGCCTTCATGCTGGTATTCCTCAGCGGACAACCGTGACGCACTTGCTTCAGCGCGTGGTGATCCTCAGAAACGTACCCTCAACTGTGCCGTAAGGTCTCTGCTCAGCTGGCACGCGTTTACAAAATGCACCGTCCGCATCTTGAGTCGTTTGGCCGGCTCCAGATTTTCCTGCCGGTCATCTATGAACCAACAGGCTTCCGGAGGTTCTTGC
>JBEVJJ010000262.1:0-10357 GCA_040510255.1 Nitrospiraceae bacterium | reverse complement strand
ACGGCTCTACTGCAATCGCGGATTCGCTGCTGCGACAAGCCTACCCGGTTTCGGCGGCGTCCACGAGCAATTCCCAGACACTGGGCGCTCACAAGACACTGCCGGCTCACGGGACACGGCCCGCTCACCACTCGCGGGCGTCCACAACCGTGGCGCTCATTATTCTTCGCGCCGTGGACCTCGCCGGCGCGCACAGACATAGTGCTCTTTATTCATCGCACCGTGCGCCTCATTATTCTTCGCGCCGTGGACCTCGCGACGCGACTACGCGATTTCGCGACGACCCATCATGAATACTGCGGGCTCAGAGGCCTGCAAAGAACAGCGCGCCTGCGACGTGCAACGCGGTGAGTATCAGGAACATCAGCGTCATCGGCGCATGGACGGCCTGCCACAGCCGAAACGCTTCCTCCTGAGACGCCATGCCATGCAGCCGGTTCTCGATGTCCGCCTCGGATAGTCCCTCCTGCTGGAAACGGCGTCGTTCGTCATTGAGTGTCCTCAACACGAAGGCATGGACCCCTTGTCCCACGATCCCGCTGACCACGACGATCACCATGGCCGCCATCGCTAGGACCGGAACCAGGGCATGATAATGAGCACCTGAATGCAAGAAGATCAACAGCGGCCCCAGAATCCCAGCCACCATGTGCACGTGAAACCATCCGCGCGGCCACTGACGCGCCGGACTGTGGCGCTTCCGATATGGATAGATAAAAACCAGCAGAGTGACGGTGAGCCCAACCCAGCCGACCGCATGGCCATATCGCGTATGTCCGAATGGAGAGCCTGCGCCTGCACTCAGAACTGCTTCGAACAGGAACGCTCCGGCGACCGCGCCGGCCAAGAGCGCGACAATCGAAACGATGCGCCAGCGGACTCCTGCCACGTCATGCACTCGTCATTCGTGAAGCGTAGTTCGTATCTCGTCGCTCGCCTCAGAAGAGCAGAACTAACGGCATATGGCACAAGCAAAGCCACGTCTCTTTGTTCGTGCTATTAGCCCCAGGCCATCTGCCTGTTCTTCTCACTTCCTGTACTTCTCCACTCCCTTGTCGCCTCCCGCGTGGCAACGAAGGCAATCCGCGAAGCGTCCCGGTCCATGAATCCCCTTGGCCTTCGCCTTGAGGTCTTGGACCTTCGGGTTATCCTGGACCTGAGCCGTGAGCTGTCCCTCCCGGCCCGCCCGGTGGCAATCGAGGCAGGATGTGGCGTCCGTCGCCCGAAAGATGAGATCGCTGTGGGGATTCAAGACACCGCCTTCCGCTCCCGGTCGATCTGCAATGACGACAAGATGATCAGCGGTCTGGACAGGCGCAGAAGATACGAGTACACCCATTCCACCAAACGAGGCGACTCCGGCGATCACGGGCAGAACAGCGACGAAAGCAATCAGAGCGAATGTCATCTCACACCCTACTTTCCTTCCGGCTCGCTTAATCGGTTGGGCCCGCAGTCCTTCCCGCACTCCCCACCTCTCGACTCCGGCGGACCTCCCCGCTCCATGCCGCCGCCAGGTCCCATATGACGCATCCCGTCTCCACCGCCCCTGCCGCGCCCCGGACCATGGTCCCCGGAAAAACTTCGTTCATATTGGATGATGGACCAAATTTCCTCATCGGTGAGGACGCTTCCGAAGCCGATCATCCCCGTGCCGGGTGAGCCGTGCTTGATCACCCAAAAGATCTCACCCTCTGTGCGATGACGCCAGAATCCATGGTGCTTAAAATTTCTGGCCGACGGATCGAGGCCCATCGCGCCTATCCCATCTCCCGCCCCACTCTTGCCGTGACAACTAAAGCAGGTCCCTTTGCCTTGATACAGAGCCTTGCCCTTTTCAAGGACGTCCGATGAATCAGGCAGCGGGTTTTGTAATGCGCGCGCTTCTTCCAATTTGTCCGCGGGCACGCGCGGCTGCATCATATGGCGCTCCGCGGCAGGCGCGGTGGACACCATACAGGCGCACATTGCGAAAAGGAGCATTATGGTCTTCGGATGCATGACGTCCTCGCCCCGCCCGCTAGAACGCAACGTTGCGATCACGTTCCGCCACCGCTTTGATATAGTCCGGCATGCCCTTGATCGTGGCGCCGGACACCAGGTCGCTCTGCCCGATCTGCCGGGCGACTGCGCAGGCGCCGCAGACCCAGATCGGAATACTGGCCGCTTGCACGGCAGCCAGCAACTCTTTGAGCGGCGTGAGATTGACCCCCATCACATGGTCCGCTGTCCCTTTCCTGCCCAGGGTGACCGACTCGTTCCACAGCCAAAGAATGACGTCATGTCCCTGTTCTTTCGCCGTCTTGGCCGCCATGAACGGCAGTGTCGCCATGGTCGGATCATCGGTTCCTCGACTGCCAGATATAATCATAGTCGCCACTGTCTTACCTCCTTCATTCGTCGTTCGCATCTCGTATCTCGTCGTTCGTGGACGCGCGTCATCCATGAAGTATTCAGTCTTTCAACTCAGAATTCAGAATTCAGAACTTGTATCCCCATTTCCTGCTACTTTGCCAGACTGCGCACGTAGTGAATCAACTGCCATACCTGATCGTCCGGCAATCCGGCAAAGGACATCATGCCGGTGCCAGGCGAACCGTTCTTGATGATCCAGAACAGCTGTCCGTCCGGGAGATCCTTCATCATTGCGCCGCAGGTAAAGTTTCGAGGCGGCGGCATCAACGCCGCGCCCATGAAACCTTCCCCGTTGCCCTTGTCTCCATGGCACATCGCACAGGCCACCGGTTGGGCAGTCTGCAGAAAGAGCGTTTTCCCCGCCTGGATCGTGGCATTCGAGCTAGGCAGCGGATTGGTCTTGGTTAAAAACTCCTGGGGAGCCTGCGCCGTTCTTCTGGGCTGCGGGCATACGCCTGTCGGCCCGCCACCGGACACGGCGCCCCCTTGCGCAACTTCCGGCACGCCTTTGAAAGTCACTTTCAAATAGGCCATCACGTCGGCCACGCCCTGTTGTCCGATTGTGAGGCCCCAGTAGGGCATGTTCGGAGACTTCCCCATGGCGGCGCCGCCATGATTGATGACGTTGTAGAGATAGTCGATCGGCACCTTGTCGAAGGGAATATTCGCATGAATCGCCGGCTTCGGCTCCAATCCCGATGCGGCCGGCCCGTCGCCCTTTCCTGCAGCGCCATGACATTGTGAACAATATTGTTTATACAGAACCGATCCTCGTTCGACACTCGCCATCCCGAACTCCGGACTCGTCCAGGGCTCGTAATACTTGAAGTCCTTCACGCCCTGCACGGCCAGAAATCCAATGACGGCGCGCAACTGGGGTTCGGTCGCATCTGCCAGAAACTCACCGCTGTGCGGCATAAAGTCCTGCGGGTTTTGCCCGAACCTGAACAGCCAGTCCATGTTGTACCGCTTGCCGGCCGCCACCAGCGACGCGCTCTGCGGGCCACCGATGATCTTGCCGTTCTCTTCGATCACGTGGCAACCAAGGCAAGCGTGCGCCTTGTAGGCCATGCCGCCGAACGTCGCGTCAAACTTGCTGACCTTGGACACATCAAAAGCCCCGACTTTCACCCGTTGATCCCTGTTGTGCTCTTCAAAATATTCGGCGATGCCTTCGGCTTCCGCCTGCGTGACCACAGGATGTTTCGTGGGAGCCTCCGCGAGATCCCACCGATAACCTTTCGCATAGAGCGGGGTCTCTTTGCCCGTCAGCCAATCGATCAACCAAGACCGCTGGTATTTGCTTCCAGCCCAGATGAGATCGGGGGCCTTCAAGTTGAATCGTGAATCCGGTTGGCCCTGCAATCGATGGCATCCGGCGCAGCTGTTCTGTACCAGCTCCTTTGCCCGACCTTGATCGCTTCCGAGAAGCAGGCGCGGAAACGACGCGAGCCCTACCACGAACAACAGCGCGCACCCGATCATCACCATTCGTTTTTGGACCATGACAGACCCCTTTCTTGCCTGACCGCTTTATGGAAGACTCAACTCACCTGGCGGAAAGCCAGGCATGAACATCTGCGATGTCCTGGTGGCTGAGTACCGCCTCCCAGGCTGGCATCGGACCCCGGCCATGGAGCACGGTTTCCCAAAATGTCCCCTTATCCTTGAGAATGCCGCTGCGTGCCAGCTTCGGCCCAACCAAACCCATGGCGCCCTCACCATGACAAGCCTGGCAGTTATGCGCATAAATACTCGATCCTCTGGAGGCGACGCCTGTAAGTGGACCGACAGCTGCCGGCTCCTGGGTGAGCGGCTCTGCTTTCCCCAGTTCGCTGTCGAACAGAGGCAGGTGATCCGGCGCACCGGGGTGGTCCCGCGCCGACAGATACCGCACGAGGAGATCTCCTTCCTCGGCGGAAATCTCTGCCCCCCAGTGCACCATCTTTTCTACCGTCGCCGCCCAACGCTCCGGAGGTAGCCGCTGTTGGGAGATCAGATCCGGTGTATGGCAGACGGAACAACGGGCAAGAATCAAAACCTCGGCCCGATGTGCGAGTCCGGGATCTACACCGGAACGATCTTCTTCCTGTGCGGCCGTTACGACCGCCAATCCCACCAACAGGAGGACGGCGCTGATTATGCGCACGCGCATCGGCTTCCTCATCATGCCACTGTGACGACCACCCGATCCCATCCATTCCACAAGAACCCGCTGGGGTTCCAAGGACTGGTCGCCGGCTGCACCTCTCCTCGCGTATCAGTCGCACGGCAGAGAAGGGCCGTCGGACCCGGTCTTGTGGCGTTCCAGATATGCTGCCACTGTCTCCATGCATAGGGATGCTTCTGGCCGATGAAACGGCCCGGCTCCCAGGTCATCCCGTCGTCACAAGACACTTCCACCTTGACGACCTCTGCCTCCCCGGCCCACGCCACACCTTGAATCGTCACCGTCCCCCTGACCACAGTCTCGCCTTCAGAGGGTGCAGCGATGAGGGACTTCACCACCATCGCTTCGACGGGAATCGTCGTACTTGCCGACGAAGCCGTGGCCGGCTCAACAGGGGTGAGGGGGATTCGATAGGCCGTCTGCATGTAGTAACCCGTCGACTCCTCGGCCTGCAGGGTTATGTCGGTCAACCATTTGATGGAGGACTCTGCCATCCAACCAGGGGTGACGACCCGCAGTGGTGCGCCGTGCAGCAGCGGCAACGGCCGCCCGTTCATTTCATACGCGAGGAGCGTATCGGCATGGATCGCCTTCGCGAGAGGGATACTGCGTGTGAACAAGGGCACTGTTGCGACAGCTGAACGATCTGCTCCTTGAAATTGCACATGCCGGCTCTGCTCGCGTACCCCCACCCGCTGCAGAACATCACGCAGGCGCACGCCTGTCCATTCCGCGTTGCCGACCGCCCCGCGCTCCCATTGAACGCCAGGCACCTTCGGACGATGGTGTGCGCGCCCATTGCCGCTGCATTGCAGAATTGCCGTGAGCGTGACCTCCGGCATCTGCTGCAGATCTGAGAGGCTGAGGGTGAGTCCCCGGTCGACCAATCCGCCTACTTTCAGGCGCCAGGATGAGGCATCCACCGATTGCGGGTCCGGAGGACCGAAATGACTGCGCACAAAGAAGCGTTCGTTGGGCGTTAACCAGGAGGTGAAGTCACGGACAGGCGTTTCGGCATCGAACGGGCGAGACACGCGTACCGTAAGCGGACCACTTTCGGGGCTGGTCGCTTTCTCTTGCCCGGCTTCGACGCATGGCATCACACGGTGTGCGACATACCAAGCGCCGAGACCTTGAAGCAACGTTCTGAGAAACGACCGGCGCGAAATGATCATCATTTGTTTCCATTCACAAATGAGATGCCGGGACGCTATGCCGGTCCATTTCGATTGTCACATCTACTGTGGCGGTGATCGATTGATGTACGGTGCAGCCATGGGCAACTTTCAACAATCGGTCTCTGTGCTCCGGCGTGAGAGGCTGCGGCAAACAAATCGACAGGGTAATCTGCCCTACCCGATGCGGCCCCTCAGCCATCGCCCATTCGGCATCCACCTTGAGTCCATCCCGAGGAATTCCATGACGCGCACAATATCGGCCCACAAAGTATCCGACGCAGCTGGCGAGCGAGCCGACAAAGAGTTCCACAGGACCCATCCCGGCGTCGGCACCTCCATCCTCGACCGGTTGATCCGTAATGACGGTATGCGCACCCGCTATAATATCGAAGCGGGTCCCGCTATGATGCGCAACGGTCAGATTCATCGCCATGAGGTCCAGCAGGTATTTCCGCGTGACGCGAAACCACTTCTCATTGTACGGTTCTCGTTCACCCCGTCCTCGTCAATACGGAGCATCTCCGGGCTTTTCTCCCTTTGGCCAGTCATTACTTTTTCCGGAAAAGTCAGCGCGAGGCTGAGAATTGATATAGGCCGCGACGTCGTATGCCTCGTCATCAGACAACGCCCATCCGCGCGTGCGCGGCATGTTCGCCTTGATGAATGAAGCTGCCACGCTCGTCCGCGCCATGTCGGCAGCAATAGTATAAGATTTCGGTCCCCACAAGGGAGGAGCAGCGAACGTGCCTTGTCCGTCAGCGCCGTGGCAAAATGCGCATCGCGCACCGAAGACCTTCTTGCCGTGTTCACTATCCGGGGCGCGGACGGATTGAATCTTCGGAATGCCCCGCCACTGAATCCGGCTTCCTTGTGGAATGCCTTCCGATAGCCACTCGATGTAGGCCACAACAGCCCGCAGTTTGTGACTGTCCAGAGGCAGCGGCTTGCCCCGTAGGTTCCGCTCGAAACAGTCGTTCACGCGATCAGCCAAAGTCACCACGCGTCCGGCCCGAGCCTGATACTCGGGATACACACGGCCCAAGCCCACATAAGAGGCGGCATTTGGATCGAGACCGGCATCGAGGTGACAGTTCGTGCAATTAAGGGAGTTACCCACGTATAGAGCCGCATACTCTTGTGTGTTCACGACAATTTCATACCCAAGTCGGATCTGTTCACCCCGTTGGTCGCCATAGATAGTTTCAGGCGAGGGCGGAGCGAACAGGGCGTCGATGGAGGTCGTATCTCCGGTAGCGCGGGGCTGCTCCACGCGTGGCTTCTCAACGGCCTGTACGCAACTACCGAGAAGAAGAATTGGGATGAGGAGCAACCACCTCACAGAGACCATATGGACGGTCGATGCGAGCCTCGTGCCAGAACTACCTCTTGAGAATGGACCGGGACCCTCGGAATCTGCCACCTTGCACACCGCAGATAGATGGGGCCAAACTGGTTGGAGAGAATAGCTACAGGAGGCCTAGGGGTGTAGGCGCGGAATGCCACAGCGCGTCATCAAAAACGATAGTCCGCTCCCAGCGACACAATGGTGTCGTTGAAATCCCTCAATACATTAGTCGAGGTGCGTCGCGTGTGCTGGAAGCTGAGGGTTGCGGCAGCCCTCGTGGTGAACTGATAGCGAAGCGCCGCGAGTCCCTGATGGGTGAAATCCTGTCGATCGAGATGCGTGTCTCCGACGAGATTGCTCGTGAATGTCTTGCGCACATGGAGATATATCAGATTGAGGGCGAGGTTGGAGGTGAGCCGCAACTCCGTGCCGAATGACACGAGGTGCAGATAATAGGACACGTCATCCATGAACTGCGGTTCCTGCCGCCCATCGGCGAGGCCGCGTTCATACAGGTAGCCCAGGGTGAACGTGATCCAGGAAGTGGCCCGATAGTCCACCCGCGGACCGACTGTGTAGAAATGCGTGTCACGCTCCGCAAACGCCTCGTTGTATAACCGCACACCATACCGGGTCACGAGAGCCGCAGTGAGGTCTTCGTTCAGACGGCGCTCGAATTCGGCCCTCCACTGGTGCGACGTGACCCGCTCTTCTTGAATCGACCGGCTGCCGCTCCGCCGTTCGAAATTAGGTCCCAGGAACAGATTCGGTACATAGCGGTACCGCAGCAAGACCGATGTGTCAGGACCCAGCCACTGGCGGTCTTGAATGCGATAATCCCCGTGGTTAAAAATCGACTTGTCGGTATAGAGGTACCCATGAGCCTTGACCGACAGTTCGTTGTGCCCGAAGGCAGTGGAGCCCGAGCGGATGACTTCGACGGCCGGTTCCCAGATTACGTCCTCCGGTTTGGTTAGTGGAACGACGGTTGGCTGCGAAGGATCCTCGTTCAGGGCCAGACGGCGGGCGGAGGAAAACTGGAAGGCATCGGTGGTATAGCTAACTCGTTGCTCCGCGATCGCCGACCATTCCGCCCCGGCCGACCGGCAGCCACCCCACCATGCCGTCAGGACCCCAAGGACGATACAGATGGCTCGGCTCAATGACCGGTGACATCCCTTCGGCCATCGCGACATCGCTCATTGTTTACCGAACGACCGAACGTAGAGGAGGACGTGCCACGCTTCCTCTTCCGTCAGGACCAACGGGATGAAGGACGCCATGTCAGTCCCCGGACTCCCATTTTTGAGAATCCAAAACAATTCCCCGTCGGCTCTGGCGGCTTGCCACGTGTGATCAGTAAAGTTTCTTGGCAACTTCCCGCGCAATCCGGCAATATCGCCAAGCCCTCGACCATCACGCCCATGGCATGTCGCGCAAAAGGCCTTCCCCTGAAATAAAACTTTTCCCTTTTCAATATTCTCCGGGGTTGCCTCCAGCGGATTTCTCCACTGCCTGGCCTCCTCGATGAGGTGGGTCGGAACCCTCGGTTGCAACACTTCGGCGTCACTTCCGAGGGTTGGACGAGGCCATATCGCCAACAGCAATGCGGCTGCCAGCCTGAGGAACATTGTCTTGGCATCACTCGCGCGGATGTTCATTCTTCCCGACCCTGATGGCACACTCTGGCAGAGAAACGAGTGAGGTCTACTTTTCAGTGTGTCCCGGGAACTTATGTCCGAGCGATTGCGGGAAACTCACGCTTCCATCGGGAAATTCCAGCCCCTTCTGCCAGAGGTGATAGATGACACCATCCGTCTTAGAAGCGACTTCGGCGACCGCCTTGGCCTTGTCTTCCGGCAGATCGAGAACCTGGACCCGTCCCGTTGCAATCTCCACTTTGTGATCATGGAAATATCTATGCCACTGGATGGCCGGAAGTTTTCTGGTGAGATCTTTCGACACAAAATATTCGATTGCGACCAAGGGCGCCTTTGGATCGGTGGATTCAAAAAGGAGGCATTGCAGGATCTGATCGGAGATGCCTTTGCAATAGTGGTGATAGGGGCCGCCCGGGGTCCCATCGGGCATCATGTGGGGGGCCTGCACGTGTATATCGTATCCAGTGGCCGGAGAGGAATCCGCGCCGGCTGCCGTCATCGGCAGCATTGCGACGAATACGAGTCCCGACAGCATGCACACACTCATAAACCGTCTAGCTTCAAACATAGCGACCTCCTCATGAACCAGAGAATGGTTGATAAAATGATACGCACCATGTGAGACACTCGCACAAGAAAGGATTCATTGGGTGACGTCGTTCATCCGTTTCAAGCTCACCATGTAGCCGGTGAGATATCACACGTTGCTACCCAACATGCGCGGGCGAGCCCTTGTGGTCATTCACTATGGCCGATCGGCGAATGCCGAGCTTCCAGAACTCCATGACCGCCATCGGCAGGAGCCCCTAGGACCATGATCAACAGCCACTCGCCCGAATCGAGCGTGGTGACACCGAACATGTGCCGGCCCCAATGAGCAGCCAGAATGAAGGCGTCTGCATGGGCTCAGTATCTTGATCGTCTTCCAATGGTGGCCGTCCAGAGCAGTTCCGCTATAAGGCGCCAACCCTCGCGATCATTTCTCGGAAACTCCAAGTGTTCGCAGGAACGAAAGCACGTCCCCGATTTCCTCGTCGGACAAGGCATATTTCCAAGCGCCCATTGCTGTGTTCGGTTTGCCTTCATGAATGGCCCTAAACAACTGCACGTCCATCTTGCTCTGCACCGCCGGTGACGTGAGGTCTGCCGGCGGCGGCGTGAACTTGGTGTAGCCGTCTCCTTTTCCATCGACGCCGTGGCACCGCGCGCACACCTCGGCATACACGGAGGGGCCTCCCTTCGGATCGGCTCCCACAATGGAGACCGACTGTGCAGGCATAGCCCATGCGAGACAGAGCGACATAGAGAGGAACAGGATGAGCTGTGAATTCGTGGAAGTCATTGTTGTCATAGTGAATCACCATGAACAGTTGAGATCATATGCCACCTCGTCGACGATGCGAAGTCCACGGCAAACTACTTGCTCTGCTTATCATTTGGCAGAACAACGGCAGATAGGCATCCACGACCTCAACAGTGGACGCAATATACCACAGCGCCAAACCAACTAGAAGAATGCGGCGAGCATGTGCGAAGCAACGGAATCTAAGGAGCAGGAGCGCATCAGTCAATGCGTAACGGTCGTTCT
>JBEVJJ010000261.1:0-4065 GCA_040510255.1 Nitrospiraceae bacterium | reverse complement strand
AACCCTGGGTTTGCTGTTTGTTGTGCCGGTGATCGTCGGCGCGTATGTCGGTCGGTGGCTGGACGGTCTGTCCGCCGGGTATTCAATGCGCTGGACGCTGAGTCTGATTGTCCTCGGTGTGGGTGCCGGCACTGTGAGTGTCTATTTGAATGTCAAGGAGTAGCGGATGGGATCGTCTGATCTGTTCGGAGGGACGGGGGTGCAACTGGGACCCGTTTTCCTCCCAGAACCGGTCCTCACCACGTGGGGCATCATGATGGGTCTCGCGGTGGGATCCTGGATCGCGACCAGGCGATTAAGCCTCGATCCGGGGCCGATCCAAGTGGTGTTGGAAGGAGTGCTCAATGCGGCGGATGAGGCGATTGGAGCCGTGCTGCCCGCACAAACGACGCGACTCCTCCCATTCATCGCCACTCTGTGGCTATTCATCATGGTGGCGAACCTGTCCGGTTTAATCCCTGGTGTCTATGCCCCGACCGGTGACCTATCGACGACGGCGGCATTGGCCGTGCTCGTGTTTCTATCGGTCCACTGGTTCGGCATCCGCGCAGAAGGGCTCAGAGCGTATCTGCGCCACTACTTGGCTCCGATGCCGCTCATGCTCCCATTCCACCTCATGAGCGAATTCACCCGCACGCTGGCCCTTGCCGTCCGGCTGTTCGGCAACATCATGAGCCTCGAAATGGCCGCGCTGTTGGTGCTGCTCGTGGCGGGCTTTCTGGTACCGATTCCCTTGTTAATGCTGCACATCATTGAAGCGTTGATCCAGGCCTATATCTTCGGCATGCTCGCGTTGATCTACATCGCCGGCGCGATCCACTCACAACAATCGCAACAATCTCAAGCACAGGAGTAATCAATGCGTGACATCAGTTGGTTTGCCCTCGCCTCGACGGTCGTTGCCGCGTTGGCTATTGCCATCGGAACCATGATTCCTGCGATGGCGATGGGACGTGCGATCAGCCAGGCATTGGAAGCCTTGGCACGACAGCCTGAAGCGGAGCGCTCGATCACGCGTGCCCTCTTCATCGGCCTAGCTATGATTGAATCCCTGGCGATCTATTGCCTCGTCATCGTCCTCATCATTCTGTTCAGAAATCCATTGCTCGAATACATGCTGAAGCCGTGACCGATACATGACGAACGGTTTGGTTTGCTCCTGCTCATGCGGGAACGGTAAAGGGTGATCCGTGGAACTGAATTGGCCAACGTTCATACTCGAACTCATCAATTTTGTGGTCCTTATCTGGATCCTGAACCGGTTTCTCTATCGACCCGTGATGAACGTGATCGCCCAGCGCAAGGCCGTTATTCAACAGACATTGTCGGAAGCAGAAACGACGCGGAATGATGCGCAGGCTTTACAGAGCCAATATGAGAATCGCCTGACAGAGTGGGAACAGGAACGTCAGAAGGCGCGGAAACAGCTGCGTGACGAGATCAACGCGGAACGGAGCCGGCAGTTGGACAACCTTCGTGCCGAACTCGATCAGGAACGCGAAAAAGCCGCGGCGGTGGAACAACGGCGGCTGAAAGACTTTGCGCAGCAGGCGGAGGCCACCGCCATCGGGCAGGGGGGAGCGTTCGCGAGTCGCCTCCTGTCACGTCTTGGGGGGCCCGAGTTGGAACGGAGGATCGTCGACATGGTGAGGGAGGATCTTTCAAACCTGCCCCACGATCAGCTGCAAGCTATCCAAGCCACCTCGGTCACGATCGGGCTTCCGATGAAAATCACGAGCGCCTATCCGATGGACACAGGTCGGCGTGAAGTGCTCTCCCAAGCCTGCCGAATGCTGGCGGGGCGCGATGTCGCCTGCGAGTTTCTTGAAGACAAAGCTCTGATTGCCGGGGTGCGGATCAGTTTTGGCTCCTGGGTGCTCCGCGCCAACGTGCAAGACGAAATGAGCTTCTTCGCTGCATCGTCACGCCATGCCTAGTCAACCAACGATGACATCAAATCAACTGCTGGCCGGCCAGGCCGCATGGCTTCGCAACTATCGTTTCGGCCTGCGGGTGGACGAACAGGGGATCGTCGTGGCGGTCGGGGACGGCATCGCCTGGGTCGAGGGTCTGCCTTCCGCTGCGATGGATGAGATCCTGGATCTCGAAGATGGCAGTCGCGCAATGGTGTTCCAGCTCGAAACCCATGTCGTCGGCGCGATCCTGCTCGAACAGACCAACCGGCTGACTGCCGGTACGATCGCGCATTTGTCTGGCCGGCGGATGGGAATTCCCATAGGGGATGCCCTGATCGGACGGGTCATCGATCCCTTAGGGAACCCGCTCGATGGATTGGACCGGCCCGAATGTTCGACCAGTGGTCCGCTGGACATCCTTTCCCCGCCGATTACGGCACGCGACTTCGTGCACAAACCGTTATATACGGGCAATAAGATCGTGGACACGCTGATTCCGATCGGCAAAGGCCAACGCGAATTGATTATCGGGGACAACGGACTTGGGAAAAGCTCATTGGCCATCGATGCCGTCATCAATCAGCGAGGCCGAGGTGTGCGCTGTGTCTATGTCATGATCGGACAGAAGCGGTCCGGCGTTGTCGACACGATCGAGGTCCTCCGGCAGTACGGCGCGTTGGACCATACGGCTCTCGTCGTGGCGGAGGCGACGTCGTTGCCGGGCCTCAAGTTCCTGGCTCCGTTCGCGGGATGCGCGGTGGCTGAATACTGGATGTGGCAGGGCCACGATACGCTGGTGATTTACGACGATCTGACCACGCACGCGGAAGCCTATCGCGAGCTCTCGCTCCTTCTCCGCCGTCCCCCCGGGCGCGAGGCCTATCCGGGCGACATCTTTTTTCTCCACTCACGTCTTCTCGAACGCTCGACCTGTCTCGCTCCGGCACATGGAGGCGGCAGCATGACGGCCTTGCCGATCGTGGAGACGAAGGAGGGAGAAATCGCCGCCTATATTCCCACGAATCTCATTTCGATCACCGATGGACAGATTTATTTCGATAAACGTCTCTTTTCGTCCGGTATCCTTCCCGCCATCGACGTGACGAAATCCGTGTCACGTGTCGGCGGGAAGGGACAGCACCATCGAATTAAAGAAAAAGCCGGTCGCATGAAGTTGGATTACCTCCAATTCCTCGAGTTGGAGGTCTTTACCCGATTCGGGTCGCGTCTCGAGGCGTCGATGGAAGCGAAGATTGCCCGCGGCCGCGTTTTGAGGGAACTCCTGAAGCAAGACCGACTGTCCCCTCTGCCGATCGAGTTTCATCTCGCCAGGCTGACGGCTTTTAATCTCGGTCTGTTCGACAAGATTCCCCAGGAATCGATCCCTGTGTTGCTCGAGGATCTGGCCGCGCGCGCGAAGGAGACGACTCTTACGTTGGAGGCAAGCGATGACGAATGGGCTCAAACAGTGACTCGTTGGCTCAAGGAGCATCGATCCCCATGAGCAAACGGCATGAGATCGAAGAGCACATTCGCACGCTGGGTGAGATCAGCGAGATTATGGGCGCCATGAACAACTTGGCGATGATAGAGATCCATAAGTTGACTCGCCTCCTTTCCGCCCAACAGCGTGTGGTCACGAGCATGGAGACGGCGGCCAAAGACTTTCTCGCCTTCCACCCTGATGCCCTGCCGCGGGACCAGAGCGGGACGCCGGTGTATCTGCTCATAGGGTCAGAGCGGGGGTTCTGCGGCGACTACAACGGACGATTGCTGGCCGAGTTCGAGCGGCATCTCCGGACAGTGAACGAGAAGGCCCCTGTGGTGGTTGCCGTGGGGCGGAAACTGTCTGGCCGCATGGCCGGCGATCCTCGTCTGGTCGCCGCCCTCGACGGCCCAACCGTTTCGGAGGAAGTTCAGGGTGTGTTGATCGCACTCATGCAGCGCATTCATGAACTTCGGGGAGAGCGGCAAGACAAGCAGGCACTCGTGATCACCGCAGTCTATCGCGCCGCCGGCACGGACGGTATGACCATTCAACCGTTGCGGCCGTTTGAAACCGTGCCGCGTCGTGAGACGCACAGCGCCACGGCGCCAATCCTGACACTTGCTCCCCGCATTTTTATTGCCGAACTGGTCGATCTGTATT
>JBEVJJ010000260.1:0-4933 GCA_040510255.1 Nitrospiraceae bacterium | reverse complement strand
TCCAACCGCTCGCTGATCTCACCTTGAGCGATCGTTCCATCTGTCCAGATCGCACCCGCTCTTCGACTTCCTGAGTCCGATTAGGCGGCACTGGTACCTGCCTGGGCTTCGAAACGGGGCTTCTTTAGGAGCTCTTGCGCAAGGCAATGTCTGCCGTAACGGTGATGGAACAGTTTTCAGGCTACCCGTAAAACCCGAGATAAAGACTCGACGGCTAATACTCGACAAGCAGGGGTAGCTTTCCTGTTCTTCTTCCACCCCTGATCCAGCAACCATATGGTCCCGTCAGCCAACCCCAGGATCACGGTCAAGACAACAAACCAGGTCCCGACCACCAGTACGGGCACTAAGACAATAAACCCCAAACCCGCGACGATCCCCACAACAATCCACATCACTAGTTCCACTTGTCACCTCCATTACATTCTCTAGACCCCTGAAGCGCGGAGACTTGGGAGGGTGCTGGCGCGGAGGCAGAAGGCGGGGATGCAAGATTGGCGGCCTCTTTCTCTGAGCCGTCTTTCTTCGGTCCGGTGGTACTCTCTGAGTTTCCCTCCGCGGCCGTCGGCTTCAACTTATCCGAATAGTCTGTGATGTACCAACCGGACCCCTTGAACATGATCGCCGGCGCCGAAATCAGCTTGGAGACCGGCTGGGCGCAAGCTTGACACGTGGTGATGGGGAGATCGCTCAATTTTTGGGTCACTTCAAAGCGATGGCCTGCCTCACACCCGTACTCATAGACCGGCATTGTTCCTACTCCTCCGTGTTGTCATTTCGAGGGTTTCCTTAAGATTCAGTTGATCCAACGCATCCGCGTAATGCGCAATAATTTCCCGTTCTTCTTTGGACAGCGGGAGATTATCGGGTGAGACAGCAGCCGCTAAAAGACGCTCACAGGCTCGGACAGAACCGCCCTCGATCAGCATTCACGATTGCGCTAAGCCTGCACTCCGCTAGCTCCGTCCCGTACTGCGCTCCAGCCTCGCTTCGGTTTCGCCGAGACGGGCGTTCAGAACTTGGGTGCGTCTTGGCTCACTTTCCGAGTTCCCTCGTACTGTTCGCAACTTTGCGTAGCCAGCATGCGCTGACCGGCACTAGCATCCGTGGGAATTCTGGCGAGGCAGGCCTTCCGCGTGTCCTCGACTGCGCCCGCCGCGATCATGACAGGCTCTCCCGTCAAAACAACAGGAGGAGACCCTCCCGAAGGTTGATCCGCCGCCTGCGAAGCCAGCGCAGGGAGCCCGCAGATGAGCACCAACGATATGAGGATGACGATGCGTCTTATCAATGGATAGACTCTCATTGCTCTTCCCTCCTTGGGATGTGGGGCTCAGGGGTGAAGGGTTCATCACAGGGCCCCATTGTAATGACCCTCACGGACTTGTCATGAACTGACCGCTGCACCGAGCGGGGTCGCGGCTCCACTATGCTCTTATCTCGAAAGAAGGTGTGTCACGAGAAGCGCGGCGACCCAGGCTCCTAGATAGAGTGCCACTGAAAGCTCTGGTCCGATGTCGCGCCAAATGTGCATCTCTACCTCCCTCGTTCTTGCTCAGACCCGAACCGTGGTGTCGAAGTCCCATACTGCTCTGGCCCATTCGGAAAGAAGATCCCATACTCTTGGACCGGCATCACCGCCCGCGCGAAGTTCGCTACCTCATCCGCCGCGCCCGCGCTAATGCCTTGGTTCTGATTGGTGAGCATCGTGAAAAACGCGCCCATCTCAAGCTCCATTGTGCGCCGATCCCCGCGATCCTCGGCGTCCCGTACCTGGGTCAACTTCTTCAGGTAAGAGGTAAAATCGGACGTGGGATAGTGCGCTTTGAAGTAGGAGCCCAGTGCGTTCGCGATGTCGTCCACCCAAGTGGCTTGAGCCGGAACAACCACTGTGCTTGGTGCGTGATGGTCAGAGGTGGGCTGCGCTCCCATGAATTCAGGAATGCCCGCTCCAGGCAAATGATCTGTCGCCTGTGCTGACAGTGCAGGGAGCCCGCAGATCAGCGCCACCGATGTGAAGATGACGATGCGTCCTATGAACAGATAGGTTCGCATAGCTCGTCCCTCCCTTGTTGCTCAAGACCTCAGGGTTTGGCGCATCGTCGTGAGGCCCATCCGATGAAGCGCTTGAGTATCCTGACTGGCCATCTCTCACCACCGGTGGAGGATCGTGAAACACCGACAGACGGGCAGGGACCCTGCCTATTCGAACCCCTCCTCCGATACACGAACGACGCAGCGTCAATGCCGGGCGCGGAGCGTCAGAACGCCTTCCCTGACGCTCCCTCGGATCAAGGGTCTAGCCCACCTTGATCTCAATGGCTTTCGGTTTCGCCTTCACGGATTTCGGGAGATGCACCTGGAGCATGCCATCCTTGAAGTCGGCGGTCACGTTGCTCCCATCCGCATCCTCCGGAAGGGAGAAGCTGCGCACGAAGCTCCCATAGGCGCGTTCGATGCGGTGATATTTTCTGCCCTTTTCTTCTTTCTCGAATTTCCGTTCGCCGGAAATCGCGAGGACGTCGTTTTCCACCGTGAGCCGCACGTCCTCTTTCTTCATGTCTGGCAACTCGGCTTGGATGAGGTATTCCTTCTCATCCTCCCTGATGTCCACCAGTGGCGACCACTCGGCCACCGTCAGAGCCTCTTTTCCCCCGTTCCCCGTCGCCTCCCGAGTAGCAAGCATCGTCGCCAACCGGCTTTCCAATCCATCCTGATCTTTGAAAGGATTCCATCGAGTTCTGCTGATAGGGTCCCAACGCAACAGTGTGTTCATGGCCTCATCTCCTCTGGCGATCGACATGGATGTCCATTCTCGACCACCGGTTTGTGTGATTACGTACTCGATGCAGCAACCAATTGGCGTTCCGCCTCCAACCAGTCCTCCAAATCTCGGCCTTCCTGTTGACCCCGTTGCTGATACAGTTCGTAGGCCCGCCGCGAAATGCGCTCGAATCCCAATCGGCCTTCGATATCTGGATAGCGGGACCGGACTGTTCAGTCTTCTGACTCCCCCTGGACGTGCCAGTTTCCCTGACCACCGTGCACCCCCTCACGTTGCCGTGTTGTTCATGGTGGAATTACTTCGTCGCCGGTTTCGGCGCCGACTTCTCAAGTGGTCAGCCCACTTCATCAGCTCACTTTTTTTGTCGCCATACCGTTCCTCGGCCTTACCGATAAACTTGTCATAGTGCCCTGCGATCTCCTGCAAGTCATTATCGGTAAACTTGCCCCACTTCTCTTTCAGATCGCCTTTGAACTGCGTCCATCGGGATTCCTCGGTCACACAACTCGCGCGGTGCGCCCCGTGAACACATGGATCGCGACCAGGACGATTCCGATCAGGACCAGGATCCAGGAAATCTGGACCGCGACCGTGGAGACCCCGGCGAGATTCAGGGCGCCGGCAATCAAGCCGACCACCAGGAACACTAGTGCGTAGTGGAGCATGGCTTACTCCTCTCTATGGAATGTGGGGTCAGTCGAACAGTCCTCTGAAGCAGGGTCGGAGTCCTGGCCGCCTCCATCAGCAGACCATGACACCAAGGCATGGAGCCGTTCAGAGGAACTCTGGCGTTGGAGCGGCGGAGACTGGAGAATCGGTCGCGCGAGGAAAGACCAGGGAACGCGAGAGATGGGACAGCCAGCGGGGCTCAACACATACTTGTATCCAATAACCCTGAAGCGTGGTGAGTCAATGCGACGAGGACGCGGACAACCCCATAAAGCTACGAATTAACACGGGTATATTTATTTCAAGAGCATCCTGGTTTGTAGTTTCTTGTGGGGTTAGGTTGTCTGAGGTAGCAATCTGAAATTCGTAAACCGCTGGTGGCTTCAGCCTTGTCTTCCTCGCCACCGCTATTTGCCCTACCCTTGGTAACAGAGAAAGAGATGTGAAGCATTCTGATGCCAGTGTCTCGCCTGTCAATACTGACAGTGTTCCACTATCATCCCCGTACATATACTTGCCGCGCTGTGGTTCAAACGGTAGCGTGACCTGCCTAAGGGTTACGAAACGATTCTTGTGTCCGGCCCTACCTGCTCTCCCGCGGGCTGACTTCTTTGGGCTGCTTGATGAAAACCCGCTTCAGCATGATCCGTTCCTGCAGTTTCAAGATGCCGTCGAACAGGGCTTCCGGCGTCGGAGGACAACCGGGAACATAGATATCCACTGGGACGAATCGATCCACGCCTTGCACCACGCTGTAACTGTCATAAATGTTCCCCGATGTGGCGCAGGAGCCCATGGCAATCACATATTTGGGCTCCGGCATCTGGTCATAGATTTTCCTGATCACAGGGGCCATACGGCGACAGACCGTCCCCGCCACAATCATCAAATCGGATTGTCGAGGTGAGGCACGAAAGACACCCGCTCCGTAACGGTCCATGTCATAACGCGACGACACCGCCGCGATCATTTCAATGGCGCAGCAAGCCAGGCCGAATGTCATGGGCCATAACGAGCCTTTCCTGGCCCAGTTCACTGCTTTCTCGAGCGTCAGTGTGATCACATCGATCGCTCCGTCCTTCTCGTGACGCCCAATTTGGATCAGCCCCATCTCACACTCCTGAGATTCTCAACCCAGAAGCACGTTTCGAGGGATATGGACTAAGTTGTGAACGAATGTGTGTTTCATCCTCTTCATAGGGCCTTGGACAAGGTGGCCTGCTAGAGGAGAACCTTGACATCAGTGCCTTCGACCTTCACTTCGTAGGTCTTCACTGAGGCAGAGGGAGTCGTGATCGAGAAACCCGTCTTCACGTTGTACTCCCAACTATGCCAAGGACAGGTCACCACTTCACCTTCGAGTTCTCCCTCGCCGAGTGGTCCGCCCCGGTGGGCGCACGTGTTGTCGACCGCGAAGAAGGTTCCATCGACATTAAAGATAGCGATTTCCCGTCCCTTCACCTCAGCCACATGCCCTTT
>JBEVJJ010000259.1:0-9866 GCA_040510255.1 Nitrospiraceae bacterium | reverse complement strand
GAGCCGCCTCATAATTGCCGGCGAGGACCAATTTCGCGAACGCCGGGGAGCCAGTTACATTCGTACGCTCCCCGATGTTGACAAAATTAGATTCCGGGCGGATTGTGACCGCCTCGAGGCCGCTCAACCGCATAAACGGTTCAACTTGCGAAGGCGTTCGTGGCGGCAGCGATCGCACGGCATCCGCGATGCAGGCAATGTGAGCGGGCGTCGTGCCGCAACAGCCTCCCACAATGTTCAACCATCCGTTTTGTGCCCATTCAGCCAGTTGGGGAGCCAACGATTCGGGCGTCTCGGGAAATCCGGTCGGCAGCAAAGGATTCGGCAAGCCGGCATTGGGATGGCTGCTCACATAGATGGGCGCGATGTGAGCCAATTCTTCGAGTAACGGGCGCATTTCCTTCGGGCCGAGCGCACAGTTCATCCCGACGCTCAACAGCGGAACATGCGAGATTGAATTCCAGAAGGCTTCAACCGTCTGCCCAGAAAAACCGCGATTACTCCCAGCCTGAATAAAGGTGACGGAGGCCATGACCGGGACCCGGCGCCCTCCCTCATCAAAATACTTTTGGATGGCGAAAAACGCTGCCCGGGCATTCAACGTATCAAAAATCGTCTCCACCAACAGAATATCGGCGCCGCCATCCAACAGCCCACGCACCTGTTCCCCGTACGCCTGTACCAATGCATCGTATGAGGTGGCGCGGGCCGCCGCATCGTTCGTGTCGGTCGACACCGAAGCCGTCTTCGTCGTCGGACCAATGGCTCCGGCAACGAAGCACCGGCGATTCGGATTCGCACGACTGACCTGTTGGATCGCCCGTTTGGCACATTCAGCACCCGCTTTGCCCAATTCATAGGCAAGCGATGCCATGTCGTAATCTGCGAGGGAAATAGCCTGGCAGTTGAACGTATTGGTTTCAATGATGTCGGCGCCGGCTTCCAGATACTGACGATGGATCTCCTCGATGATGGCCGGCTGCGTGATATTGAGCAGGTCATTGTGACCCTTGAGGTCCTTCTTCCATTGCTGAAAGTGCTCACCGCGAAAGGCGGCTTCATCCAGGTGGTACCGCTGAATCATGGTACCCATGGCGCCGTCCAAGACGAGGATGCGTTCGCGGAGCAGTTGGCGAAGGACTTCTTCGGACATACGAGACCCTACTCCCGATCAAAAATCAGAATCATAGCGCACGATACGCTACGAAGGACGATCTGTATATCATCAACGTAGAACCCGCATGATATCGGGAAGCCTCTTTCTTCGGCAAGTCATGTCCGATTCTGGGCATTGACAATCCCAGTGACCCGAGTCGTCTTGACATCCCTCAATCCTCGCCGATACGATGCCAGCGAGCGGGCTTTGTTGAATACGATATTCGCTGACAATGAGGCTAGCGGCACTTCCCTGCCAGTTGTGTATCGGCTTGTTGTTCCTGTGCCAAGTTGTGGCACATCCGGTAATCTCTGTCGCGAACCCCTACTTTGATGACGGCTATCTGGGTCTGACGCAGGAAGAACTCCACCAGAAACTGGGGATCCCTCATGCCGTCCGTGATCGCAAGTCGGCACTGCGCGTCTTTACCTACTATCCTATCGCCGATTGGGAACAATACTTTAAGAAACTGGTCTCTCCGGAGAATGGAGAAGATGTATACACATACCGTCGTGACGGCGTCGACGTACGGTATTCGTTTGGATTTGCCGTAGACCTCAACGACCAGAGCGACAACCGGCCCCTCTTTGTACGTCTGGTCGACATAGAGTTCTCACCCCCGGTTCCTCTGTTGAAGGTTCCTCAATTGGTACCGGAATTCCATCCGTCCGACGATCCGGCGGCGCCGGTCTTTCGGTCCAATATCATGTTACTGCTTTTTCAGGGAGCCGCCTCGCCGGCCGCTCGGTTTATCGTGCGGGAAAAGGGAAAAGAGAACCTCGACTACAGCCTGGCATTTCAGATGTTCTCACTGCAGGGCCTGCCCGACCCCTTGACCTCAAAGGCTCTGATAGACCGGATGGAAATCAGCACGCAAAGCCTCCAACTGGTGAAGCAGCGTCAGAAAAACACCCATGATCCAATCCTGAATCCCTACTCCAAAGAGTTTGCCCATCAGGCTCCTCCATCACCTCCGGCGAAGAAGGTGCCGGTCCCGACGTACGCCGACTGACCCATCCAGCGCCCAACCATGGACGTCCTTCTCCGCGGATTCATCTCAAAACGCGACGTCCAGTTCAGACCGTACCCCTTGATGGCTCCTCGAAGCGGAGATCCCTGGCATCGGCCACCGCAAGATACGGCTCTCCCCATTGATGCGGACTCTCCGCGGACCAAGCCTCTGTGAGGTCCAGCGGTCTAAACCGAAGGCCGAAAATTCCTCCGGAAACCAGGTAGGTGATACCGGCCCCCGAATCCTCCACCGGCCGGGCGACTGCGGGGCACGAAGGTTCTGCAGCATCACTCCAGCCAGTGACGGCACACCAGTCTCCCGTGGCCTGTCGGTCGTACAACCGAACATGCACCACCGGGCGCGCCGGTCCCAGCTCTTTGAATCGTCCCAAAAATCCTGACTCGCAATTGGAATTCGCTTCTACTTCGACGATCATGGGCATGCTCCCTTGACGGATGGAAAAGCGATTGTTTAGCATATCGATGGATAGCGCGATGGTCATCATCTGCCCTCTGATTCAACTAACATGCATGCATCGATAGGGAACGACTCTGGTGCCGCAGCGTTACCTCCCGCGGAGGAAACCCCGATACTTTGCCGACGGCCGGTCCGTATTGGCCTATATGTATTCCTCGGGTTGTTTGTCCTGACCATGCTGGCTGGGCGGTTTGTTCCCCACTGGCTTGATCCTGATTTCCGTAAGCATATCGACAGTCACCGCGTTATGGTCGGGATGTCGCGCGACCAGGTTCTCGAAGCATGGGGCTCTCCCAACACGATGAACGTCACCCATACCAGCGACGGCCTCAGGCGGGAAGAATGGATCTTTGAAGACTGGGAAAACGCGGCGGTCGTCAAGCACCGCTACTTGTACTTCGAAGAGGGCACGATGATCGGCGGACACTTTAGCGGATCCGACCGGCGCGATCCTAAATTGACGGCGCCAGACCCTCCTGTACGAAAGCCGCATCCCTGAACCTAGTCGCCATCCGATTCCGCCGCCTCACGAATCTGCAAGTCCAGGCGACTGAGAAGAGTTTCCGCTCGATCCCATTCCGATTCCGCCACGAGGACACGGCCGCTCAAAAACGGCACACCGGGGTAAAGACTCCCGACATGTTCATGATGAACGACATAGGGGATGCCGCTGCCCTCCAGCAAACTCTTGATCAGCGCAAGCTCTCCCATGTCGCCCGCCTCTCTGAGTACCATCATCCTCATGCAAATAGACGCACGTTTCGGTCGAGGTTCATGGAAGTATAGTGCCGGACAACCTAATGGCCGACCGCAATACCCCGGATAAAAGGATCACGATCTGCATCATGATGTTTTAGGAATGCGGGATTCGTTGCATTTTTGTGAAACGCTCCATACACTGAAACACGAAGCGGGAAAGGCAGCTCTCCGCAGAGGAGCATGATTTGGACTCAGGGAGTTTCTGTAATTTGCACTCTCCGATCCTTCCCGGCTCCGCCTGAAACCGTCAACACTCGTTTCCATTCGCGCACTTGGTAGATCGCCCAGGCCTGTGATTCTCCCTTGTAATACGCATCGGGATCTTCACCGGATGCATTGAGGTAGATCGGTTCGGTGAATCCTTCGTCCAACACATAGTCGAGAAGGCAATCCGTGGTGAATCCCTTTCCGTGTAGAGATACCTCGGCGAGAAAATTAAGAATGTCGTCTGAATTTTGGATCGTCACGGGCTTCATTGTTTTGTCTGCGTTAAGGTATCGTCTGCGTTGAGCTGATTCTAACGAGCAACCAAGAAGGATGGCAAGTCATGAGTAGGAAGCCCCTGACAGCGGAGAAGTTTCGCGACGACTTACTGAGTATCATGGATCAAAAGAACCATTGGGCCTGGCCCCTTATTACCGGACCCGACATCTCAAAAGACCAGCTGAGGATCCATTATCAACAGGAATATCTCGTCTACGTGCGTGATTTCCCTGTGTTTCTGGCGCGTATCCATGGACAAAGTCCGCCGTCAGACGTCCGCCGGATGTTGGCCGAGAATATCTATGAAGAGGATACCGGCGGCTTGTCGTTCGGACGATCGCATCCGCAATTGTTTCATGAGATGATGGAAGGGTTGGGCTTCGATATGACCCGGTTTGAAGGTGCCAGGCTTCTCTCCGGCGGCGCCGCATATCGAAGATGGCTCGAGCGGTGCACGGCCAACCGCGATTGGGTCATCGGAGCCGCGGTGATGGCGATCTTCGTCGAAGGCAGTGTGAAGGACCGGAAGGAGGTCTCCGAACCATCCAAGCCGAAGACCCAGGATGAAATCGAAGCCTATGTGTCTGAGCATCACTTGGTTCGGCATCAGAAGATTGCGCGAAATCGTATGGACCTCATCCGTGCCCATCAAAAGGTTGAAGCAGGCCACCGCCAAGATGCCTATGATATGGTGACCAGCTATGCCGCCACGCGCAACCAACAGGACTCCGTAATCGCATGTCTTCGCAAGTCGCTCACGCTCTGGCATCGGTATCGAGATGGCGTGGCCCGAGCCTGCAAGTTGATCAAGCCGTAGCCTTCCCCTGTGTTCTCGTGTTTTGCAGCATCCTCCACATGTGGGGAGCTTCCGGCGCCACCCTCGCTGAATCCATGTCTTCTTTTGCCGGATATGGCATGGTCTTGATCCCTGCAGGGGAATTCTTCATGGGCAGTCCTGCCGGTAATGGTGGTCTACCTGACGAACAGCCGGAACGTCGTGTGTACCTCAATAGCTTCTGGATCGATCGGCACGAGGTGACGAACGGGTACTACCGCGATTTTGTGAGCGACACCGGCCACCGCTCCCCTGCCAACTCCAATCCCGCTGCGACAGTCTGGGAGGGGACTAGGCCACCCCCGGAAATCGATCAGCACCCGGTCGTCAATGTCAGTTGGGATGACGCGGTGGCCTATTGTCGCTGGCGCGGCGCACGCCTGCCCACGGAAGCGGAATGGGAAAAGGCCGCACGTGGGACCGACCGGCGAACCTATCCATGGGGGAATGACTGGGATCTGCGGAAGGCCAATAGCGCCAGTTTCTGGGCAGGACGCAAGATTGAATTTGCCAGCGGCGCCGAGTGGGATGAGTTCTGGATCAAAGGCGAAGGAGCACGCATCTCCAAGGAGAAGGGCATCAAGGGAGAAATCTTGACCCTCCCGGTCGGATCCTTTCCGGAAGGAGTCAGTTTTTACGGGTTGTTCGATATGGCCGGCAATGCGTCAGAATGGGTAGCAGATTGGTACAACCCTAACTATTACGGAGCCGCTCCCCTATCTGACCCCGGCGGGCCGGAGCGTGGGGCGATCAAGGCCATGCGCGGGGGATCGTGGCTAAAACCTGCCGTGAGTTTACGTGCGACGGATCGGGACTGGGGCACCATGGACAGTCGTCCGAGCGGAACCGGTTTCCGCTGCGCCAGGGACGCGTACTAGGGTCTTGGTTGGTCCCTGCACTAGTTGGAAAATAATCGCTCCCATGCAAGAACGTAGGCAATGTCTTCAACTCGGACAACCGGCATGATCAACCCCTCCCCTCCTGATCGTGTGAAAAGTCATAGATGATCGATTCCTCGGGAATCACCCGACCGGTGATCAGCACCTGAATCTCAACCGGACTGTCCGCCTGCCGGCGCAATATACGATCATGGGCGTCCGCATCCGGAACTGCCATCAAGTTCCCAGGCAACTCCTCCGCTTTGAAGCGAACAGTCCCCCACCGGGTCCGAATCGAGTCCGGTCCGAGGGCGACTGTGAATCCGCGGCTTACCGGATCATACGTAGAGAGCCGACCAGTCCAAAGGAAGGTCACAGGCCATCTCAAGGCCTCTTTTCCATTTCGCCCGGCATCACGATCACGATTGAGCTGAAATAGCCGTTCACCGAATTCCGGCTCATGATGGCCCGCGCCATATACCGTGGCCCAATCCGGGAGCTGGCCGTCCAACGCGGCGAGAAATGCCTCGATGGCGTCCGGTGCTGTCAGCAGGCGGGATTCCTTGGGCAGAAGCGAAGACAAATCCCCGTTACCGGCGCGAAGCAAAGGTCTGACACCAGGGAGGTCGCCGGATAGGGCCGCAACAGGGAATCCGAATACGATCAACGCGCACCATATAATAGAGGAAATGGCAGCCATGTAATCCGACGCTGTGCTCAGTGTTCTGCTGAGGCCAGGAGAGAATCAAAAAGAGAATTCAATGCCCGCAGCCCAATATGATCAGTCGGAAGCACGCCTTCCTCCCTGAGGACAGCCAAACGCGGAGAAGGATCGAGTCGCATCAGCGCCGCTTTGCCAAATGATCCTGATTTCAATACCTGTTGGTACGTTCCTAACCAGGATTCCGTGACAGCCCGCAGTCCGGCATCCGTCGGTGTCATCCTCCGAAGCCGGACCTGTTCCAGCAGCTTGATGAGCGGGTCCGATTGTGAAATCGTTCCTATGGCTCGCCGAACAGCGTCTTCTTCAGAATCAGGCATGGGAATCACGACGCTAATTCATGGAACAAGCGCCGGGGCCACGCGGGTCACCACATGAACCACAAGCGCCCGGTCCGCTCGAACCGGCCCCCTCCGACGTGGCTCCCACACCAAAGGCCGAGAACTGTTTCTGAACCGAAATCGCTTTGCAGGATGGACAGGTGGGAACCGTGGATGCGTGAACAAGTAACTCGAAGCGTTGATTGCATTCCTGGCAGATATATTCGAAGATGGGCATGGTGTTTCGCTCCTCCGTGTAGGCCCATTATAGAAAACATCGTTTCATCCGTGCAATCATCAGGGAGTGTGCCATGCTGCAGGAAGAAAAGACCTTTGTGCTCCGGATCAATCTGGAAGCCGCGTTCCCCGAAGACTACGAGGGCGATGAGGATGAGTATGCGTGGATCCGTGATTGGGAACTCAGGATCAAGCCGCACCTGATCCGCGTCTTGTTTGACTCACTGCGACAGTATCCCGCGTGGGAAGTTCATGTCAGGAATCGTGGCAAGTCTCCGGGCGACGAAATCGAGGTGGCCATGTCTCGTGATTTTTCCAAACCTCATCTTCCCATGTAAGGCCCCATGGACACGTCCAGCGCGAGAGGGTTGTACATCCATGTGCCTTTCTGTAGGAGCCGCTGTCATTTTTGCGCCTTTTATCTGCAAATTTATCATCCGAAACAAGCCGAGAGATTCATCTCGTCTCTTGTGCAAGAAATAACCTGGTATGCCACGCGATGCCTCTTCACAGACCGGCCGATTGAGAGCGTATACATTGGCGGCGGCACACCGACCACGTTATCCGTCCGGCAGCTCTCCATCGTCCTTTCAACCATCCGCGACCGGTTTCCACTGGAGCCACAGGCCGAGATCACGATCGAAGCCCATCCGGACACCATGACGGCAGCTTACTTGCGTGCGCTGGTGGAAGCGGGCTTTAACCGGATAAGTTTTGGCGCCGAATCGATGAATCAGGACGAACTGATCAGTATCGGTCGATCGGGGAGTGCCCCCGCTACATCTCGGGCGGTGGACCTTGCTCGGGCATGCGGCTTCGAGAATATCAATCTAGATTTGATGTATGGGTTACCAGACCAGACACGGGAAGGGTGGCTCCGTACACTCCACAGCGTCATCGCGCTGCAACCGGCACACGTGTCATGTTACGCCCTTACGATCGAGGAAGACACGAAGTTGGAACGCGAGGTCCACCGCGGCGTCATGGACGAGCCAGACCCTGAGATCCAGAATGAGCTGGAAACCCTTGCGGCCGAAGAACTTGCAGCCGCCGGTTTTCATCGCTATGAAATTTCCAATTACCACCGGCCCGGATATCCCTGTCGCCATAATCTCCTCTACTGGACTGGCGGCTCGTATCTTGGGCTCGGTCCCAGTGCCCAATCGTATTTCGGAGACCTCCGTTGGGGAAACATCCCGGATGTAGAATCCTATATCCGCCTGCTCCGCCAAGGGAACTTGCCATCAACCGACATCGATATTTTGTCTTTAGACCAGCTGAGGCGGGAGCATTTCGTATTCGGGCTTCGAAGGACTGAAGGCGTTTCTTCCGACCGATGGCCCCGCGAAGACGACGTGGAGTGGGTCATGGCCGTTCAACGTTTGATACAGGAGAATCTTCTTGTACAAACAGACGATCGGCTCGCACTGACGGACCAAGGAAGGCGATTCGCAGACTCGATAGCCGTGCAGCTCGTATAGCCAGTCTTCACGCTCAGTATTTCAAGCAGTTCGGTGTGATCCATCAAACCTGGTGCAGCATTGACATTGCCCCCGTGTCGATAGGACACTATGGAGAAATCGTTGGGAGGTTGATGTGCCGGTCAATATGGATCCAAACAAGCGGCGGAACAAAGCCCCTTCCGCAAAATCATTGGAAGGTGGTGCGCAATCGTCAGCCTCTACCGGATCTGGTGGAAAAAAGGAGTTCGGCGAGGAAACCGATCAGGACCGGGAAAAGGCGATTGCCGACGCGGAATGGAAAAACTTGTGGGATGCGACTGAAGTCATCGACATGGATAAGTGGTGAAGAGATTGATCTCTCAGAGTCAGGCCGGCTAAAAGACAAACGCTATCGCCAGCATAATGTAGACCCCGACCAGGATTACGCCTTCCATCCGATGTGATTCCTATCCATGGCCACAAGGCCGACGATCAGGACAGAACAGACATCGCGATCGAGGATACGTTCAGTCATATTCCTAATTGTCCAACCATGACCGCTGATCGAGACGCGTTATACTATCCATTTCATCTCTGTTCAGAAGACACCCTCATGGGGTTGCTTCAGAGATTTCATACGGTTCATTTTCGAGACTATATGGCTCTCCAACTGACGCCCTTTCTTGGCACCACGGCATTTCAGGATCGCATGGGTGATTCCTTCCCGCAACTCGTCACGGCAGGCCGTCTCGTCCAGGGACATTCGACCAGCGGTCCGTTGGACGAGGACATGGAGCATGCAGTAGATCAGGACCTCGCCGATCCGGTGTGGCGAAACCTATTCCATCACTCATTCAGAGAATATCGACGGTTTCAGCGCGGCTTGTTCGATCCGTCGCATGGAATTACCATCGGCAGGACCATGGTTCCGGGCCCGGCCGCGCTCCTCCAACTGATGGACCCCATGCGGGCCGCCTCAGCCGTGACCGTCGAATCCGTCAGACTGTGGAGTGCCAGGGGTGAGGGCGCGTCTCGGCGCGGCCAGGGCGGGGCGGGTGAAAAGGGTGAGGGCGCGTCTCGGCGTGCCCAGGGCGACGCGGATAAAACCAACATCTGCATGTCGGAGCACTATGAGTTCGAATACGGCCTGGCGTTGATCAAGACCTCCGCCTCCAATCTATGGACGGTACGTATTGGGTGCAGCCGTGATTTGACTGTGGCAACAGAGTCCATAGGTCACTATGAATTGCTTGAACGGACACTCCATCGCAGCGGAGTCAAGCTCGTGAATCATCTCCTCGCGAAAACTGACCATCCCACCCCGATCCAGCGATGCGGGTAGCGACGGACCATTTGAGTCCCTACGATCGCACCTTCATGCCGGAGACCAGGGCAACCCTCGCCATCCCCGAAGTTCGGGAGATTCCTTCCACTGGAACCGGAGATAGCCTTGATGCGAGAGTCATCGTGTTCAATTGCGATTGCCACACATATCAGCAGGTCATTGCCCTATTCTGCGCCAATATCCCCGGCATGAACCCGTCTC
>JBEVJJ010000258.1:0-22316 GCA_040510255.1 Nitrospiraceae bacterium | reverse complement strand
AGAATCCTCAGATCGCTAAGGCAAACCACCATGAATGGCAGAGACAAGCGGAATCGGCAATTCGACAGCGGGAGCCAAGGCCCGACCGACCCTGACCCTGAGCGCCGCAATGATGAACGTTATTCGGTTCGTGGGCCTTGTGCATACGAGCTCATCGAGGGTGAAGGGAAAACGGCTGCCGTCGTCCATTATGGGACGGCCTATTCATTGAATGTTAGTGCAGACGGGGTTCTTCTTGTGCTCGATCGCCAACCTCTGGTTCGGCAACTGCTCGAGGTCCATAATCCCTTGATCACAAGCCGGCAAGCCGTGACCTTGTTTGAAGTGCGATGGGCCAAGTGCTTTCCCACTGGGTCCACCACGCCCCGATACTTGGTTGGCTGTCGGTTGAGTTTCGGACGCTTTCCATACTTTCTGTTTCAGAGGGACCATCTCCATCACAATCTTTCTGGGCTTTCCTTATAAGCGAAGTCGTTCTCTGTCCGTCTTATCCCAACGCCTGACACAATTCTTGCCTCATTTCGGATAGACTTTCCTATTCCTTCCAGATTTGTATCCCACATCATTGATGACGGGGTTCTACTGCTGCCGTCGAGACCGATGATCCTCACGCTCGAAACCAAAGAGGTTCTCACTCTCGCCACCAAGATCAATCAGCTGGTACGTGATCTGGCAAGCACGGAGGTGCTGGGCTATTGTCTTGTACCTCAGATCGGTCCATGCTGGGGAGAGGCGTCTTACGCATAGACCATTGATGACAGGATTCGCGAGCCCAGGACGACGAGGAGGCAGCCATGTTCAGAACGATCCACGTATGGATGGCCATCATAGGGATAAGCACTATAGCTTTCATCACCGGCAAGGTCCGCGCTGAAGAACCCGCCGGCATTCCGCCAGAGACGGTGGCTGACTATATTCATGCCGTGATCGAAGCTGATCGGACGTTCTATACGCTTCACGTTGTGGAACGCATGCAGCTATTAGGCGCCGCAACGGCAGCGGAAACCTGGCGTGCTGACAAGCGTTCATTGCCTTTGCCGGCGCAGTTCCTGCGCGAGGCGAGCGACCTCGCAGCCATCACAGGCACGAAAGTTCGGTACCGGCTCATCAGTCTTTGGCCGATTAATCCCCTGAATGCGCCGACGAGTGTTTTTGAAACACAAGGATTGGAAGCCATCCGCGAGCATCCTGAACGAGCATCCACTCGTACCGTCATGATGGAAGGCCAACGGTACTTCCAAGCGATCTACGCCGATCGAGCCGTGACTCAGGCATGCATCGGTTGTCATAACGCGCATCCCAGCAGTCCAAAGAAAGATTTTAAGATTGCCGATGTGATGGGCGGCCTCGTGATCGAGATTCCTCTGGAGCGGTAATCGGCCAATAGCCTTTCAAGACCGGCTATGACGAATCAGCATCGTACCTCATAGAGTGCGCATATGTCGTTTCGCCCTGAGCAGATCCACGATGGGTCCTGAGACGCACGGCTGGTGGGGTGGAGTAAGAAGTCCGACCACCGATAACGGGAGACGATGGACAGATGGATACTGTTCGCATGAATGAAGCCCATGCCGAATGGATAGCACACACGTTGGATGATGCGTTGCATATACCAGGCAGCAGAATCAGACTGGGACTGGATCCCTTAATCGGAATTGTCCCAGTGGTCGGCGATGTCATCGTGACGGCCTGCGGAACTCCTATCTTGTTCATCGCGCAACGTTTGCGGGTGCCGCTGCCTGCCCTCCTCACCATGGCCTTTCGCCTATTGACCAACGGGCTCATAGGGAGTGTGCCTGTATTCGGAGACGCCTTCTCTTTCCTGTACAAGTGCCACGCAAGAAACGTTGCCACACTCCTTCGAAGCGTGAAACAGGGAGTTGAAGGCAGCTGTGCACTCGTCCCGGAACCGATAGGATACAGAGAAGGCGCCGTCATGGTTTTGTTGATCGGCCCTATTGTCGCGTTTGTCGGCTTGGCCAGTCTCTGGTTCTGGCAACATGACATTTCCTACGTGTCGTTTTTCTTTCCTCGGCCCTACCAGAGCCGTATCGACTGACTCACCGGCGGGTATACAACCAGGCTCGCGGGCGCATGCGGCGGGCATGGGCATGCCATCGATTTCAGTTCATCGTCGCCACTCGACGCGGGTGCGAGGATGTTATCGAGTTGGGAAGGAGGAGAGAGGTGTGGCGACGTCTTCAAGTGACCGCCGTTCAGCATCGACTCCGAAGAACCAGGCTATGGTTCCTCCTGCCACCATCAGGACAGCTCCTAAGAGATACCCGTAAAAGACGCTGATTGCAGAAGACTGAATAAGATATCCGAACAGCCATGGTGAGAGAACGCCTGCCCCCTGACCGACGATGAAGAAGAAGGCGATTGCCATCGCTCGAATTTCTAACGGGAAGATTTCGCTCACCGTCAAATAGGCGGCACTGGCCCCCGCGGATGCAAAAAAGAACGTGACTGACCAAGCCATGGTCTGCGTGACTCCCGTCAATTGCTCCTGCGCGAAAAGGTACCCGGTCAGCGCCAACAAGAGGCCCGATACGCCGTACGTTACTGCCAGCATGATTCGACGTCCCACGGTGTCGAACAGCCGGCCAAGCAGCAACGGTCCAAGAAAGTTGAAGATGGCGAAGGGGAAAATATACCATCCGACGGCATGTGACGGAACATCGTGAAATCTCGTCAACACGAGGGCATAAGTAAAGAACACGGCGTTGTAGAGAAACGATTGCGTGACCATCAGAGCGATACCGAGGACGGTGCGCCGGGGATAAGAGGCGAAGAGTTCTCGCGCCACCGTCATCAGCGTGACGTGCATATTGGAGTGGAGTGTGATGGACCCTTGAGGAGTAGGCAAGCTAGCAAGCGCCTCCTGCTTCAGAATCGTTTCCTCCACGTCGCATACGATCTGCTCGGCCTCGTCAATCCTGCCATGAGTCATCAGCCAGCGTGGGCTTTCCGGCAACACCCTACGGACAAGGATCATCGCTAATCCCAGGACTGCGCCGAAGGCGAAGCAGAGCCGCCATCCGATCTGCTCGGAGATCAGGGCAGGATCCAGTAAGGGGATCGTCAGCAGAGCTCCGAGGATAGTGCCCAGCCACCAACTCCCGTTGATCGCGAGATCGGTATGCCCACGGGCTCGGGCAGGAATCAATTCGTCGATGGCGGAGTTGATGGCTGCATACTCTCCACCAATCCCCGCGCCGGCAAGAAAACGGCAAGCCATGAAGCTCCAGAGATCCCATGAAAAGGCGGTCATGACCGTCGCCGCTAGATATAACAGTAACGTGAACGTGAACCATTTTTTTCGCCCTTGTCGATCGGTGAGGTAGGAGAACAGAATGGCCCCGAGGACTGATCCGGCAAGATAGGCCGAGGCCGTCAACCCGACTTCCGCCTCTGTCAGATGCAACGTCGCCGAATGAGTGAGGATCGCCCCCAGCGCGCCGACGATCGTGACTTCCAAGCCGTCCAAGGTCCACGTGATCCCGAGAGCCGTCACCACCAGCCAATGCCAGCGTGACCATGGAAGTCGATCGAGACGTTGGGGAATGTTGGTGCGGATGGAACACCCGGAAGGATGCGAAACCGCTTGCATATCAGCAGACTAGGGGATACCCCGGAGCTAATCAAGCACGCAATCATCGCCGTCAACCCACTATCAGCTCCGCCTGTTGTACTCTTTCTCGGCTTCCATGGGTATAGGAGTCGTCTGACGCCGCTGTCACATTCGCTCTGTCCTGGTTTACCTCACGGTTCCAAGCACGATATTGGAGTCACGATCGCATGGGGTTGGGTTATTGAGATTCTGACGAAGCACGTGTAAGCTCGGTCGACAGAATTCATTTGCCGGAAGGGTGCGCTCTACGCGACACGAACAAGGAATTTTGGAGAAGTAACTTGGTGCCGACATGAAATTCTCAGCCTATGATCCCGGAGAGTTTTACGACGAGCTGTTCGAAAGCTTCGGTCGACCGCGCCGTGGAAGCGCCCTCCTACTGCGAAAGTTCGCCTCACTTGCCGATGGGGAACTCAGAAAGCGCCAACAGGCCGCGGAACGCGTCATGCTGAATATGGGCATGACTTTTGGCGTTTCTGGCAGCGACGCACGGCAAGAGCAGATCTTCCCCTTCGACATCGTGCCCCGGATCGTCACCGCTTCGGAGTGGGGTCACATCGAATCCGGCCTTCATCAGCGCATTCGAGCGATGAACTGCTTTCTCGATGATATCTACCATGACCAAAAGATCCTCAAAGACGGGGTGATCCCAAGTGAATTGATTTATTCCGGCAAGGGTTTTCTGCAGGCCTGCATGGGACTGAATCCACCGCGTGGTATCTGGTGCCACATCGCCGGAATCGATCTGGTTCGCATTAGCGATGGAAAGTTCTACGTCCTTGAAGACAATAACCGCTGCCCTTCCGGTGTCGCCTACGTGTTGGAAGCGCGGCAGGTCATGAAGCGAACCTTCCCGGAGCTGTTTGAGGCCTATCGCGTGAGACCGGTCGACGAATACCCCAGCCGTCTGTTAAGCACGCTCCAGGCCCTGTCGGATCTTCCCGAGCCAACGATCGTGATACTCACGCCTGGAAGCTGTAATTCCGCCTACTACGAGCATTCTCTCCTAGCCCAGAAGATGGGGGTTGAGCTGGTCGAAGCCAGTGATCTGGCGGTCATCGATGGTTCGGTCCGTATGCGGACGACGAAGGGCTCCCAACGAGTGGACGTGATTTATCGACGAATCAATGACGATTACCTGGACCCGTTGGTCTTCCGTCCGGATTCCCAGCTCGGTATTCCCGGCGTGATGGAGGCCTATAAGAAAGGCCGAGTGGCGATCGTAAACGCACCGGGCACTGGTGTGTCCGATGACAAGGCCATCTATGCCTATGTGCCCAAGATCATCAACTATTACTTGGCGGAGGAACCGCTGCTGCCCAATGTCCCCACCTATGTCTGCTGGGAAAGGCAGGAGCGCGCCTATGTGTTGGATCATTTGCATGAGTTGGTGGTCAAAGCGACAAACGAAGCAGGCGGATACGGCATGATGATCGGCCCACGGGCGTCCAAACAGGAACGAGAAGAATACGCCCGTCGCATCCAGGCTGACCCGCGCAACTACATCGCCCAACCCACTCTCGCATTGTCCCGTGTGCCCACTCTCGTCGATGACAATATCGAGGGACGGCATGTTGACCTGCGTCCGTATGTCTTGTTCGGCCGCGACGTCTATGTGCTGCCGGGAGGCATGACCCGCGTGGCGTTGAGGAAAGGATCATTGGTCGTCAATTCGTCCCAAGGTGGGGGAAATAAGGACACATGGGTCTTGTCGTGAACGCTCCATCCCTCAATGGAAGACATGGTTTCATCGACGTGAGCGTCCTTGAACGACCGAGCCATGATCGTCGATGCTGAGCAGAGTCGCCAGTTCGATCTATTGGTTGTACCGCTATCTGGAGCGAGCGGAATCTGCGAAACGTTCTTCGCCTTGCACCCGGTCGAAGGGATCATGGCGAAGGAGGGAGCCCAGTGACTTTCTGCCACGGCTTGAACGCCATGGTAGCAAGCGCGGGCTTAGCCCGCAGGTGACTGGAATGGAGACCTGAAAAAGATCTAAGAACGGCAGTGAACGACTGCCTACCATTTCCAACGGTGGCCAGGACCTGAAAGGGAGGTGCATTATGACCAGGCAAGGCTTCGTGTGGGGAATAATAGCAAGCTTTATCGCCGTACTGGGATACTGGGGGATGTCGTCAGGGGCAAGGGACTGCGGCGGAATTCCTGCAGAGAAAGTGGCCGACTATGTGCATGCCGTGATCCAGGCGGACCGGGTCTTCTATACGACGCATGTCGTGGAGAGGATGCAGGCGAAGGGTGTCGTGGTCGCTTCGGAAAATTGGCAGGAGTCAAAAACGCTTCCCCTACCCGCCCAGTTCTTGAACGAGTCATCTCGGTTGGCGGGGGCGACACAGGCCGGGATTGCGTATCAGCTTATCAGCCTCTGGCCGATCAACAAACGGAATGGGCCGAAGACCGAGTTCGAGCAAAAAGGGCTCTTCGAGGCTACGCAGCATCCGGATCGTCCCTATACCGAAACAGTCATGAACGGGGGTGATGTATCCTTGCAAGCGATTTATGCGGACAGGGCCGTTTCCCAGGCCTGCATCGGCTGTCATAACGCGCACCAAGACAGTCCGAGGAAGGACTTCAAGCAAAATGACGTGATGGGCGGGCTTATGATCACAATCCCGCTGAACCGCTAGTGCGGTCAATCCTAGGTCGGGGCGCGCTCTGTGATCTCGTAGTTCACACCCTGTTGTGGGAAACAGGGTGCGATTGTTATCCTACAAATCCGGAAGAGTGTTTATGATGAGATGTTTGAGCGGAGAGGGCGACCGAGCCTCGATCGCCTTTGTCTGTCGCAACACGCTCGGGGGAATCGGCCCCCTAACTGCGGTTGGGGGAAAGGCCCGGTACTCATTATTGTGGCTGCAGGCTTAGCGAGCATGCGCTGGAGCGGAGTTGGCTACGCCGCCCGCTCCGTTCTTCATCTGATTACGGCGACCAGGGTCCCCACACTGGTTGAGGACCATATCGAGGGACGGCATGTTGACCTGCGTCCGTATGTCTTGTTCGGCCGCGACGTCTATGTGCTGCCGGGGGGCATGACCCGCGTGGCGTTGAGGAAAGGATCATTGGTCGTTAATTCGTCCCAAGGTGGGGGAAATAAGGACACATGGGTGTTGTCGTGAACGTTCCATCCCTCAATGGAAGGCATGGTTTCATCGACGTGAGCGTCCTTGAACGACCGAGCCATGATCGTCGATGCTGAGCAGAGTCGCCAGTTCGATCTATTGGTTGTACCGCTATGTGGAGCGAGCGGAAAACTATGCCCGGTTCATTGAGGTCAATCTGAATCTCTCGCTCGACCTTCCCCGCGGTACCGCCGAGCAATGGGAGCCGCTGGTAGCCATCACGGGAGACCATGAGGTGTTTCTGAGCCGTCACGGAAAAGTCACAAAAGAGACTGTTATTCACTTTCTCGTGGCAGACTCGACGAACCCCAGCTCGATTCTCTCTTGCCTCTTAGCCGCGCGGGAGAATGCGCGGTCGATTCGGGAAAGCATCTCCACCGAAATGTGGGAGCAGGTGAATCGGTTTTACCTCATGGTTACACAGGCGGTGACAGGCGGTATGTCACGCCACAATCTTCACACCTTCCTGGCCGACGTGAAGGCCGCCAGTCATTTACTCCTGGGGATCACCGATGCCACCATGTCGCACGGTGAAGGCTGGCACTTTGCTCGACTCGGCCGCCTCCTAGAGCGAGCGGACAAGACCTCCCGGATTCTCGATGTAAAATATTTCATTCTCCTCCCGACTGCGACCGAGGTCGGCACACCGTTTGATATTATCCAATGGTCTGACTTACTGAAATCAGCTAGCGCATTGGAAATGTATTACAAACGCTACGGGCGTATTGCGCCGGACGATGTGGCGGCCTTTCTAATCCTTGATCCGACATTCCCCAGGGCAATCCGATACTGTCTGATCAAAGGGGAGGATTCGTTGCACGCCATTTCTGGATCCGAGCGCGGATCTCATCAGAATCAGGCCGAGAAGCGGCTGGGGCGCCTCCGTGCCGAACTGGACTTCGCCGACATTGAAGACTGCATTTCCGCAGGGCTTCATGAGTTCGTTGACCATTTCCAGACGCAGCTCAATCATGTTGGAGAGGCCATTTTCGACACCTTCTTTGCGCCCCGTCCCATTCACAGCACAATTCCGGCAGGGGAGTCACAATGACCTTTTGCTTAGGCATGAAAGTGGAAGATGGCTTGGTCGGAATCGCCGACACGCGGGTCACGACGGGGGCCGAATTCATCTCGGCCGGAAAGGTATCAATCCATCAGCATGGCCGCCATTCGATGTTTCTCATGACGTCAGGGCTCCGCTCCGTTCGAGATAAGGCAGTCACCTATTTCGAGGAGGCCATCGGGGAGGGGGATCAATCGTTCGACAAGCTTTTTAAAGCCGTCAATGTGTTTGCCACACAGATCCGCCGCGTGGCTGAGGAAGATAAGAACGCGCTGTACAACGCGGGACTTTTCTTCAATCTTCACGCCCTGGTCGGAGGACAGTTGGAGAATGACCGGGAGCACAAGCTCTTTCTCATTTACCCGCAGGGCAACTGGGTGGAAGTCAGCGAAGGGACACCCTATTGCATCATCGGTGAATCCGGCTATGGGAAACCGCTCCTTGATCGCGTACTGCGATACGCCTCCACCATGGATCTTGCCCTCAAGGTGGGATTCCTGGCCTTTGATGCCACACGCACCAGTTCGACCAGCGTGGAATACCCGCTGGATGTCGTGCTCTATCGACACGACACGTTCGATATTCTAGTGCAGCGTTTTCAGAAGGAGGATCTCGCCGAGATTTCTTCCTGGTGGCAGTCCAGAATCTATGAGTCAGTCGAGAAGCTCCCCTCAAAATGGGTTGAACGCCTTCTCGAGTCTCTGCCGCAGCACAGACGCTCATCCTCCAACCACGTCGGCGATTCACCTCCATGAGATCGAACCACGATCACGTGAGTATCGTTTCGGCCTTACCCACGCGTAACATGATCCCCACCTGGGCCCCTCTGAGCCCGAGAAGAGCGTCCATCTGAGCGACACATAGATAGGGTCATGATGGTTCATTTACACCGAGATGGTGTCGTTCCACCAAATGAAACCATTCTCCTCACCGCTGCACGACCTGATCCATCGCTTCTGGCGTAGGATTTCTATCGATCCGCTACATCCTGTTCAAGGCTCCATCCTTGCATCCTGCTGGAGCGAGCGACGGCACAGTCCACTCCCGGCGGGACAGAATATGGTCGGATGGTGGCGATTCGGAATCACTGCAAATGACAGGGTTTGTCTGGGACGGGTGTTGATCGTCGACGACGAGGAATCCGTCAGACAGGTCCTTAGAACGATGCTGGCGAATGCAGGTTATGATGTCGAGGAAGCGGGCGACGGCGGTCGGGCCGTGGAAGTACTCAACAGCGGAGACAATCCCTTGATGGTCGATGTCATCATTTGCGATATCCGGATGCCGAAGATCAATGGAACCGAGGCGATTGCATATTTCCGAGCGCAGTATCCCTCTATTCCCGTGATTGTTCTCACGGGCTACCATGACACTCAACTCGCCTCATCCTTGTTGCAGCAAGGGGTGGTGGAGCATCTCGAAAAGCCAGCTGATCGCGAAAAGATTCTTGCGTCAGTCGCAAGCGCCATGCAGAAGCGAAGGATCAGCTTTTACCCCTAACAAACCACCGGCATGATGGGAATCGATGGCGGAGCAACCTCCATGATCGGAGGCTAGCAATATGTACCATCGATCTACCGCAGCTTTGTGATCACATATTCAAGTGGAATTGGTTACACGACCAAAGAAATCAGGAATGCTGGGAGCCTCGCGCTCGCTCGGCGATCTTCTTGCGAAGGCGGGATTTTTCGAGACTGATCTGGGCATCTCTCACTTCGGAGGGCAGGCCACCCATCTGTAGCCGTTGCTCGGCCTTTTCGACCGCCACTTGGGCGCGATTGACATCGATGTCTTCGGCCTTTTCCGCAACCTCCGCCATCACCGTCACTTTTGTAGGAGTGACTTCGGCAAACCCCCACAAGACCGACATGTAATGCCACGTATCTTGAATCTGATACCGCAGCTCACCGATGCGGAGAGTCGACAGAAAATGGCAATGTCCTGGCAATACGCCAAACTCGCCTTCCGTCCCGGGCGCTATCACCATATCCACCGGTTGACTCAGCAACAACTTCTCCGGCGTCACCACTTCGAGTAAAATTGTCCCAGCCATCGTCCCTCGTGAAAGGTTACGGTAGTATCTGCTAATTCTTTAGCTTTCCTCGCGCTTCCCAAGGCGGGGCGAGCGATGCGCCTTCCACTGCGCGCGTCAATCTCACCCACGCCAACCCTGGCGTGCCGAGACACACCGTACACCCAGGCGGACCTTCTGATGCCGCGCGTTGCGCAAGCAAGGAAGGTGCTTGCCTCGACCCACCTGCTCACACCTTCACCCCCATCTTCTCCGCCTTTGCCACTGCTTCCTCGATCGGACCCACCATATAGAAGGCCTGCTCCGGTAAATGGTCATACTTGCCCTCAAGAATCTCATTGAAGCTTCTGACCGTATCCTTGAGTTTGACATATTTTCCCGGTGAGCCGGTGAACGCCTCGGCCACGTGGAATGGTTGAGAGAGAAATCGCTGAATCTTTCTGGCCCGGGCCACGGCCATCTTGTCGTCTTCCGATAATTCGTCCATACCCAAAATGGCGATGATGTCTTGGAGATCCTTGTAGCGTTGCAACACTGATTGGACGCCGCGGGCTACCTTGTAGTGTTCTTCACCGATGACCTGTGGATCGAGAATACGAGAGGTGGAATCGAGCGGATCGACCGCGGGATAAATACCGAGTTCTGCCAGCTGACGCGACAGCACCGTGGTCGCGTCCAAATGGGCAAAGGCCGTCGCTGGAGCCGGGTCGGTGAGGTCGTCGGCAGGAACATAAATCGCTTGTACGGAGGTAATCGATCCGCGCTTGGTGGAGGTGATGCGCTCCTGCAAGGCACCCATTTCGGTCGACAGAGTCGGCTGATAGCCCACCGCTGACGGCATGCGGCCGAGCAATGCGGACACTTCCGAACCCGCCTGGGTAAACCGGAAGATATTGTCCACGAACAACAGCACGTCCTGGTTCTCTTCGTCGCGAAAATATTCGGCGACGGTGAGGCCGGTAAGGCCCACGCGGAGACGGGCTCCCGGTGGCTCATTCATCTGGCCATAGATCAATGCGACTTTGGATTTCGTGAAATCATCGGGATCGATGACTTTGGACTCCTGCATTTCGTGCCACAGGTCGTTCCCCTCACGAGTCCGTTCACCGACGCCCGCGAACACGGAGAATCCGCCATGGTGCAGGGCGATATTATTGATCAGTTCCATGATGATGACGGTCTTGCCGACGCCGGCGCCGCCGAACAGCCCAACCTTGCCCCCTTTGCTGTAAGGTTCGAGGAGGTCGACGACTTTGATGCCGGTTTCGAGCACTTCGGTCTTGGTCTCTTGATCTTCAAGTGTTGGAGCAGGGCGGTGAATCGGATAGGTTTTTTTGGTCTTGATCGGGCCCTTTTCGTCCACGGGTTCACCCAGTACGTTGATCAGGCGCCCCAGCGTTTCCCGTCCAACGGGCACGGAGATCGGCGCACCTGTGTCCTGCACGTCCATCCCGCGGGTGAGACCGTCGGTAGTAGACATCGCAACGCCGCGGACGCGATTTTCGCCCAGGTGTTGCGACACTTCGAGGGTCAATCTCACGGCGGGCTTCCCGGCGGACTTGTCTTCGGCTTGATTGATCTTGAGCGCGTTATAGATGTTAGGAAGCTGGCCCGGAGGAAATTCCACATCTACGACCGGCCCGATGACCTGAATGACTTTGCCTGTGCTCATAACGCTCCCTTGCGTGAATTATGAGGACTGAGTGCTGAGTTCATTGATATCGACGAAAGACCTAACCAAATAAAGCGATCGTCAACGACAAAATCGTCAATTATTTTGCTCCGTACCCCATTTTTTGTTTGAACGTCGACAGGATCTCCTTCAGTCTTGCTCCCACTTTGTCGTCGATCTTTCCGATCGTGACGACTTCTTTTCTGAGGTCCTGATGGTGTTGCGAGATGTAGCGGAGGAGGTCCGCTTCGAATTGTTGGACCTTGTCCACCGGCACATCGTCCAAGAACCCGTTGACCCCCGCATAGATCGATATCACCTGGTTGGCGACGGACATCGGCTTGTATTGGCCCTGTTTCAGGAGCTCGACCATACGAACTCCGCGCGCCAGCTGCATCTGCGTGGCTTTGTCGAGTTCACTCCCAAACTGTGAAAAGGCAGCCATTTCACGATATTGCGCGAGATCGAGTCGTAACGTCCCGGCCACCTGTTTCATCGTCTTGATCTGTGCGGATCCACCGACACGAGAAACCGAGAGTCCGACATTAATGGCAGGCCGAATTCCAGAATAAAAGAGGTCGCTGCCGAGATAGATCTGTCCATCGGTGATCGAAATGACGTTCGTCGGAATATATGCGGACACGTCGCCGGCCTGCGTTTCGATGATCGGGAGGGCGGTGAGACTTCCCCCACCGAGTGCGTCGCTCAACTTCGCCGCACGCTCCAGCAAGCGCGAGTGGAGATAGAACACGTCGCCGGGATACGCTTCTCGACCGGGAGGCCTGCGGAGGAGCAAGGAGAGCTGACGATAGGCCACCGCATGCTTCGACAAGTCGTCATAGACAATCAATGCATGTTTGCCGTTGTCACGAAAATATTCGCCGATCGCGGCGCCCGCGAACGGCGCCAGGAACTGCATCGGTGCGGGATCGCTGGCCGTCGCGGATACAACCATGCTGTATTCCATCGCGTGGTGTTCTTCCAGCGTTTTCACCACCCGCGCGACGGTGGAGCGCTTTTGTCCGACGGCAACATAGATACAGAAGACGTCGAGTCCCTTTTGATTGATAATCGTATCGATGGCTATCGCGGTCTTTCCCGTTTGCCGGTCGCCGATGATCAACTCACGCTGCCCGCGACCGATAGGAATCATCGCATCGATGGCCTTGATCCCTGTCTGCAGCGGTTCCCGAACCGATTGGCGCGTGATCACGCCGGGGGCGACCACCTCGATCAGGGACGAACGGTTCGAATTAATCGACCCCTTGCCGTCGATGGGTTGACCGATGGCATTCACCACACGCCCAATGAGAGCCTCGCCCACGGGAATTTCCGCGATACGACCCGTGCGTTTGACCGTATCTCCTTCTTTGATCCCAACGTCTTCACCCATCAACACAGCCCCGACATTGTCCTCCTCAAGGTTCAGGGCAATGCCATAGAGCCCGCCCGGGAATTCCAACATCTCTCCGGCCATCGCGCCGTCGAGTCCATAGATCTTGGCAATTCCGTCGCCTACCTGGATCACGGAGCCGGTCTGACTAACGTCGACCTGCTGGTCGAACCCCTTGATTTTTTCCTTAATGATCGAACTGATTTCTTCTGCCTTGATCTGCATGGCTACTCCTTGGTCAACAGACGCTGCATGGCGGTCAGTCGGGCACGGACCGTGCTGTCCACAACGGTACTCCCAAGTCGGATATGCAGACCGGCCATTTGGCTGGCGCGGGTTTCAAAGGTGACGTCCACATCGCGCTTGAAGGCCTCACGCAGCCTCATCCTAATCCGATCCTGCTCCTGCGGTGGAAGGGTCATGGCTGATGCAACCATCACCCGCTGGGTACCCTTGGATTCATCTACCAGTTGTCCAAAGGCTACGGCAATTTCCGGTAGAAACCCGACGCGGCCTCTTCTGACCAGTTGGTCCAGAAAATTCTTTCCCTCGGGCGGGAGGCCAGTTGCATGGGCCAACCCTGTCATGATCTCCATCTTATCCTGTTCGGCAAACGCGGGAGATGCGATCGCATGCCGCAAATCCGCCGACTGCTCCATTGCCTGACCCAATGACTCCAGCCCAGCACGAGCCGGCTCCATGCTTTGTTTATCGAGGAGATCGAACAAGGCTTTGGCGTACCGACGTGCAACAGCTGTCTTGATCACAGTGGTGTGTTCCGGTGACGTAACCGTATTAGAGCAAACGGGAAGCTTTCGTGCGGGCGGCACGATAAAAAGCGGGCCAGGTTAGCATTCAATATGGGGAAGTGTCAAGGCGAAGGACGGGGCGCACGAGGGATGAATGAGGCCCATGAAGCGTGGTCGTGTCTACCGGAATTTACGCAGGCGTTCTATACTTATACGACGCACATCATGTTCATCAGAACATCCATTCATTCATGATCGCTGGATGATCCCGCCGCCGAGTACACGCTCACCATCATAAAATACGGCAGATTGACCGGGGCTCAGCGCACGTTGCGGCTGGAGAAACTCGATCCGGATCGAACCGACCCCATCCGGATAGATGGTCGCCTGGGCGGCAGGAGCGGCATGGCGCACTTTCACCATCACATCTCGCGACTCATTGAGCAACTCATCGTCGAAAAGGTTGAGATCCGTCACCGTACAGTGGGACTGCATAAGGCCGTCCTCTCCGCAGACTACGACCGTACTCGTCTCAGGAATGACCTTTTGAACATACCACCGTGATCCACCGGAAAGACCAAGGCCTCTACGCTGTCCCGCTGTATAAAAGGCGATTCCATCGTGTCTACCTAGGACTTGGCCCGTTGTATCCACAACATTCCCGCCCATCTTCGCTTCGGGCAATTCCTGCTCGATAAACGTCCGGTAGTTTCCTTGGCTGACAAAGCAAATCTCCTGACTTTCCTTCAGTTCATCGGCTGGTAATCCCAGTCCTTCCGCTTCCTTCCACACGTCGCGTTTCTGCATGGTCCCAACGGGGAACATGGTTCGGCAGAGCCAATCCGGATCCATGCGATATAAGAAGTAACTTTGATCCTTTCGCGCATCAGCAGCACGATGCAATCCTCGACAGCCTTCCCTCCATACCACTCGTGCGTAGTGTCCGGTCGCAACGAACTCAATCCCTCTCGCTTGCGCAAGCTCGTGCAGGGAGCGGAGCTTGACGCGCTCATTGCAACGAATACATGGATTGGGCGTGGTGCCGGAAGCATATCCCGTGACGAAGTCTCGGATGACATTCCTGTGAAAGGTGTCTCGCATGTCGATGATTTCGTGACTAATACCCAGCTGTTGTGCGACGTATTTTGCGATGCCAACCTTGCAACACCCGCGTTCCTGCCACCGCTTCGAGGCCACGACGGATTCATCCTCGTGCTCCCATACCTGCAGCGTCACTCCCGTCACTTCGAATCCTTGCCTGACGAGAAGTGCGGCCGCAACGGAGCTGTCCACTCCACCGCTCATTCCCAGGATGACAGTAGGTTGTTTCATGAAAAGTACCGGAGCTGGGGCGTGCCGAAAGGAATCGGCTAGGTTTCCTGACCTTTTAGTTTTCCACGGTGAGCCGCCAAGTCGTGAACTGCAGGATCGCGAGGGGTGCCAGCGGCAGGCAGTTCGTCCTCCGCCCACCTGTCCGTGCCCATATCGCACATACCGTGAAAATGACCTCCCTCTTCAATACACACCGCAGGGCTATGGATATCTCCGACCAAAATACCAGGTTTCTGTATTTCTACCTTTTGCAACGCGGTGACTGTTCCCTTCACTCTGCCGCTGATCACAATGGAACCGGCTGAGATAATACCCTTGATGATAGCGCTCTCACCGACAATCACTGCGCCACCGGTATGCACCTCGCCTTCCACCCGACCGTCAATCCGAACGGTCCCGTCAAAGCTGACAATACCTTTAAAACTTGTTCCTTTACCCAGAAAGGTAAACTTGTCATCTTCCACGACCACCTGTGCTTTTTTTTCACCCCACATAGGCGTCTCCCTTCGTACACCCCACGACTGTCATCGGCCAGGGCGCGTTAACATCTGCGGTTGTTCTTCAGGCTTCCAATCCTTCCGGATGAGGTATGCGCAGTACATGCCGATGAAGTACATCGCGCGTACCGCTAGACCGAACTATCCGGAGACGAGTTTCACTGCCTGGCCTCGAGCACTGTCGCGTGGCGCATCCCGGGTCGACGGCTGACTCATTTCAAGGTGGCCGTTGAATACCACCCCTTCTTCCATCGAGAGCAAGGGGGCCTTCACTCCTGCGTTGACGACGGCGGGCGCCCGCAATTTCACTTTTTCTCGCGCGCTGATGTCTCCGGTGATTTTTCCCTTGCAGACCACGGTGCCTGCGGTAATCTTGGCGTTAAGCACCGCCTCTTCACCGACCAGCAACACGCCCTCGGTATGTATTTCACCCTCCAGGTTGCCGTCGATGCGCACCGTCCCGTTGTACGTAATGATACCCTTGAACGCCACGCCTTTCCCCACGAAAGCATTGATCTCTTCGTTCCCTTCACGCTGCACTGCAGGCTCCTGCCCTTCCATCTCGCTGCCCTCCGTTTGGGATGATTGACGCTTACCCTCCTGCTTATCCTTGTTCCACATTGACATACCTCCTGCTTGTATCAGTTCGGTGTACGGACAGCATGTGCCGACCCCACTTGCCGGCCATCAACTTCGATGGTTTCTGAATGTCGCCGAAGAATGCATTCTACCGGGATCACACGCAAAAAGCTTTATCAAAAAGTTCTCTCCTCGTTCAAAATCTTTTCAATCACTCCGTCAAGTTCTTCCGGTGAGAAATAATGGATGATGATCTTTCCGCCCCTCCGACCTTTTTCGACTATTACTCTGGTTCCCAGTCTTTTTTGGAGCCGCTCCTCAAGATCGGACCGCACCGGTTGACGCATCTTGACCTTCCCGCTTCGCCGTGCCTGCGGTTGACGCTGCACGAGCTGTTCGGCTTCACGCACCGATGCCTGTTCCTTGATGAGTCGACGTGCCAGTTGAATCTGAGCCTCAGGTGTGGCCAAACTGAGAATGACCTTGGCATGCCCCATGGACAGCTGGTCACGCTCGACGAATTCCTGTATTTCGATCGGTAAGGTCATGAGCCTGAGCATATTGGCGATCGATGACCGATCGCCACCTACCTGTTGCGCGATTGCCTCCTGTGTCAATCCGAACTCGCTGACCATGCGATGGTACGCGCGGGCCGTCTCCATCGGATTGAGATCGTCACGCTGCAAATTCTCGACGAGCGCCAGAATCATGGATTCTTGATCCGTGCAGTTTCGGATCAATGCCGGAATTTTTTCGAATCCAGCCAGCTTGGCTGCTCGCAATCTCCGCTCCCCCGCGATCAATTCGAAAATGCCGTCTCCCTTACGTCTGACGAGAATCGGCTGAAGCAGACCATTGTGCTTGAGTGATTCTGCGAGTTCGACGAGTTCGCCTTCTGAGAATTGTTGCCGCGGCTGATACCGGTTCGGAACCACCGAATCCAACCGTAGCTCCACTATGTCACCCCGATCCGGTTCCGCGATCGACCTGGTGACTCCAGGAAGCAATGCGTCGAGACCTCTACCGAGCGCTTTTTTCTCCATGGATTGCAAACTCCTTCGCTAGAGACAGATACGCCTGCGCACCCGATGACGCCATATTATAGAGAAGAACCGGCCGGCCATAACTCGGCGCTTCAGCCAATGTCACATTCCGGGGAATGACGGTATCATAGACCTTGCCGGCGAAGTGTGATCTGATTTGATCGGTGACTTGCCGCGCAAGTGAATTACGAGCATCATACATCGTCAACAAGATGCCCTCGATTTCCAGATCGGGATTCACCGACTGACGAATCCGCTCAATACTCTCCATCAGACGGCCCAATCCCTCCATTGCATAATATTCGCATTGCACCGGCACCAAGACTGAACGAGCCGCCGCCAAGGCATTAATAGTGAGGAAGCCAAGAGCCGGTGGACAATCCAGCAAGATCGTGTCGTACTTCTGATGATTCATACCGTCCAATACAACCCGCAACCTCCGTGTCCTATCTTCGATCTCAATCAGTTCCACCTCAGCACCAGCGAGATGCCCATTCGAGGGCAAGAGCGATAGCCCTTGCACCCCGGTCTCGATGACAAGCGAGTCCACATTATCATTATTTATCAATGCATTGTAAACAGTCCTCGCGAGTGACTTGGGGTCCACACCGAGCCCGCTTGTCGCATTCGCTTGCGGATCGATGTCCACGAGCAGAACGGACTGCCCTTCGATGGCAAGGGCCGCTGCTAAATTGATGGAGGTGGTAGTTTTTCCAACCCCCCCCTTCTGATTAGCCACTGCAATTGTTCGTGGCATCGCCCCTAGGACCGTTCCACGTGGAACATTCTATCGAGACCAAGAGATAAGTGTGAAAACTCGCGATCCATATCCAAATGGAAGCTGGTACCGAAATTCATCTCTAATTTGTGCTCCTTCCGGAACTTCACCGTCCGGCATTGGAGTAGCGCGATACACTATCCCAATACCCCCATCTTTCAACAACGTTGAAACCTGCCTGTTCCAATGGCCGATCCTAAATGCCCTCACAACCACGCAGTCAAACCTTTGAGTACAGGTCGTAGCAAACCGCGCCAATGTTGTGGAGACAGCCGCTACGTTGTGAAGCGCCAATATTCCCGTTATGTATCGAATAAAGGACACTTTCTTGGCATTTGATTCGAGCAAGCTCGGTCGGAGATCACTCCGCACGATTTTTAGCGGAATGGAAGGGAACCCCGCGCCGGCCCCGATATCCAATACAGAACTATGTGGCTCAATGTCGATGAATCGAAGGATGGCGATCGAATCGATGAAATGCTTAACAATGATCTCTTGATCTTCAGCCAGACTTGTAAGATTGGTCGTGGCGTTCCAGCGTTTCAACTCGGTGAGATAGGTCGAGAATTTATCAACCTGTTCCTTTGACAAGGAAACCGAGACTACCTTGGCTGCCTCTGTCACATATTCCGAAAAATCCCTGTTATGTTCCACGTGGAACAATTACGTGAAACGGCATGGAACGTCAAGACAGTTTTGGCCCATTGAACACAGAGGCAGCCTATGGGGGCGAATTTCGAACAATTCGCTGTGTTTTCTCAAGACCGACAAGCAGAAGGGAAATGGCGGCTGGAGTGACTCCTGAAATACGGGACGCCTGACCTACTGATGCAGGCCTGATCTTCTTGAGCTTTTCCAAAACCTCTCGGGAAAAACCGGGAAGCTGATCATAATTAAAAGAGGATGGAATTCTGCGCTCCTCCAATCGTTTCGTCTTTTGAATCTGCTGAACCTGTCGCTTGATATACCCTTCGTATTTAACTTCCAATTCGATCGCCTCGATGATTTCTCTCTCTTCTATCACGTTATGCTCGCCATATACCTGTTGCACCGTCACATACGTCATGCCCTGTCTTCGCAACAGATGCGCCAACGTCTGGTTTGGAGTCGCCTCGGGAATTCCGGCTTTCGACATTCTCTCCCTCACGTCCGCAGTTGTTGAAAGCCGCGTTTCGTTTAGTCTTTTCACTTCCTCTTCCACGACAGTCTTTTTTCTTTCAAAGCGACGATAGCCCGAGTCTGAGACGAGGCCCAACCGATATCCGATATCGGTCAATCGAAGGTCGGCATTATCATGCCGCAGCAGCAACCGATATTCCGCCCGTGAGGTAAACATTCTATATGGCTCGCGCGCATCCTTTGTGATCAGGTCGTCAATGAGCACACCGATGTATGCTTGAGAGCGGTCGAGTATGAGCGGCTCCTTGTTATGCATCCGAAGAACGGCATTGATTCCGGCCATGATCCCTTGTGCTGCCGCTTCTTCATACCCTGATGTCCCGTTGATCTGACCTGCATGATAGAGCCCTCTGACGAGCTTCGTCTCTAATGTCGGATGCAGTTGGCGTGGCGGAAAGAAGTCGTACTCCACCGCGTAGCCTGGCCGTAACATCCGAGCGCATTTCAAACCTGGTATCGTACGCAACATCGCAGCTTGAACGTCAACAGGAAGACTGGTTGAAATGCCATTGGGGTAAAACTCTTGAGTGTCGTACCCCTCCGGTTCAATGAAGACTTGGTGGCGCTCTTTCTCCGCAAATTTAATGACCTTATCCTCAATCGACGGGCAATAGCGAGGACCAGCAGAATCGATCACCCCGCTATAGAGCGGCGATCTGTCTATGTTTTCCCTAATTATTTCATGCGTTTGCTGATTTGTGTATGTCAGGTGGCAAGGTAACAGTCCCTGAGAAAGGTGCTCCGTACGATACGAGAATGGAATGGGCGGATCGTCTCCCGGCTGGACGGTCATCGCGGCGAAATCAATCGTATCCCGGTCCAATCTTGGCGGCGTTCCTGTCTTGAGACGACCGATTTCAAATCCTAAGTCCAACATGCAATCGGATAAATGCTCGGCAGACGCCTCTCCTGCTCGTCCTGCCGGAAATCGATTGAGCCCGATGTGGATTAAGCCCTTAAGGAAAGTCCCTGAGGTCAGGATGACCGCTTGAGCCTCGACTCGATCACCCGTATCGGCCACCACCCCACGGATCTCGCCATTCTCCGTCAACAGGTGATCCACTGTCCCATTCTTAATGGTCAATCTCTCTTGGGCAGCCATCGTGCGGCGCATGGCATGGCGATACAGCTTCTTGTCGCATTGCACCCGCAAAGCCCGGACCGCCGGACCTTTGCTCGTGTTGATCATTCGAAACTGAATGCCGGCGCGATCGGTATTCACCCCCATCTCGCCTCCGAGCGCATCGATTTCTTTCACCAGATGGCCTTTAGCAATTCCCCCCACTGCCGGATTGCACGACATTTGCGCGATCTTCTCCGGATCCATCGTGAGCAACAGGACGGTGGCTCCCATTCTCGTCGCAGCGAGAGCCGCCTCGCACCCTGCGTGACCACCCCCGACTACGATGATGTCGTATCGTTCACCCTTAGCCATGCTTCTCACTTCCCGATGCAGAACTCCGAAAAGATCCGGTTCAAAATATCGTCGGTGCTGATCGCCCCCGTAATTTCTCCGAGCGCATCGGCGGCCATGCGAAGATCAGCTGCCACAAATTCACCGCTGAGTCGATCATCGATGGCTGCGAGCGCGTGGGTCAACCCCTCCTGAGCACTTCGCAGTGAAGTGATGTGGCGAAGATTTGTCACGTAGAGTCCCTCATTGGGTTCGAACCCTTGGCGAAGGATGCTCGACCGGATGTGGTCTCGCAACTGAGAAAGTCCCGCACCGGTCCGTGCTGATAGCCGTATCACTGGCCTTTGCTCGTCCCCTGCAGCCTGCAATTCGGTTGTATCCAGCCGCATTGACAGATCGGACTTGTTCACGACGATGACTGCCCGCTTGGATTGGAGGGTTTTCAGCACCGACCGATCACTCTCCTCCAGCGGCAGAGACCCATCAAATACCGCCAGGATAGCATCTGCGTCCTCAATGGCTCGGTGACTTCTCTCGATCCCTTCTTGCTCCACGGGATCGTAGGTTTCACGAATCCCAGCCGTGTCCAAGAGACGGACAGGAACACCTTGAATATTGAGCCATTCGTCCAATACATCGCGTGTCGTGCCGGGAATCGCCGTCACAATTGCTCGGTCCGTGCTGGTCACTGCATTCAGCAGACTCGATTTCCCTACATTGGGGCGCCCGACGATTGCCACAGTCGCCCCTTCTCGCAAGATCCTGCCATCACGCGCAGTCTCCAGAAGCCGGGTCAGTCGTTCACACATGGCGACCAGCAGAGCGACCAATTCTGCACGCCCGACGAATGTAATATCTTCTTCCGAGAAGTCGAGTGCGGCTTCGACATGGGCAAGGGCTGTGACCAAATCACCGCGGATCCCTTCGATCTCCCTTGAGAGCACTCCCCGTCGCTGGGCCTGTGCCACGCGTAGACTGCCGGTCGTCTTGGCGCGAATGGTATCGAGAACGGCCTCCGCTTGGGCGAGGTCCAAACGACCGTTGAGGAATGCGCGCTTGGTAAATTCACCCGGTTCAGCGAGTCGTCCGCCCGCGGCAATGATGGCTTCACATATGGTGTGCAGAATGAGAGCTCCACCGTGACAGTGGAATTCGACGACATCCTCGCCGGTAAAGGATCGGGGACCCCGCATCACCACGATCAGCGCTTCATCTCCTACAACCTCCTGATTCGACTCATTGGCTGGACGGTCGGATCGGTGGACAGGAAGGGTGACGTCTGCCAGGTAAAGGGTATGGCTTCGCGTCGAAGCCAGCGGCAGACCACTCCGTAATTTGGCAAGGGTAGCGGCTATCTCAACCGAGTGACTGCCGCTCAGGCGTACGATCCCCACTCCGCCTTCACCGGCGGGGGTTGCGATCCCGCAAATGGTATCATCCAGCGCGCCGGTCATGACGCACCTTGCTGGATATCCAAGGCTCCGATTCGTTCAATGGGCTTGATCCTTGCGTCGTTTCGTTGTGACCTTCTGTTCCGTCTCGTCAACCTTCCCCTCTGCGTCGCTCTCCAATCCCGGAATATGCCACTTCCCGGAGAAGAACCGATCCGTCAGCACCTGCTGCGTGATCGTGAGGACATTGTTTGTCAGCCAATACAGCACCAGGCCAGCGGGAAAGTTAATAAAGAGAAAGGTCATGAATGCCGGCAGAACCAGCATGATCTTCGCCTGGGTAGGATCCATGGTCGTGGGCGTCATTTTCTGCTGTGCGACCATACTCACGCCCATGATGATGGGCAGGATATAGTATGGATC
>JBEVJJ010000257.1:0-12294 GCA_040510255.1 Nitrospiraceae bacterium | reverse complement strand
GAATTTCCAACGAGCGACTATGCTCACTGAGCGCCTTGGTCGTATGGAGCCGATCCAATGCCACGGCGGTATACTGGGAAATGACGCGCAGAAACTCGATGTCATCGTGGTTGAACGACGGACGGGTTCGACTGGCAAACGCCAAGGTTCCCAGCAAGCGTCCGCCTGCGATCAGCGGATGACACACATAGGACTGTATGCCGAATCCCCGCACCACATCTGCCTTCTCGTAACCGGAATGTTGTATGTCATTGGCGACAATCGGCTCGCGGAGCTGAGCGACCGTTCCGCTGATCGACTCCCCGAACTCGAGCCGCTCGACGGATCGGACCACCTCGTTGGGGATGCCTGCGCTGGAATGCAAACGCAACGCCCGCCCTGTTTCGTCCACCATGAAGTTCACATAGGTATCGATACTCAGATAAGCCGCCACTCTCGGAAAGAGTTCGCGCACGATGGTTTCCGGATCGCGAGCGTTCAACAACTGGGCAAGAGCCTCGGACAGCAGCCGCATGCTTTCAGTGCGCGCACGGATGGCGTCTTGAGCCCGTTTTCGATCCGTAATGTCTCGTACCATCCCGTACACCTGCCCGTCCGGCAATCTCGTCAGGCTAATGTCCGCCTCGAAGGTAGACCCATCCTTCCGCACCATGATACGCTCGAACCTCAACGAATGACCCGCCATGACTTCACGCAACCGCCGTTCCGACACATCGACTTCACTCTCCAGATAGGTATCCCGGACCCGTACATGGCGCAACTCCTCGGATGAGTAGCCCAACAATCGGAGCCCGGCAGAATTCGCCATTACGAATCGTCCGTCCTCGTCACAGACAAAAATGCCATCGTGGGCTTGCTCCATCAAGGTCCGATAGTGCGCTTCACTTTCACGCAACGCCCTTTCCGCGCGTTTGGGCCGGGTGATGTCCAAGGTGGCGCCCAACATTCGAACCGGCTTTCCGCCGTCGCGCAATACGACGGCATTCGTAAACAACCAGATCACGTCCCCGTTCGGCCGGACCGCGCGAAATTCCAGTTCATAGGGAACATCGTCTCGCAGCGAGTCCTTCACCGCTCGGATGACCCGCTCCCGATCGTCGGGATGAACCAGCGCCGCAAAGCCCTCCAGCGTGGCGGAAAACGCGTCCGGTGACACACCGTGAATCCTGTACAAAGAATCGGTCCACAGAACCCGATTGGCGACGATATCCCAATCCCACACGCCGACCTTACCGGTCTGCGTCGCGATTCGAAATCGCTCCTCGCTCTGGCGCAAGGCTTCCTCGGCTTCTTTGCGTTCAGCAATGTCGAGCACCGATCCGATGAACCCGAGAAACTGACCGCCAGGAGCCAGACGGGGAACGGCGGCCACGAGGACCCAGCAGGCGACCCCATCATGGCGTGTCAGACGAAACTCGAGTCGAAACGGTTCCCGGCTGGAGTTGGCTCTCGCCAATACTCGATGCGCGGACTCGCGATCATCAGGATGGAGCGCAGCGATCCATCCGTTTCCCAGACCGGCGCCGATTTCTTGACCGGTGAACTCGTACCACGATTTGCTGACGAAACTGCATTGGCCATCAGACTCGGTCACCCAGACCATGACCGGCGCATGGTCCGCCATATGACGGAAGCGCTCCTCGCTCTCGCGAAGGGCCTGTTCGGCCTCTCTCCGTTCGCGGCCCTCGCGGTCCCGCTCGATGATCACCGCAGCCGTATGGGCGAGAAGCTCCACGACCTCACGGTCTTGCGGCCTCGGATTGCGAACCTGTTTGTAGTACAGCGCAAAGGTTCCCAGGACCTCCCGCCGGGAGGACCTAATGGGCATCGACCAGCAAGCGCGCAGGTCGTGCTCCAACGCCAGGGTACGAAACCCAGCCCACAGTGGATCGGTCGCGATATCCTCGACGATCACGGTGTCATTGCGAAAGGCTGCCGTGCCGCATGAACCGACGGACGGCCCGATCGCAACGCCGTCAATCGCCCGGTTGTACGGTTCAGGCAGATTCGGAGCGGCACCGTAGCGCAGATGAATGCCATCTCGATCGAGCGTCAGAACGGAAGCAATGACCCCATCACCCAAGTGCGTTTCAATCGTGCGTGTGAGCGCTTCGAACACCTCGCCCAGCGCGGCGCCATGCACCGCCAACAGAAGAGCCTTCTGCTGGCCGGCCACGAGGAGTTCCATGCGCCTTTCCGAGGGAATATCGGCAAAGACATTGATGGCTCCGACCACCCCACCCGCGGAATCCCGAATCAGTTCAGGTTGCGCAAGAACATGTCGTCGGGTTCCATCCGGGCGTTCGATGATGAGCTCGAGGCTTTGGATGGCCCGGCCTTCCTTCAGTGCGACAGCCAATGGAGAGGCATCGAGCGAGAGGGGCGCGCCGTCGAGACGATAGAGACGATGCGAACCACACCAACGGTCTTTCCCGGTCGCTGGTTTTCTGCCCCACAATGAAACGGCAGCTTCATTGTAGAGAGTGATGAACCCGTCCGCATCGGTCGTATACACGGCGGCGGTGTGCGGTCGCGATGATTCGGTCATGGGCTGGTCCTGTCTGGGAGTAGCGTACGTGCCCGAAACAATCGGATTCGACCGGAGACAGTCGAATCCCTTCTTCCCACCAGTGAGGGCGCTAGCCTACAGGAATTCTACGCGCGAAGCCAAGCTCCTGCAGGCTACGTTCCTCATCACGTATTACCGAACAGGAGCGGCTGATTCGGAGGAAACAGCGGTTGTCGATGGCTCGACCGGTCCTGGCGAAACGAAGCTGACAAGCCATTCAGGGGGCCAGCACGTGGCATGATCCGCCGAACCGCGATGAGCATTCTCTGCGGGAACGCCAGCGGAGGTGTACGGCGGCTGGGCGAGTATCGCACGGATAGCCGCGATATTTCGTTGCCCTTCAGTCAGAGAACGGTCCTCCACCGGTGGCAGTCCTCCCACCGTGCATCCGGCCAGAGCAAGAAAGATCATCCAGTGACTCACCCCTGCGTGTGTCATCGCCTCTAATAAACCTCTCGCCGCTAATCAAACCGTCACGTGAGAAAGATTGTCGCTCTTCATCGTTCACGCATCCGCTGACCCACACTCTCGTCCCCCATCATATCTCAGTCATGGGCTGTGCCGCCAACATCAGGGAAAGCCAGGCCAAGTCGGTGCAAGACCTATCACGACCCAGTCGACCAGACCGGCATTCGAGAGCAAGATAGACGCGCGGAGCCGCAGTTTTCCTGGAGAGTTACGGCACTCCTCTGCACGATGCGCCGCGTCGATACCTCGAACCATTGAGCGGGCTGGGGACAACACAGGGAGTGGGGGCGCCTTGCCCTGGCGTCAAGGCAGCCGGGTGACGGTGAGACTCATCGCCAGCGGCCTCGATCGATCATCCTCACGTCCCATCAAGTCCTTCCTATGCTAACCGACCGCATCGCGCCGGGAAAGTCCAGTCAATCGGAACCACGCGGAACGTCAGGCGTGACGAGCCGCATCCACGCTCCAGATGCCTGAGCCACGCGTCGAAATATACAGGAACACAAAGCAGAAGAGGACGGCCAGCTCCCCGCCGTTTTGGATCGGCAGAAGCGCTTGCGGACCATGTACCATCCAATAGGCGAACGCCATCAGCCCGCTGCACAGAAACGCCGCCCATCCGGCAAACAGACCGATCATCACCAACAGCCCACCTACAAGCTCGATGGGACCGGCGATCGCGATGACGAAGGGAGGGACAGGAGGAGGCGGCACTGGAACCGCAAAGAGCTTTTGCGTCCCGTGCCAGAGAAAAAGAAATCCCGTCATGATGCGCAAGAGTGCATAGACCTGAGGTTCATAGGAACGTAGGAACGATGCCATCGTATCCTCCCGCCGGTCTGCGACCGGCTACACACGGTGGAAAAAAAGGCAGCGTACCTACCTGTTTCTCTTCTGAAGACACCACAGGCACGCTCATGATCACCCGACGACCTGGAGGGAAAGCGCCGGAACCGATTCCCCCTCCTGCCTCCCATCTATTTCATTTTCTTGGGATCCTGATACACCATCAAGTGGGCATACGGTGTATTTTCGAACATCACGTAGGAGCCGAACGAGTTCGGCCCGGTCGGCAGACGCGCCTCTTTCGCATCAAATGGCCACATAATCATCCAGTGCGGCGGCTCTTTGACGATCTTCGCCCCGGCCTCTTGCTGCATGACGACCTTGCCGTTCTTTTCCCAATGGGAACCGCCCCTGGCCATATACGCAATGCCAGGGACCGTATTGGTCGGTTTGGCGGCATGACCGACCAGATCATCCAGCCATTGCTTGGCGGACGGATCCATACACATCGGGTCGGGTTCCGGAAGATTCATGACCGTCGGCACACAGACAAACCCATTCGAGCCCTGCTTGGCCTCTTTCAGTTTGCCATCCTCGCCGAAGACCAGCACGGCCGCATTGCTGGCCACATGCGATGGCGCAGCGCTCAGGGCGATTTTGATCTGATCTGCTTGCGACACGGATTTCATGTCTTTGCGGGCGCCTCCCTTCTTGGGCTCTTTCGCATGAATGTCGGTGAGCGCGCCGACACTTGCGACGAGCATCGTGGCACAGGTGATCGAGACTAGCAATCTCATCATAACGATCCCTCCTTGTCATCAGCTGTGGGCAGCGACCATCTGAAGATGAAGCTCCGCGATACGAACGCGCCCGTCATCTCAATAAACCTCTCGGCCGGACCGATCATCCCTCAAGCATGGCGCACGGACGAGGCGCCTGCTCGGACTTTGTCGATAAAGGCGAGAAAGGCATCGAGCCCCTGCCGCACCTTGCCATAGCACTCACACGATACCTTTTCGAGTCCTGCCCGATCGGTCACTGTCATCTCGCCGTAGTTACAGCGAATCACTCCCTTTCTTTGCAGTTCACCGGTGGCCTCGCTCACCGTGCTCCGCTGCGCGCCCAGCATGTAGGACATGAACTCATGGGTGAAGGGAAACACATCGCGACCGGTACGTTCACGATGCTCGAGCAGCCAGCGAGCAATGCGTTGTTCGGAGGAATGGAACCGATTGCAGCCAATAGAGATAAAGCTTTCCTTGTAGAAGAACTGTGCGTAGCGAAGAAGGATCTTCGTCAGTTGCGGCGCGACCCGGATCTTTTCCTTGAAGAGGGAGGCCGGAATCCGCACCGCCTGACCGGGCACCTGGATAATCGCCTCGGCGAACGAGGTATCGGACTCCAGCAACAGCGGGATGCCGAAAAATCCCTGACGTCCTGCGACCGCGCCCTCGACGGCATTCCCTTCGGACGTCTTGATCAACAGCGAGATCGCCCCTGCCAATGGAAAATAGACCGCCTCGATGGATTCTTCTTGCCCACAGATCAGTTGCTTGTCTTCCAACGCAACGATCTTGGAACCTCGCAGGAACAGCTCCAATTCAGATTCAGGAATCACGCCCAGAAGAATGTTCTGCGTCGGGGGCAACGTTTCTTTCATCAATTGTCGGCTAGCCTACAGATTGAGTGGACGCTCGTCCGGTATCATTCTGCAGACGGTGTGATTGAGTCAAGGGGAATCCATGCATAGCAAATCCGATGCGCTCAGCGGTTTGCGGAAAGAACTGCTTGAATTCATGCGTTCGTGCGAGGCATTGTTGAGTGTTACCTACTCTGAGGCCTTATCCGAAGATGAAGCTGAGATCTTACGCCAGTACGTGCAATGGCTGTCTGAAGCACACGACACGACGAAGAAGTCTCCTGAAGTTTTCGCACAAGCGGGAAGTGCACACCTCGCCGAAGAAGACGAGTCAGGTTTCTGAACCGTCCCCTGCCGGGCCAGTCTCTCATCATGGGTTCCTCACGGGCAGAGGATTGAGATCAATTGGCTTTCTCAACCCGTGATGCCTGCGGAATACACTCTTCAAAGATGCTATAGTGCGGGTTGCCTGAGGACACCATCGTCGCCACAGCACGATGTCCTCTTGCGCCTCTTCAGCTGGCCGGTCCACTCGTGAATCGCCGACAACTGTTTTCCATCACTTTCTTCAGCATCCTTCTCTTGCTCATCTGGCAACTGGCAGTGATTCTCAGCCCGTTCTTCTATCCGATCATGTGGGCCGTCATTCTCGCCACTTCGTTCTATCCGCTTCATATGAAGCTCTTGCACACCTTGGGAGGCCGTCGAAAACTGGGGGCGGCGATCATGACCTTGATGGTCATGGCCATCGCCGTGTTGCCGGCAGTCTATTTGATTTTTCTCGGTATCAACGAAGCGGTCCAGGCCTATGAGATCGGACGGCAATGGTTTCGAGAAGGACGACTGCAAGATATCGGCGCGGCCATCTCCCAATTGCCGCTGATCGGCGGCATGATCCGGGATCTGTTCCACCGGGTCGTATTGTCGAATCGTGGCCAACTGGAATCGGCCTTCGTCGAAGGGGGTAAGGTTGTGAGTACGTTTCTTCTTTCCCAGGGAGCCGATCTCGCCAAAAACGCCTTCCTCTTCGTCACCGACTTTCTCGTGATGTTCTTCACCTTGTTTTTCCTGTTCCGGGATGGAGATCGTCTGTACCAAGGACTGTACAAGGCCATCCCCCTCGATCCCGATCACAAGGCCAAGATCTTTCAACGGATGAACGGAACAATCGGCGCGGTGGTGCAGGGGACGTTGCTCACCGCCCTCGCGCAGGGCCTAGCCGCAGGGCTGGCCTATTGGGCGCTCGGCATCCCGTTCTCGATCTTTCTCGGCGCACTCTCAGCCGTGCTGTCTCTGCTGCCGTTCGGCGGGACCGCCCTGGTCTGGATTCCGGTCGCCATCTACCTGTTCATCACAGGCGCGGTCATGAAGGGATTCATCATGATCGGAATCGGTGGCGGGCTGGTCGGATTGCTGGACAATCTCTTGCAACCTTTTCTCATCGGCAACCAGGCAAAATTGCCGATGCTGTTTCTCTTCTTCGCCTCATTGGGCGGACTGGCGTCATTCGGCTTGATCGGTCTCTTTCTCGGTCCCATCATCCTCGCCGTGCTGTTGGAAACGTTTCGGATCTATCAGGAAGAGTTCCAAGAACAGCCCAGCGAGCTACTCGTCAAATAACCGACCGCGGCGCTAGGTGAGGCACGACCGTGCGGAGTATGACAGCGCCCTCCCACATGTGGTCCGACTGATCCCGGATGGCTGACACCGGAAAACCAATAGTCCGATCGGTCTCATTGCTCATCGGCGCCCTCGGAGTCGTGTACGGCGACATCGGCACCAGCCCCCTCTATGCCCTGCGCGAATGTTTCGGCGAGACGCATGGCTTGCCCGTTTCGGCGGACAATATCTTGGGCGTGCTGTCGTTGATCGTCTGGTCGCTGATTCTTGTGGTGACGGTCAAATACTTGTTGTTCGTCCTCCAGGCCGACAATGAAGGCGAAGGGGGTACCCTCGCCCTGATGGCGCTCAGCCAGCGTTCGCATCCTACAAATCCCAGCCGTGGCCTGGGACTGCTGGTGAGTCTCGGCTTGATCGGAGTGGCATTTCTCTACAGCGACGGCATCATTACTCCGGCGATCTCCGTGCTCAGCGCCGTCGAGGGCCTGTCGATCGCCACTGACGTATTCGATCCCTATATCCGTCCCATTACGATCGTGATCCTCGCTGGACTCTTCGTGATTCAACGGCGAGGATCAGGAAAGATCGGCAGCGTCTTCGGTCCCGTCATGTGCATCTGGTTCGCCACGATGGCCATCCTGGGGTGTATCAGCCTGGTTCGCAGCCCGCAGATTCTCCTGGCCGCCAATCCACTCTACGGCTTTGCATTTCTGATGCGGCATGCCGGAGTCGGTTTCGTGGTCCTCGGAAGCGTGTTCTTGGCTCTCACGGGGGCGGAGGCATTGTATGCCGACATGGGACATTTTGGAAAAGCGCCGATACGCGCCAGTTGGTTTCTGGTGGTACTCCCGGCGCTGCTGCTCCAATACTTCGGTCAGGGCGCGCTTCTCCTCAGAGACCCGACGGCGTTGGGCAATCCGTTTTATCACCTGGCGCCGGATTGGATGCTGTTTCCGCTGATCGGCCTGGCCACGATGGCCACCGTGATCGCGTCACAAGCCATGCTCTCCGGCGCCTTCTCGCTGACGCTGCAAGCCGTTCAGCTCGGCTATCTGCCTGCCCTGCGTATTACCCATACGTCTGCCGCCCAGCGAGGTCAGACGTATGTCGGGGTTCTGAACTGGACGATGTTCGTGGGAACCGTGACGCTGGTCCTTTCGTTCGGCTCCTCCAGCAATCTGGCGGCGGCCTACGGAATGGCCGTCTCAGGCTCCATGGTCATCACGACCCTGCTGATGTATCGAGTTGTTCGCCATCTGTGGTCATGGCATGCCTCCATCGCGGTGCTCGTCGTCGGAGGATTTCTCGCCGTCGACCTAGTCTTTTTTCTGGCCAATATCCGCAAGATCCCCAACGGCGGGTGGTTTCCCCTCGTCCTTAGCGCCGGCATTTTCACCGTAATGAGCACCTGGGCTCGTGGACGAGCCATCGTGGCCGATCATATCCGGGCTCAATTCCCGCCATTGAAACAATTTTTTGCCGATATCGGCTCGCAGGTGTTTACCAGAATCCCCGGCCAGGCGGTGATCCTGACCAACTATCCGGAGGTCACGCCTCCGGCCCTCCTACAGAATGTGAAACACAATCGAGTCCTGCACGAAGACCTGTTTTTTCTCACGGTCGTGACTGAACCGGTGCCGTTCGCGCTCGCCGCACGAGAGATCGAGGTCATCCCCGTCCAGGACCGGATCTTTCGCATTACCGCACGATGCGGATTCATGGAGTCGCCGGACATCCCGCGCATCTTGCAACGGCTATCTGCGATGGGTCATGACATTCCATTTGCAAGTACGACGTTCATACTCAGCCGGCTCACATTTCTGGCGACCCCCAAACCGGGGATGGCCATCTGGCGGGAAAAGATTTTCGTCTTCCTATCGAGAAATACGCAGCGGGCCAGTTCCTATTTCCATATCCCTACCGAACAGGCAATCGAGATCGGTCTTATCCTGGAAATTTAGCACGCGGCGAAAAAAACTATTGTGGCACGCGAGAAATTCGATGGACCACGCGTGGCATAACATAAGGGGAGAACACTCCTGCCGGATGACCAAAGGCCATCCGGCGAGGTGCACGGCGCGATGAATAAAGAGCGCCAGGGTTGTGCACGCCGGCGAGTCGGTGAGCCGGCAGTGTTTTGAAGCCGAGGCGTAGTCATTCTTACCCACTCCGCCCCGAACACCTGCCGAGACAGGCTCTTTTCCCCTGGCTGGGGTACGTTGAGGGTCTGAACGAGGCGAGAACGATGCTTGGTGAAAGGTGCGCCACGTGCACCAGGGCTGGGCAGGTGAGGAAAGCGACTTTTTCAGCATCCTGCTGGGCGCGAGACTTACTTGGCAAGCCTAAGCGTCGGTCGCCGCGATGGCTTACCACGGGAGGGTTTGCGTTGCTGGCTTCCCGACCCGGGGTCTTTGGGAGCAAGCGACAAGACCAGTTGCGCCTGCCTGAGGGCGTCAAGCAACGCCACTCGTTCGCTCTCCAGACGTGATTGATTCGGCGCTTTGTTCACGAACCGTTCGGCGGCTTCTGCCAGTTGAGTCAAAACCTGCTGCATTTGCATATGGCCTCAATAGGAGGAGAGTTCTTTAGACCAGAGGAGAAACACGCCATGACCACCCCTGGTGGGTGGCGGGCCGCCAGGATCTCGAAAGATTCCGAAGTTGTAACTATAGTTCAACTCGATTTGAGATTTCCAGGGGGCGCCTGAGACAATCCCTGCTCCCAGTGCCGGCATCGAGTCGGTGACGTTCTTGATGCTGCCATCGGCCGCAAACAAGGGACGTTCGACCAATCCCCAGGTCGCTTCGATATACGGATAGAAGAAAAACAGCAGCTCATACCGATACTGGAGATTGGCGACCGCATACTGGGTCGGAAACAGTTCATTGAAGGCCACTCCGTGAATCATCGGTAGCGACACGGCTTCCCATTCGTAGCCAGTTGGCCGCCCCGGTAGGCGAAAGGTCGAGAACCGGTCGAGATGCTGGCCAATCCCGCCATGCAGGCTGCTGATGAGCCGGTGTTTATCGCTGTCCACAAACGGAACTCCGGTTGCCACCAAGGCATAGGCGCTGGCAGCAAGATACGTCCGCTCTTTTTTGAAATCAGGCGTACTGAACGGCGGTCCACCCCATTGATCCCATTTCGCCCGATGGCCGTGTAGGATATCACCTCCCATCGTGAATCCTTCGTGGGGCAATTCCATTAGATTACGGGTTAGGGAATCTACGCGGAGGCGTAAGCGGAGGCGTCCCTCATACGTGTCCTTCGGCACCCCATATTGTGGACCTGTCGCGCTGGTCCCTTTGAACCAGCGGTAGCCTGGTTCGTAGGTCACAAAGACGTTGACAGCACTGTCTTGACTGAACGGATGGACGGGGAGACGATACCCGAGGCCGACTCCGCCGAAAATATAGTTCCATTCGATTTCTGATTCCCTCATTCGCTGGCCCTCGACAGATTCAGCGCGGCCCAACGGCAGGATGAAATTATCCAAGGTAAAGATGAGCGACCAGTTCGGGAGAGTCCGCAAGCCGATCGTGTAATCGAGGTCATTGACGATGCCGGAAAAAGTCCCGCGAAATGTCCGGTTGTCTTTTTCCCAATTGCGCCAGACATACAACGCGCCGAACGGCAACAATTCGAGATCGGGTGGTCCGTTTGGAATCCATTGAATGCCGAAGTTGACCGCGGTCACGCTTCGACGATCGCGAGGAGGCACATAGACCTCTTCGCCGAACAACTTTGTCCGGAACTCCTGCCCGGCTTCAGGCGTCGGCTGGTCCGGTTCTGCGCTCCTCGCCTCTTGGACACACCGCAGATGAAAAGTGAGCTGGGTGGCAAGAAAGACAACCGCCACAAGGACACTTCTCCACCCGCCGATCTTTCTAGGAAAGATTGGCCACCAACTCTCTCTTGTCATGCGGTCAAGGCGAAAAGGATGGATTCACTAGGAATAGGAGTCAGCCGACGAGAAACGAAGGGCCATTACCTCAAAGAATTCGGTGCGGGGAGGCACGTCTCTGCCTCGCCATCCGTCTCGTTCAGCGATCGTGGAATGAGCATATCCTCAAGATCCGGACGTTCAAACACAATCTTACAATGGCTACTCACTGATCGGAGCCTAGTGGTCTGATAGACAGCGCATGGTCGTCATGATTGACCCGCGCTTCGATTCTTCCCCCTTCCTTGATGGCGCCGATCTTCACCGTTGAGGTATCCACCCGCAAACGAATTTCATTCCCGCTTTGATCCGACACCAGAACGTCATTTCCGTCAATGCGCAGCACTTCCCCTTCCACCGCGCGGCCGATCTCGGGTTGGGTGCTGAAAAGGTATGACGGTTGCGGCGGCTTCATCCCCCCGACTCCTTCGAACATGAGGGCTTGGGCTGCACTCGCGAACAACGACAGGATACAGAGCGACAGAGGCAAGGGAACCAGTGAGATCTTCATAGGTGGCCTCCTTTAGGCGCAACGCCAGCCCATCCGTCGAGGTCTGAGTATAAGAGACGGCCAGCGAACGCGCCCCTGGGAAGGACCCTAGCCATGACTAGGGCATCACCCGCATTGTCTATGCTCCTCGGGTCAACGATACTGATATGTGAGAGGCGAGGGCATGCGTGGCCGTTGCAACAAGCCGAAGGAGAAATGACCCGTGGCCTGGTATATCCAGAGTTCTTTGTCGAACGATCATCACTCGATGACGCCTGTCGGTGTCGCTTGGCCGAAGCCGAATCCTGACCCGGATCCCGGACCATTGCCGCCGGACCCAGACCCCTTCCCCTCTCCACAGCCGCCGTTGCCTTCGCCGGATCCCCATCCCGTGCCCCCGACTCGGCCGCCGATTCCACAGTTGTAGGGCTTCACCTGAGCTGGCGGGGCTTTAGAAGCTCATCCGATCGCGATGCCCTCAGGCTCGTCTCGAATCTCGCAAGCGGCACCTCTGTTTCACGAATCGGCTTCGATATTCGTTGCGCATGCGGTCAACAAGAGAAGAGAAACGCAACGCCGGCAGAATCTGCCGATTCCTACAAGACTTCCGCACGACTTGCCACGGACTGGAAACTGGTAGTACTATTTTGGTTTCCGAGGTGTATCCACATGCCGAAATCACCCCGCACGCAATCCATCAACCCGACCGCCACGCAACGCATTATCGCGTCCGCCAGGCGACACTTCTTTGCCCACGGGTTCCGCAGCGTCACGATGGA
>JBEVJJ010000256.1:0-3488 GCA_040510255.1 Nitrospiraceae bacterium | reverse complement strand
CAACTCGGAGGTCTGCTGCAACCGCTGCATGTTTTCGCGAATACGACCATGCTCGCTGGTGATCTCCGCGATCCGTTGTTCCTGTCTGGTTCGCTGGTTTCTGGTTTCCTCCAGCTTGTTTCTCCACGCGACGACCTTTTGCAATGCCTCTTTCACTGTCGAGCTGACTTCCTTGGCTTGGAGGTACATGACGATCTGGTTCAGGCCGCCATCCATCAGTTGGACGGATTCCTGCACGGGCAATGATTCTTTGACCCGCAGCGACGCGCTCTTCCCGGCCTCGACCGAGACGGCGAAACGGTAGAGATCGCGCGTTCGTTCCGTCGGTTCCTTCGGCTCCACCAATTTCCAGTCTGCACGATAGGAGTGTTCAATCAACACGGTCTTTGTTTTCTGATCACGATTCTTGATGTAGTACGTCCGATCCTCGACCATTCGACGCGTAACCCACAAGGTGCCCTTCCTGATGGCGACAGTCACGAGTTCCTGCGCGTCTCCTTCATCTTTGGGCTCCACTTCCGTTCTCAGATCCAGGGCATAGCTGATGAGCCGTTCCTGGCCAGGCGCAAGATCCTCGATCCTGGCATCACCTGCATAGGCGCCGCCATCGAACACGGTGATCGGACCCTGCATCAGGTACAGGGGCGAGGAATTTTTCAATCGATAACCATGGAGCGGGTGCCTAGCGTTGACAAACTGATTGTAGATGGACACCTTGTGGCCTTGAATCTCTTGCCCCAGGATCGGAAACAGGGCCGAGTGCTGTTTGATAAGCGAGACCGGTGACGCCATCCGGTACTCGAACAACTCGCCTGTTTCCTGTCCAGCGGCAGCCGGCACGACTCCTTCCTGAAGCGCCATCGACCGTGCTTCGTCGGCCATCGCAGCCCCCATCGATGGAGCAGGAGCAAGCCGCATCGACTTCTTCGATTCGAGCCGGCGTCTGCCGTCCTTCGCCACACTCTCTTTGTCCCCTTCATTCTTAGCCCCGGCGCCTGCCGTCTGGTCCATCGCCTCGCCATATACTTGCGGGCGCAGCGACGCATACAGATCCGGTTCGACCATTGGACGGGGGTTATAGAGCGGCTGGTAGAGATCCATGATAAACGAAATGGGTCGTCCTGAGACGAGTGACAGATCTACATTCGTCCAGTCGTGCTCACTCGTATTCTCGACAATCGCCCACCCTTGGAGAAACGACGGACGTGTGTCATCCAGCACCAGCCGGTACGACGTTTTCCAGACCGGCGTTTCAGTGAGGTACGCCACCCGCGCCTGGCGACTGCCCGTGCCCTCAAACGCAATGGAAAGCGTCTTTTTCTGGGTATCGTGATTCGTCGCGAGCACCGCCAGAGCAGTCTGAAGTTCCCGGTTCAGCTCGACATTGAGCAGTTTGACCCGCTGAATGGTCGGGAGAGGAATCGATCGGAACCCATCGTCCGTCAGCAGGTTGATATATTCAGTCTCGACCACGCGGCGCTGCGGCCCATCCTGCACGACCTCCTGCTTCTTCTCGATCCCGATCAACGTGCCGGCGATGGCATTGGGGGAGGCCAATTCGACCGCTTCCCCACGCACCTGCGTCAGCAATTGCCCGAGCGACGGATTGCCGTTTAAATTGATGCCGAGGCTCCCGAGCGTTTTGGAGATCGGATCGCGTGAACTGTACGAGACAGATGCCACGTGTCCGCCGCCGAAATCTTGAAGGACCAGACTCTTGAGCAGATCGTTGATCTGGTTGACGTTGAACCGGAGATCCAGTTTCGCACGGTCTTGAACGGTGCCGTCGTGCTGGAAATACCCCACGCCACTCGAGTACAGCACAATCTTGGACAGGGGAAGCGAAAGAGGAGTATCTGCCGCGTACACCGCCGATGCGATGCACCAGAGGATACCGGCCATGATCAGCCTGACGGATGAGGGAAACGGACCGTTGAATCTGCTCATACACACCTCCGGGTAGATAGATGTCCAGCCCCGATTTCCGAGGCAGCCGTGGCACTCTGTCCTATGTACCAGATGACGTCAACGGAGGAATCCTTTCAGCAATGCGCATATGGGGCTATAGCATAGGCTCGTGTCAGGTCGGTGAAACCAAGGACGGGATCCAGTTCCTGACAATCCATCGACACGTCGTCGAGAATTCCGGACATCTGACGAGCGATACAGGGCACAAGACCGGATTGCGCTCCCTCTCGCGTGAGGTTACACTCGCCCGCCATAAGTTCGTTTGATGCCTCGGTCCGAGTTGCGATGCTCACCTTACGTATGGGAGACGCTCATGTTTGAATGGCTGGCAAATCCTCAAGCCTGGATTGCGTTAGGGACCTTAACCGCGCTCGAAATTGTCCTCGGAATCGATAATATTATCTTTGTTTCCATCCTTGTCGGCAGACTGCCCGAGAAGCAGCGCACCTTCGCGAGAAAGATGGGGCTCAGCCTTGCGATGGTCGCCCGCCTGGCGTTGTTGTTTTCGATTTCCTGGGTGATGGGACTCACCAACCCCTGGTTTACGGTGTTCAGCCAGGCGATTTCGGGTCGCGATCTCATTTTGATCGGGGGCGGCCTGTTCCTTCTGGCCAAGGCCACACATGAAATCCATAACAGTCTGGAAGGCGACGACGCAAACGACGACACGGGTGCAGCGGCCACAATGAGAATGGTCTTGCTCCAAATTGCGTTGTTGGACATCGTCTTTTCACTGGATTCGGTCATCACGGCTGTCGGGCTGGTCGAGCAGGTGTCGGTGATGGCGATCGCCATCATTCTGGCCGTGGTCGTGATGTTGATGGCGGCCAAGAGCATCGGCGATTTTGTCGATGAGCATCCGACGATCAAAATTCTGGCCTTGGCCTTTCTCCTTCTCGTGGGGGTGACCCTCATCATGGAAGGGTTCGACGTGCATGTCCCAAAGGGCTACATCTATTTTGCCATGGCGTTTTCGGTGGGTGTCGAAATGCTCAACATCCGCATGCGCAAGAAACGTGTGGCACAGGTCAAATTGCATCGCAGATACGCTGAGGGGCTGCAGCAGAAGAGAAGCTAACGACTCGAGCCGGAAGCACACGCAGGTATCGTGTCCCAGGTTCGACGTCGGTCAGTTCCCCATAAATTGTACAAACCTTAACCAGTTCGTAACACATGCCTCGGCCCTCTCTCCTTACAGTCGTCACCAGTGACGGGAACAGGCTGCCGGCAACAAGGCGATCCTCGACCGTCCGGCGACACTCGTCCGCACCTGGGTATAAGCCGCAATCACCTTTGCATGAGGTCTCGGACCCATAAGCGGATGGAAACGAATCGGTCATCACCGACATCCCATCGCAGAGTGAGCCTCATTGCGACCGGACATGCGTTCACGCCTGTGCCATGACCCACGGCCGCTGTCGAGAAGCCCATGAACATGCAGCACAGCCCGCTTCTGACTGTCGACAGGGGTACGTGTTATGTCCTCTTTGCCTATAACGTCGGGCGCAGCCTCGATCTGG
>JBEVJJ010000255.1:0-8649 GCA_040510255.1 Nitrospiraceae bacterium | reverse complement strand
CTCGAGTCGATTCGATTTGTAGGTGATGTGTCGCATCAGGAGATGCCTCTCTGGTTCAACCTGGCTACAGCGGTCACCATGACGCCTGCTTCCGACGGCCTGCCGAATTCTCTGTTGGAAGCCATGGCCTGTGGGGCCACGCCCGTGTTGAACCAACTGCCCCAATACGACGAGCTTGTGCAAGACCGGATCAACGGGCGGCGTGCTGTCCTTGATGCGTCGGTCTTGGCCGATGTACTGGTCGAAGTATTGCAGGATGATGCGTTCCGGGCACAATGCCTCGTCACAAACAGGGGCCTGATGGAATCGGTCGGTGACCAACAGAAAGAAATGGGCAAGATGGAAGGGCTCTACAGAGGGTTGGTCAAGTCGATCGGAAGGATCGAGGAGGGTGCTCGGTCATGTGCGCAATAGCCGGTATGGTTGTGTCCTCAGAGCGCGGAGTCGATCCCTATGTACTGGAGGCCATGATTGCTACTCAGGCTCATCGCGGACCGGATGGAGAAGGGTATGTGTTCCTCTCGCACCGGCACCCCCGACCGGCACGGCTGGTGATGGGGCCGCTCTCGTCCGATGACGGGCTTCACGATGACCGCTACTCTATCGGACTGGGGCACCGGCGCTTGGCCATTCTCGATTTGACTCAGGCCGGTTGCCAGCCGATGGCTGGGGCGGATGGCCGGCACTGGGTGACGTACAACGGAGAGATCTATAACTTCGTCGAGTTGCGCGCAGAGCTGCGCACCCTCGGTCATGCATTTCGATCGGAGTCCGATACTGAAGTTCTGCTCGCCGCGTATCACCAGTGGGGGATCGATTGTTTGATGAAGCTCAACGGCATGTTCGCGTTCGCGCTGTGGGACAGGGAGCGGCGCGAGCTGATCTGTGCTCGTGACCGGCTGGGAGAAAAGCCGCTTTACTACGTTTGGGATGGGCAGTGCTTTGGGTTTGCCTCGGAACTCAAAGGGCTGTTGCCCCTCGTGCCCAATCCAGTTGCCAATCAGCGCGTTGTCTATGCCTATCTTGATGGGGGGCGGCTGGATTTTAATGACCAGACATTTGTCGAGCAAATCCGGCAATTGGAACCGGCCCATTATCTCAGCATTCATGAGGGGAGATTGCAGAAACGGCGGTACTGGGACGTCTCCACAGTCCCTTCCGATAAATCGACATCCGCTGACGCAGTGCGGGATCATTTTCGCATGCTGTTCTCTGACGCGGTGCGGATCCGCCTACGGAGCGATGTCGCCGTGGGGAGTTGTTTGAGCGGCGGACTGGATTCGTCGGCGATCGTCTGCGTGACAAACGACCTTCTTGCCCGAGCGAGCGACAGGGGCACGCACGCGCTCGGGAACAAACCCAAAACGTTTTCGGCTTGCTTTAATGAAGACCCATACGACGAGCGACGATTCATGCATGAAGTGACTCGATCTTGTTCCATCGATGCCCACTATACATTTCCTGATCCCAAGGAGCTCGCGGAGGTACTGGATCGTCTCGTGTGGCAACAGGATGAACCATTTGGATCAACCAGCAGTTTCGCGCAATGGACCGTCATGCGACTGGCTTCGGAGTGCGGAGTCAAGGTGCTGCTAGATGGACAGGGAGCCGACGAGCTTCTCGGCGGCTACCACGCGTTTTTCGGAGCTTACTTCGCGGATCTAGCGCGTGCGGGCCGTTGGACCCGTTTGTTGCACGAGGCGCAGGCCTATCGATGGCGCCACGGCGCCATACCAATTCAGGCGTTTGCGAATTTTGGAAGAGGACTTCTTCCCCCCTCTCTCGTCCATGCCGTGCGAAGGGTGTGGAGCAGCAACGGCCGATGGATGAATAGGGAATTCGCCCACCAGTGGCGGTCCATTGAAGATCCCGATAGCGCCAATGGTTCGGCCTTCCTTGGCATGCAACAGAGGCTGCTCACCAGGAATGGTCTCCGAGCGCTCCTGCATTCGGAAGACCGGAATTCTATGGCGTTCGGAGTGGAAGCGCGACTGCCTTTTCTCGACTATCGCCTGGTCGAGTTTCTATTCCGGCTGGATGACAGTTGGAAGCTGCGTGACGGATGGACCAAGGTGTTGCTTCGTGAAGCGATGGAAGGGATCTTGCCGCCGGCGGTGCAATGGCGTGCCGACAAAATCGGGTTTGCCACCCCGGAGGACAAATGGTTTCGTGATGGATTGCGGCCCGTCATCGAAGATTGCCTCGCTGATTCCCGTACAAGAGACAGGGGGTACCTCAGAATCGAAGGAGCACGGCGGACGCTGGATGCTCATTTCTCGGGAAGGACAGGTCTCGGCTCGACTCTGTGGCGGTGGTTGAATATCGAGTTGTGGTGTCGTCGGTTTCTGGACCAAAACCATGCGGCGCGTCCTAGTTCTCATCAATAACAGCGGAGTCGGTGGAACCGAGCGCCGGCTGGGCCGGCTCTTTGCTCGTCTCGCCTCCGATGAAAAAGACACTGTTTTCGTGATCAATCAGGGACTTTGGACTAGACTGGTATCGGGAGGGCTTGTTCCTGCCCAATCGAGACATGTTATTCGTTGGACCGAACCATTCTGCCGGTTAGCGCAATGCCTTCCCTGGGCCGGGGACAGGACTCGCTTTTGGGTTCGCAAGCTCGACTATCTCGTCATGGCGTGCCGGCTCTTGATCCGTTATGGATTGAGCACTCCTCGCCTGTTCCATGTCGTTCTAGGAGGGGCCTACGTGGCTCTGCCGCTCATGGTTATGCGGAGAAACCATCGCTACATCGTCTCGGTGACGGATCCAAATCTAGCCGGTCATGTCGGATCGCAGCGGGCATTGGCGCTTTTTCGCGCGGCGATCTCAAGGAGCCATGCGGTCGATGCCCTGACTGAGGAGATCGGAGTATCCCTTGCTCACGAGGGCATCGAACCGTCAAAGATCGCAGCTTCAACGGGCAGCGTTGTAGATGTGACTCGATTCCACCCGTCTTATCCCAAGGAGCCTTGGGTGGTCTTTGCTGGACGCTTGGTCGAAGAAAAGAATCCACTCCTGTTTCTGGAGGCGGTGCCCGCGATTCAGAAGGCGATTCCCGATGCTCGGTTCTTCATCTTCGGCGACGGTCCGCTCAAGGAATCTGTCCGGCAGGGGGTGGCGCGCGGGGGATTGACGGAGGTTGTCACGACGGGGTTCGTTGAAGATCTGGCTCCGATCCTCGCCCGTGCCAGTGTCTTTGTGTCGCTCCAACGTCGGGACAACTATCCGTCCCAGGTGTTGCTGGAGGCGATGGCATCCGGTATGGCCTCGGTAGCCACGGATACTGGGTGTACGTGGAGATTGGTGGACCAAGAGACCGGCGTGCGCATAAGGAGCTCGGCCTCCGATATCGCGAACGCAGTCATCGCCTTGCTTCTGAGCCCTGACCGCTGCCGGCATCTGGGCGAACAGGCACGACAACGGGTCATGGAGCGTCATTCGGAGACTGGATATAGGCAGCATTTACGATATCTGTATGCGCTGGTAGATGCGAGTCGATCGAAGAACGCACCCGGTCTCCAGGACACAGAACCGATCGATATTTCGATGACCAAACCATGATTTTGCTCATCCTGACATTGATGCTGGCCTTCACTCTGTCGCTCTACGGCGTGCCGATCGCTCGTCGTGCCGCGTTGAAGTTCGGCATCGTTGACTGTCCAGACGGCCGGCTAAAGCATCAGCGTGCGCCTGTGCCCTATCTCGGCGGTCTGGCGATCTACCTCGCTTTCCTGATCAGTCTCGCGTTTACGTTCGAGTTTCGGCATGACGTGCTGGGCATTGTGCTGGCCGGGACATTGGTGATGATGTTGGGACTTATTGACGACTTCGGTGTCCTCACACCGGGCATCAAACTGTTGGGGCAGCTCCTCGCCGTCTTTATTCTGATCAAGAGCGGAATTCGAATCGAGATTGCCTCGTTACCCGAGTGGATCGACATCGGGCTGACCATCTTTTGGATGGTGGGAATGATCAATGCGCTCAACCTCCTGGATATCATGGACGGTCTGGCCGCCGGTGTCGGAGTCATCAGCGCGATATTCTTATGCATCGTAGCCGTATTGAACGGTGATCAGACGATTACCTTCATGCTGGTCGCATTGATCGGAAGTTTGCTGGGATTTCTCCGCTACAACTGGAGTCCGGCCTCGATTTATATGGGTGATGCCGGCGCGATGTTCGTCGGGTTGATGCTGGGGAGTCTTTCGATGATCGGCAAGTACACGGAAGGGCATTCGATCTCTCTCCTGACACCCGTCTTGATTCTGGGCATGCCGATTTTTGACACGTTGTTTGTCATGTACATTCGCTTTCTCCGCGGACTCCCGATTTTTCTGGGAAGCCCCGATCACATGGCGATTCGCCTGCGTCATTGGGGATTGTCGGTTCGCCAAGTCGTTGTCATCAGTTATGTCGGTTCTGCTGGTTTGGGCGTCGTAGGATTGCTGGTCATGTCGGTTCCCCAGGACCTGGCTCTCGTCCTGAGCGGCCTGACGATCGCCGTCCTGGGACTCGTGGCGGTGGGATTGGCACGGGTGAAGGTAGGCCACGGTTCACCGTCGCTGTCACATGAAACCCTGCATGGGCGACGATTGGAAAGGACGATGCCCTCATGATCCTCATTGTTGGCGCAGGACTGGCCGGCCTGAGCACTGCGCACCACTTGCAAGGCTTACCCTGTCGGATCCTGGAAAAGGAACCTGAGGCTGGTGGGCTCTGCCGGTCGTATCAGAAAAACGGCTTCACGTTTGATTACACCGGGCATCTTCTACATTTCCGGCAAGCGCCGATCAAAGCCCTTGTCGAAAGTCTTCTGCCGACGCAATTGGCAAAACACATACGCCGATCCTACGTCTACTCGCACCAGACCTATACAGAGTATCCGTTCCAGGTGAATACCTACGGATTGCCACCGGAAGTGGTGAGAGACTGTCTCCTTGGGTTTATCGAGACCCTCACCAAGCCCGTGGCAGGACAATCGAATCAGATCCGTTCATTCAAGGACTGGATCCTCGACAGTTTAGGGGAGGGTATTGCCAAACACTTCATGATTCCATTCAACGAGAAACTCTGGCAGGTACCGTTGGACGAGCTGACGGCGGATTGGGTGTCATGGCTGGTCCCCAAACCTGAGCTGAGGGATGTGGTAAGCGGAGCGTTGGGGATCAAGGACAAAGCGTTCGGCTACAATCCTTCTTTTCTCTACCCGGCGAAGGGTGGGATTCAAGTATTGCCGCAGGCGTTCCTTCCATCCATTCGTGATATGGTCTATAACCACGAACTTCTGGAGATCGATACGACCCATCGTAGGGCCGTGTTTCGTGTGGGATGCAACGGGCAACACACTGAAGCCTATGATGAGTTGGTCTCGACGATTCCATTGCCGGAGCTTGTCCGGCGCTGTCCTGATCTGCCTCCCTCCATCCGCGAAGCCGCGGCCGGCCTACGATGGGTTTCGGTCTATAGTGTCAATCTTGGTATCGGTCGTGAACGGATCTCCGACAAGCATTGGATTTATTTTCCCGAAAAGGACTACCCATTCTACCGGGCCGGATTTCCCACGAACTTTTCACCGGAGTTAGGACGCCCAGGCTGCAGTTCGCTCTATGTAGAAATATCTCATCTGCCGGACGAAGACATTCCTCCTGATCGGCTGATTGAACGGGTCCGCATGGGACTGGAACAAGCCGGCATCTTGCGACGGGATGACGAGATTGTCGTTGCAGATGTGAAAAATATCTATTATGCCTATGTGCTGTACGACCAGCACCGGGCGCGCGTCGTACCACAGATTCTTGCTGAATTGAGGCGCCGCGGCATTTATTCAATCGGTCGGTATGGCTTATGGGAACACACGTCGATGGAGGATGCCATCTCGCAAGGGAAGGGCCTTGCGGAAATGCTGCGGACACAACAGGCGGCCGCCTAGGTGACAATCCCCTCGGTCTGCCATATTATTACCAAGTTGGAACTGGGTGGAGCACAACAGAACACGCTCTTTACCGTCTCCCATCTCGATAGAAAGCGGTACCGGCCGATGTTGGTCAGCGGTGAGTCCGGCATTCTGGATAGGGAGGCGCAAGGCCTCCTCGGAGAACACTTCTACCGCGTGCCGTCCCTAGTCCGCGAGATCAGCCCGCTGAAAGACGTGCTGGCGCTCCGTGATCTGACACGGCTACTCAACCGGCTCAAGCCCCACATTGTCCATACACATAGTTCGAAAGCCGGTATTATCGGGCGGCTGGCGGCCCGGTTGGCAGGGGTGCCCATCGTCATTCATACCATTCATGGCTTCGGATTCACGCGATATCAGCAGACTCTCCATCGATGGATGCTCGTGACGGTAGAGCGACTGATCGGCCGCGTCACGACACGCTTTTTTGCTGTATCTGAAGCCAATCGTTTGGAGGGAGTGGCACGACGAGTCTTTGAGAGCGATCGGTGCGTCATCATTCGCAGCGGAGTAGACCTCACTACCATCCGGCACATGGCGGTGGATACCCGTGCAAAGAAGCGAGCACTTGGCTTCGATCCGGTTCGATCCCTGGTCGGGATGATCGCGCCGATGAAAATGCAGAAGGCCCCATTGGATTTCATTCGTGCAGCGGCCCTGGTACATGCGACTCGCCCGGACGTGGGGTTTGTGTTCATCGGCGACGGAGACTTGCGTCCGACCGTGGAAAAGGAAGTGTCTCGACTGGGCCTCAACGATTCGCTGCAGCTGCTGGGTTGGCGTCGCGATGCATTAGAGATATTGCGTTGCCTGGATGTGTTTGTCTTGACCTCACTGTGGGAAGGCCTCCCACGAGTCTACTTGGAAGCGCGGGCCAGCGGCATCCCAGTGGTCGGGACGCGCGTCGATGGGGCGGAGGAAGTCATCCGTGACGGCGATCATGGCTATCTCGTGGAACCCGGCAATGTATCGGGTATTGCAGACCGTGTGTTAAAACTTCTCAATAACGCCAACCTCAGAGTCGCAATCGCGCAGCGGGCTGCCACTGGCATTCCGGAGGAATTCGACATTCATCACATGGTGTCTCAGCAAGAGCAAGAATATGAACGGTTGCTCGCGGCATTGCCGCATAATATGCGGCCTGTGCGTCCCACGGCGCTCCCGATGGACGGCGAAGAGATGACGGCAATCCAGAAGAGGCAGTCCTAGCGAGCAGGTCATTTCTACCTGCCATGATTGATGGCCCTGCTGGACGTAAACGGGCCGAACGCGAATATTTCACCTCATACATGGAGCCAGTTCAATGAACATTCCCTTGCTTGACCTCAAAGCGCAATATCAGACGATTCGAACAGAAATCCTCGCTGCGATCGAAGCCACCTGTGATAAGCAAGGCTTCATTCTCGGGCCGCGCGTTGTCGCTCTGGAACAGGCCATCGCGTCCTATGTGGGCAGCAGGGCGGCGGTGGGGGTGGCGTCCGGAAGCGACGCATTACTGCTGGCGCTCATGGCACTGGGGGTGAAGGCGGGAGACGAGGTGATCACGGTACCGTTTACGTTCTTTGCAACCGCCGGGGCTATCTCACGACTCGGCGCTAAACCTGTCTTCATCGATATCAAGCCTGATACGTTCAATATGGATCCAGCTCTGATCGAACGGGCAATCACTCCGCGCACCAAGGTGATCATCCCCGTTCACCTTTTCGGCCTCTGCGCAGAAATGGAGCACATCAATCAAGTCGCGCGACAACGCAAGATTGGCGTGGTGGAAGATGCCTGCCAGGCGATCGGAGCATCGCGCAATCGCACGCATGCAGGAGCGTGGGGAGATATCGCGTGCTTCAGTTTCTTTCCCTCGAAAAATCTCGGTGGATTTGGCGATGGGGGAATGGCGACGACCAATAACCAGGCGTTGGCTGATACCATCGCGATGCTGCGGGTGCATGGCAGCCGCGTCCGTTATTTGCACGAGGCCATCGGCATTAACAGCCGACTTGATTCGCTGCAGGCTGCCATCCTCCTCGTCAAACTGAAGTATCTTGATCAATGGGCGGCAGGTCGTCGCCGGAATGCGTCTCGTTATGACCAACTCTTCAGACAGGCGAATCTTCTGGATCGCGTGATCCTGCCGAAAGTCGGTTCCGAGAGTACTCATGTTTACAATCAATACACCATCCGCGTTCCCAAACGGGACGAGCTGCGTGTGTACCTGAAAGACAAGGGAATCGGGACCGAGGTCTACTATCCGCTTCCGATGCATTTGCAGAATTGTTATCAAGACCTCGGCTATCAGAAGGGCGCATTTCCCGTGTGTGAACGTGCGGCGGAGGAAGTGTTGTCCATACCCGTCTATGCTGAACTCTCGGACGATCAGGCAGGCTATGTCGTGGAGTGCGTGAAGAAGTTCTATGACCTTTCCGATCGGCGCCCGATCTAGCGGCGCATTGTGGGGGGACCATTGTATTCGTGATCGTCAGGGTCATGCTGTTCAAGGATGAACAGGCTGAAGGAGGATAGGTACAAGGGAAAGTGAAGCGAGGATGTGGCACGGGCGACCGAAGGGGAATGTTGTCGTTGCGATTGCATCGATGTCGGGCGGCTGGAATGAGTTCACCGCAGCGCGTAAAGACCGCGTTGATTCAGAACTGGGTGAACAATCCTGTCTGTTGGATCTGCATAATGGCTGCTGATGGTTG
>JBEVJJ010000254.1:0-26877 GCA_040510255.1 Nitrospiraceae bacterium | reverse complement strand
CGAAACAACACGGAGAGCGCCGCCTCCGTGTTCTCCGCATGGACCAATGTCGTGATCACGACGCCGGGACGGCCTCGCTTCATGATTACCGGGGTCAAGGTGACGTCCACCGCGCCAGCCGCAAATAGACGGTCCATTACCGATTCATAGGCCTGTGGCGAAAGATCGTCGATATTGCTTTCGAGCTGCTCGATTGAATCAACATCACTTGCAGTCTTCACGTCGCGCTCACCGATGAACACCCTGAGCACATTGGGCCAATCTGCAAAGGTGGCCGTCCCGGCTCCATAACCCACCGCATGCTGCCGCATGAGCGGCATGGGACCAAAGCCAGTGGATATTGTCCGCAGAAGGGCCACACCGGTCGGAGTCGCAAGTTCTTTCGCCGGACCATGGCTATACACCTGAATGCCCTGACTCAGCGAGGCCACTGCAGGCCCCGGCACAGGCAGCAGGCCATGGGCAGACTGGACGGTACCAGCCCCCACATTGACCGGTGATGACGTCACCGTCCCAATGTTCAGCGCGTGCATGCCCCAGACGCTGCCGACCACATCGACGACGGAATCGATTAATCCGACTTCGTGAAAGTGTACATGGGCCGGATGCACCCGATGGGCTGATCCTTCCGCTCTTGCCAGCGCTTCAAACACTGCCTGGGAACGATCCTTCACGACCGCAGGCAATCCGCTCCTCGCAATGATGCGCGCAATCTGTCGTGAGGGGAGCGGCACCCGCACTTCCTTCTGAATCAGAACATCGACTTTAGTGGCGTGGAGAGCTCCTCGCATCACGGATTTTTTAACCAACCGGAATCCATCAAGCCGTAGTCCATGCATCGCCCGCACGAGATCTTTGAACGGGAGTCCCGCGTCGATCAGCGCGCCCAGCATCATGTCACCGCTGATTCCGGAGAAGCAGTCACAATGCAGATGTCGCTGAAGATGTGGGGTCACGTGAACGTCCTCGATGCTTGCCGTGGGAATACCTCGCATCTTACCCAACGTCCCATCGCACGGCAATGACACGCTGCTTGATTGACAGTTTTCCGAAGCTATGTTATCCCCGTGAGAGACGGAAACGAATCCGGCGGATGCAGACTGATTGCTAATGACGCCCTCGCAAGCGATGCTCCCCCATCACATCGTCTGGACATGGACGCGCCGACCCATCGCCGTAGGGATTGTGTTTTCATTGTGCATGCTTCTCATTGGAACTCTGCACGCCGACGCGAAAGCAAAACAGAAGCCCGCTCCTCGTCCCGAGCCTGAACTCAAGATCATCGAGCTCAAGATATCGCCCATTCCTTATTCGCCCGATCGTGGTCCGCTGGAGTTCACCATGATCGTCCAATTGCCGAAGGAAGCGGACGATGCATTGATGCTCGAGGTTTCATCGCTCCTGACCTCTTCGTCCATGACTTCGTTACGTTTCCTCTCGAATCGGCAGCCTTTGAATTCCCACACCCCCGCCATCATCACCGGCGGAACCGATGCCAAGGGAGACCTGCAACCAAAACATGTCCGTATCCAGCTCTCCTGGGACGGCCTGGACCATAATAAGCAAGTCGCCCCTCGTGGATCTTATGACTATCAGGTCCGTGCAAAGCTGTTGAGTAACGGCGAGAAGGGCCAAAAAACGCAGATGCTCTCGTGGCCGAAGCGGGGAACGTTCGTCATCAAGTAATCGCCAGCCGTCGTGGCTTCACTCTTCCTGATTCTTCACCATATTGATACGATGGGCAAGACACCCGGCGCCAAAGCCGTTATCGATGTTCATCACACCGACTCCGGCCGCACAGGAATTCAACATCGTTAAGAGCGCCGCCAGCCCTCCGAAGCTCGCGCCATAGCCCCGGCTTGTAGGAACGGCAACGACCGGCTGCCGAACCAAGCCTCCGACGACACTCGGAAGCACCCCATCCATCCCTGCCACCACCACAACCACACGGGCCTGATACAGACGTTCCTGTTGGCCGAGCAATCGGTGAAGACCCGCCACGCCAACGTCATAGAGGGTATCCACGTGACTGCCCATGACTTCAGCCGTCACTTTGGCTTCCTCGGCCACAGGAATGTCGGCGGTCCCGGCGGTGACGATCAACACGTGTCCCCGGCGTATGTGCTTGGAGGGTTGCACGGCAACCATTCGCGCCGTGTCATGATAACGCGCGCGTCTATTCAACCGGCACAGGGCTCGGGCAGTGTGCGGGTTGATCCGTGTGGCGAGCAACGGTCCTTTTTTCTGGAGAAGAGTCTTGGCGATGGTCAGGACCTGGGCGTCGGTCTTTCCTTCACAGAAAATAACCTCAGGAAAACCTTGGCGAATGGTACGATGATGGTCCAACGACGCAAAACCGAGGTTTTCATACGGCAGCGTTCGCAACTCCCGCAATGCGGCCTCGACGTTCAGAGAGCCGGATCGGACGCGTCGGAGTAGAGCGATCAAACGTTCCGGCGTCATGCAGGATTCTTCTCTTCCTTTGCGCCTCGCTCCATTAAATCCCCGACGGCCTGGCGGCATGATTTGTCCGCAAAAAGCACGTCGTTTATTTCGCTCACAATCGGCATCTCAACCTGATATCGTCGGGCGAGACCCAACGCCGCCTTGGCGGTGCGCACGCCTTCAGCCACCGCATGCATGCTGTTGAGAATCGCCTCCAGCCGTTCCCCTTTTCCCAAACGCATTCCCACCGAGTGATTGCGGCTCAATGTCCCGGTGCAGGTGAGGACCAAGTCGCCAACGCCGGAGAGTCCGTAAAACGTTCGCGGGTCAGCCCCCATGGCCATTCCCAGCCGAATCATTTCAGCCAAACCCCGGGTGATGAGCGCGGCCCTGGCATTGGCTCCTAGATCCAATCCATCAACCACCCCGGCAGCCAAGGCCATCACGTTTTTCAATGCACCGCCCAGTTGCACGCCGATCACATCGTCGTCACCGTAGACACGGAAGGTCGGGGCCATGAATAGCTGCTGCAAACTCTTGACTGATTCCGTGTGCGAACCGGCCAGACACAGAGCGGTGGGCTGTCCACGGCTCACTTCCGTCGCGAAACTCGGCCCCGACAGTACGAGGATGCGAGACCGCATCTGCGGCGGCAGGATGTCATCCATGACCTGCGTCATTAACTTCAAACTCTCCTCCTCAATGCCCTTGGTCACGCTCACCAATGAGACGGCCGTACGGAGTAATGGCTGGATCTGCTGAAGCACTGCACGGGCGGCGTGCGAAGGAACGGCAAAGACAAGGCCATCGACGGAGTGAACGGCCTCGGCCAATGAATTGGTTGCAGTCAAGGTCGCAGGGAGTCGGACGGAAGGAAGATACAGACTATTCTCGCGCTTGGAATGGATCGCTTCGACCACTTCCTGCTCATACGCCCAAAGGGTGACGGTCAATCCCTTCTCGGCCAAATGGCGGGCCAGTGCAGTCCCCCATGCTCCGGCGCCGATCACTCCTATGGCATGAATGGCGGTGTGCAGCGACATGTCGATCGACAGGGTAGCGTATGCCGGATGGAACGTCTCGAATGGAGCCGAGCGCGTGGGACCGATTATAGGAATCGCGTTTGATAGGTGTCAACGGACCAGAACGCCTATCGCGCATGTTCCAGGCTGGCAGCTGTGTGGTACGTGGCCATGGGATCGGGCTTGCCGCTTGGTGCGTCTATCCATATGCAAATTAAGGTCGTTCCTCTCTCGCGTCGCACCGCCCGGATGACTCCCGGAGCTCACAGGACACACATCATTTCGTGCATTCTCGAATTGCCGCTTCTCCTCGAGGGTCGAAATCCAAGTGCTATACTTTTGGGTGATGGTCAATCAACGTATGAAATCCACTGGAGTCGATCTGGGATGTTGATGGGCCTGTTGTTCCCTCGCGCCGCCCTCTGGATTCTCCCGATACTTGTGGGATTCACCCTGGTTCCCGATCCGGTCGCCTCCGAGTCTTATCTCGCCGGGCAATTCGGCGTCACACTCGCATCGGAGCTCACCGATGGGGATCTGACATCACACGGCTTGGGTGGGCTCCACATTTCCAATCAGGAACTCCAGAGTTCACTCATGGGAGGCATCAAGCTGGGGCATTATTTCACGAAGGCTCGGTGGCTGGGAATTGAAACGGAGCTGTTCTACACGACCCCGCACATCAAACAGGGTACGCTTACTATTTCCGGTCCCGGCGGCGCAGTATCAGGCGAGTTTCTCGGCTTGCACAATCGTATGCTCACGTGGGCGCCCGCCAACATTCTGATCCGGTATCCCTATTACCGGCTTCAACCCTACGCCGCGATAGGACCGGGCCTGTTCTTTGGCCAGATCAAGGATCCGCAATCAGGATTGTCTCAGTCCGGCACCTCCATTGGACTTAACACGCAAGTCGGGCTCAAGTATTTCGTCACCAGGCAATGGGTCGTCTTCACCGAATGGAAATACAATCTCGCACGGATCGGCTATACGTCACAGGATGACAACCCAGACGCCCCGATCGGATTTCGTGCCACCTATAGCGTGCATCTCCTTGCCTTCGGTATCGGATACCACTTCTAACGAAACATCTCCCCTCCGCTCATTCGTTCCTTCCCGTGTCCAGTGAGTGGCATTCTTTTTGAGATCGCGGTAGTCTACGCCAACGTGACCGGTGAAACGGATCCATGAAACGCTGTTCGTCCTGTCAGTATCAACTTCCCGAAATCAGCCGCTTCTGCACCCAGTGCGGGAAACCCGTGAACCGCTCATCCGGTTCACGGTCTCCCCTGGAGGCTCTGGGACTAAAGAGCGGAGATCTTAACATCAATGTCCTCTATGCGATGGTGGCGGTTCTGATACTCGCCTTGGTGTTTCCACCCTGGGAAACCCCGCCGTCGCACGCCCCGGAGTTTCTCGGCCTCCATTTCATCCTCCATCCACCGCAACCTGATGCGATGGTGAGTCGTCTACTCTTGACGATTGAGTTGACCACGATTGCCATCGCGGGTCTCTATCTGTCGTTCCTGTTCCGCAAACGGTAGGGCTGTATCTCGGAATCTGCCGATCGGATGAAGTTCCTCACAATCAGCAGTTCAGGAGATCAGGCGACTTGGTCCAGGGCAAGTGTCAGGCACTTGGCGGAGCCGCCCGATTTCATAAATTCATCGAGTGGCAGGGGATGGGAGAGATACCCTCGGGATTCGAGAAGACGCATGGTTTCCGCACAACCGGACGGCAGAACGACATGTTTCCCCACACAGACTGCGTTGCATGCAAACTTCAAGGCTTCAACCTCCGGGACGACAAGGCGCCGCTCCGGAATAATTCGTTCAGCAATCACCCGTTGCCCGTACGGATCGAACGCGAACGGAAAGTACAACAACTCCCCACCGCTCAGCGGGCAGAAGCACGTATCCAGGTGATAAAACCGAGGGTCGATTAATTCGAGTGGAATGATCTCGCGCTGAAACCATTCACTGATTCGCGGAAAGACACGGATATCCGTCCGTTGCCGATAGCCACCGAACCATTCATCGGGAAAGCCCAACAAATCGCCGGCTCCTTCAAAATACAAGGAACGATCAAGGGTCAAGATGTCGTACCCATGGTCATTAAACCAGCGTTCGAAGTACGTTTCCTCGCGTTGGCGCTCAGGATAGCGGAAGCGGCTCATGACCGCTCGGTTGCCCACTATTGCCGCGGCATTGGCGGTGAATACCAAGTCAGGTAGACCTGGTACCGGTTGTATCCGTTCGAGTCCCGCCCCTATGTCCGCTTCCAGCACCTGCATCAAAGTTTGCCACTGCCGCATCGCGACGGCTTTCGAGACCCCGTTCGATCGATGCATCCACGGATTGATTTCATAATCGATGTCGAAGTAATCGGGCGGGCACACCAACAGGCGGCTCATCGAGACCAGCCCAACTCGCGCGCGAGTTCTGTCAGAAATGATGCCGCGTCCATGACAAGACCGACGGCTTGGAAGCTACCTCGATCCGCCAGTTTCGTCGGCACAGCCGGATTGACGTCGACACACACCGTCGGCACCGTCGCGGGAAGAAGATTGCCGGTCGCCACCGCGTGCAACGTCGAGGCGACCAGCAGGGCAAGCCCCACTTCGGGGATTGCCGCCCGCATTGCGCGCTGCGCCGCGACCGAATCCGTGATGACACCGGGAAGTGGACCATCGTCACGTATTGTTCCGGCCATCACAACATGGACTCCTCTCTCCACACATGCGGCCATAATGCCGGACTTGATCAGGCCCGTTTGGACTGCTTGTTGAATTCCACCTAGTGCACGGATACGATTGATCGTCCGCAGGTGATGCTCGTGGCCATGCGGAACGGTTCGTCCGGCGGTCAGACCATAGCCCAATGACGTGCCGTACAGCGCGGCTTCCAAATCATGCGCGGCCAGCGCATTGCCGCAGAATAACACGTGGATAAAACCGGAATTGATCAACCAGGTCAGGGCTTCACGGCCACCGGCATGGATAATTGCTGGTCCACCTGCGAGCAACACCTTCGTCCCTGTCCGATTGTGTTGCTCCGCCTCGCGCATCGCCACCATTCGTCGCGCCACATCTGCAATCACCGGATGATGCGGCCGTTCGGCCGAGACGAGCGATTCCATGAAGCCGAACACATCTCGCTCTCGCGGCCGTTCTAATGGGATGACACGAATGCCTTCCCGGCCGGTCACGATCAGTTCTCCTTTCCTCACCTCGCCCATCGGCACGGCTTGCGCACTGTTCCTGATTGGATCAATGGAAATAGCGACATCCATCTCAATCCCCGCAACATCGATCCACTCGGACTCGACGCGGACTTGTGTGGGCAGATGGGTAGTGGAATAGAACCCGTCAGGCAACACGCCATCAGAAGGCGCGGGGTGGTATTCGCAATCGGCTTCTCGTTCGACCGATGCTCCATGAGGTTGAATGGCTTGGATAATCTCCGCAAGAAGGGGGACGGAAGGCGCTCGGACGAGGATTCGCGCGCGCGAGGGCTGATCCCGAGTGGCACCGATTTGCATGTCCTTGAGATCGAATGTTCCGCCCATCATCAGAATGGCATCCAGCACCTTGGCCAGAATCAGCGAATCAATGATATGGCCTTGTAAAATAACAGTTTCTTGAGCGGAAGACATGTGGCGCTACCAGCAGATGTACGGCCTTTCCCACTCGACGTCGCGGAGGACCTCGTTCACCTTCTCCCGTCCCGCGTCAGTGGGCACCTTGTTTATTGTACCACTGGGTCGATGAGTGGAATCGGACTATTCAGGACCTTTCATGAGTTCGCGCAGAACGCTCGTCGCGTAGGCGCCGGGAGGCAAGGAAAAGGACAGGGACAGGGTACCCTGATCGAGAGACCACCCCAAATTGCTCAATCTGATGCGGAATGTCCGTCGTTCTCCGCGAAATCCGCATGTTGCTCCGGCCTCGCTCAAGCTCTCCGGTGTCGTCCCACAGTTCGACACGACGGCACGTTCGATTGCACCAGGCTCCCCCGAGGCCCATGGGGCACGTGATCCAAATAGGATTCCGGTCGGGCTGATCTCGAATCGGTCGGCACGAGGTTGCTCGATGGTAGGGTCGGTCACCTGGAAACAGGCTCCGTTCTCGTGCTTCATCGCCCAGTCACCCAGCAACACAGAGTCAATCCGGTCAATGCGGCTGCCGAGGAGTCGGTTGAAAATGTACGATTGGTAGGCATTCAGGTACCAGATACGTTGCGATTTTCCCATTCTGGTCCGTCGTTCTGGGTCGGTCAACAATTGGGCGCCTGTCTGGTAGTTCATGCCACCTCGCCCCTGCCGCTGGGGGCCGAAGTAGTTCGGTATCCCACGGCGCTGTAGCTCCCTCAACAGCTCGGGAACAATGATTGCCGCATCAGAAGAGACATCGCGCACTTTCACATGAAACGTGTTGCCTGCATGATGACCTTTCCGCAACCGGTTCCTGTGTCGCCCGAGGAGGTCAATCGACAGCAGTTGTTCGTCGATCCGGATGCGCGACAATCTGTCCTCCGGGATCCCATGAAGAGACACCATTTGAGTCGTGACCGCCTGCGCATCCTTCAAGCCGGCCACACCAATGCCTTTCGCCTTCACACCAAGTACTGACGACAACCGCAAGACCAGGTCCGATGTAGACAAACCGCGCTTGGTGATCCGCACGTACAGGTGTTCTCCATCCCCGCAGGGAAGGTACAAGGGCCGCTCTTCGACCCGGAAATCTTCCGGGCTGACCTTGATGCGTCCGCCAATACCGGTCACGCCGGAGGTCAGAAACGGTTGACTGTTCGCCGGGAACATGTGCGAATTCATACGGTTGATTCATTCTTCAGGAAAAGATTGTTTCACAAGAACGTGTTGCCGCCGGTGTCCATGTTATACTGTCGTCGAGTGCCCCATCCCATCCGGTAGATCAGCGCACCATGGTTCGCACACATTACAGTACGTTGAGACTGGCCCTGCTGGCAGTCGTGTTATCGGCTACGGCCTCCGCGTCACGATCCTTCGCAACTCCTCATGATTTCCTCGACGTCTTTGCTCAATTTACACAACATATCCGGCGCCAGACGGACTCCGACAAGATAGCTTTCTCGAAAGCCAGCCAGTGCATGAATTGGTTCTATCGCCGCCAGCGGCAGAAACCAGCCCCTCCGCCCGTCCAAGGGGTTGTATGGAACAATCCCGGTCAGCATCACCACCGCTTGACTCAATCTTCATCCGAATGTGACACTCAGTATCCCGGGGGATTGGACGCGGTTCGCAAGGATTTTCAACGGACGCAGAGTTCCTTGTCGGTCAGTCTGACATTCTATGAGTTTGCGCTGGTGGGGGACAAGGACGACAACAATACATACAGCATGAACGAGCTGCAGGATATTCTACATGCACTGGAGCTGCCGGTTGATACGACACAAGGCACGGCAGCCCACCTCCAATCCCTCACCGGCACCTTCGATTCGATCCACACGACGAGACACATGGAAGCATTGATGAAGAGTATGGGCACCCTGTATGATCAAGGCTACCGGTTTACATCCCGCGACAAGGCCAACCTGGACAGACTCATGAAATGATCGCCCGGATTGTCCGTTGGCAAGAATGGGCGCGGATTTGGATCGGGCACTGGCTGAGCCGTCCTTTTCACTTCCTCTTCAATCTCATCCCGCATGTTCAGTTCGGCCTCTCGCGACTGGTGGTGTCTCACCTCACCTGCTCTCATCCGGTCATGGCCGGACGACGGGCCGTGCAATTGAGCGACCTCCATCTGGATCGCTATCTCCCGCGCCATGATGAGATCGTGCGGACCGTGGAAGGGGCGCGACCGGACTGGATCTTTATCACGGGGGATCTGTTGAATGTTCGGAGTGGGCTCCCTCATCTCATTCGTTTCCTGTCGCAATTGCGGCGAGTAGCTCCTGTGTTTGTCATTCTCGGCAACCACGATCACTATAGCGGTGTCCGCGTCGATGAGTTCGCTGACCTGTTCGATCGGCACAAGATCAGCTTACTCATCAATCAGACGTCCATGATCCCGCTGTCATCCGGAGAGCTGGCTCTTGTCGGAACCGATGATCCTTCCTTGCACCGGGCGGATCTCCGCTGCATTCCTCCACATCTGCCCAATCGATTTACATTACTACTCGCCCATGCTCCCAGTATCCTCGATCAATTGAATGACCAACACCACGTCGACCTCATCCTTTGCGGACACAGCCATGCCGGCCAATGGCAGATCCCGTTGGTTCCGACATTCTGGCTGCCTCCCGGCTGCAATGGAAGACTCCACGGCCTGTATGAGCAGAACAGCCATCGCATGTACGTCAATCGCGGATTGGGCTGGTCCGCGCTTCCCATCCGATGGAATTGCGACCCGGAGCTGTTGGTCCTTGAGTGGACGGCGTGATCCTCGCCGGTTGGCTGCGGTCGTTCCCCTCATCGTGATTTCCTAGGGAATACGTTCCATTGCTTCGCGCGCCCTGCTCCTGACAGTCTGATCCCAATCCTCCACACTCACGACTTTCAGCCTCTCCTTCGCTTCGGATGCACGCAACCGGCCTAGACCCAATGCGGCGCATGCCCGCACATAGGCGTGGTCGTCTTCCAGTGCCCTCAACAGCAATTGCACCGCTTGCGTATCGCCAACCACTCCCAGATGGCTCGCCGACATGCCTCGAATCTGATGCTGCTTGTCTCCGAGCGAGCGCGTGAGCGTGGCCGCAAACAGGTCTCGCAGCGCTGGCGCGATCTCCTCCAGCCCCTCGCGATGATAATGATTCGCTTCGATGAGTGCGAACGCAATCTCGAGACGCTTTTCAACGGAGGATGCCTGGGTAAACGCGCGGACAAGCCGTTTGCGTTCTTGTCGGGCCATGCGCCGCGTGCGGATGTATCGGATCACAAACCATACGCCGATCATGGTTATCCCCACAAGCAATGCCAAGGGCATCGCCTGGTCAGTGACGTAGTCCTGGGTCGCCAACGGCAAACGCTTCCAAATCCACACGCCGGTGACGATAACGGCCACCAGAAGTAGTGCCGCCGTGAGATTGACCTGGCCGTCCTGCGGCGCGTCGATGTATCGCTTCATCGATAAAGATGAGATTGAAAAAGGCCTGCGGCTTTACGACATGCCGTTCACCGTCGGCCCACCGCTCGCCGGCGCCCCAGACCGAAGACACGGGCGCTTACCCAGCCGCCTTCCCTCTTTGGCGGCGCTCACCAACCTGATTCGCCTTCTTCGACAAGTCGTGAACCTCACGCCGTGCGCCTTGTTATTCCTCGCACGTGCACCTCATTATTCTTCGCGTGCTCGACCTCCGTCAACGGACGGGACTCGATGGCCTTGACAGGTCGCGCGACCAGTGACTAGGCTGCTCCATCCCCGTGGAACTTCCCGCGCTCAAAGATGATCCCATTCTGAAGGTGCTTCGCCCCCTGGTCGAAGCCTATCTCGCGTTCTGGCGCACGGACAGTCGCCACGTTCGTTCGTTGAAACTGACTCCCTCGCAATTCGACGTGATCGCCACGTTAGGAGACACCGATGGCATGACCTGTACGGAGCTGTCCGCAGCCACTCTGGTCACCAAAGGCACCCTCACGGGCGTGCTCGATCGCCTGGAGGCAAAGGGATTGATCCGCCGCGAGTCGGTGGTCGATGATCGCCGCAGTATTAGGATCAATTTGACCGACAAAGGAGATCAGCTCTACCGCAAAACCTTTGCGGCGCACGTGGCGTTCATTCGTCCGTTCTTTGAGCAGGCATTGACGCGGAAGGATGCGGAACAGCTCCGCATCTTGTTGCTGCGGATTCGTCGAAGTTTTGAGCAATCCCCGGCATGATGACCTTCACCATCCTGGGTTCCGGCACCAACATGCATCCCACCCGTGCTGCGGCCGGATATCTTGTCCAGACCGATCAGATTTTCTTGCTGGATTTCGGACCCCGCACACTGGTCAATCTCATGAAGACGGGAGTCGATCGACATCGGATCACCCACATTCTCTTTTCCCACTTTCATGCAGATCATTTTTCGGACTTCATCACATTTTTCTTTGATGCTGTCATCCACTGCAAACACCAAGGAGGAACCAGGCCGGCGCTGACGCTTGTTGGTCCTTGCGGCGCCACCCATCTTCTCCGTGTCATCATGAAGACCTTTCCTGGTTTCGACTCTCCACCCTTTCAAGTCCGCATCAAGGAAGTGGCAGACCGAAGCTTCATGCTTGGTCAAACGCGCATCACTCCGCGCACGATGCGTCATGTGCCGCAGCTGCATTGTCTTGGTTACCGTATTGAATACAAGGGCCGGACAGTGGCCTATTCGGGCGATACGGAGGTCTGTCCAAATCTGATACGTCTCTGCGGGGAGACAGATGTGGCAGTGCTCGATTGTTCATTTCCGGCAAACAAGCCGGGGCCGGTGCACCTGCATGCCGGTCAGTGTGGACAAGTCGCCCGGGAGTCCGGGACAGATCAATTGGTGTTGTCCCATTTTTACCCGATTGCCGAACGTTATGACGTATGTGGGCAGGCGGGAGAATACTTTTCTGGACGGATTCGGATGGGTCGCGATCTCCTGACGATTAGGCTTGATTAACTAAGAGAAAACCTGCCACCCGTCACTTCCGGGACCATGCAGCATATCTCGTGAAAGGAAAGATGTGATTACAGTCGCACGAGAAACGTCGTTGCACGAACGACGACGAAAGGTTTGGCCGCCTGTTTGACCATCCAGCTACAATCCACCTTCCCGTTGCTCACATCCCAAAATCTCGGTGAACCGTGCCAAGCGGATTTTCTTGAGCGGTTCGTCCAGTTTGTTGTAGATAGCCAACAAGTTTTTTAACATGCGGGTCAAAATGGCGCGCGTCGGGCTGCTTTGCAGAAATCGATCTTCGAACCCATAGCCTGCCTCAGTGAGAAATCGCGCGCAGTTCTTTTCCGTCAGCAGGGCGCCCCCATTGAAACAATCGATGAAGATCTTGTACTTCTCGGCCTCGTACTTGACCAAAAAATGGCCAGGCATGCCGATTCCGTGCACGGGCAGGCCGAGACGTTTGCCGATCAACAGATACACGACAGACAGACTGATCGGAATGCCTGTTCGGCGATCGATGACCCGATTGAGATAGCTGTTGTCCAATTCATAATAGTTCTTGGTATTTCCTTTAAATCCCTGTTCCGTAAACAAATACCGATTCAATGCTTTGACGGTTTCTTCCCCGGACACACGGGAACCAATCTGACCTCGCAGTTCCCGGCCCATCTCATCGAGCTGTTGAGAGTACCGCCTTGCATCCAGCGAAGGATAGGCATACCGTGCCAATAGAAAAGCGCCGCTTTCGAGGTCGAGCCCTTCATCCGGCCGTTTGGCAAGATCACGCAGTTCATCCTCGAGGCGACTGCCGCGGATTTCCTCAAGAATCGTGGCAATCCGGTTGGCCATGTCGGGTTGCTCCATTTCGGCTTCCTGCAGCAGCGGCACGGCTGAGTCACCATAATCGATGAGGCGTCCGCTGATCGTCCTCACGATCCGGTCATTCTCGTCCCTCAATAACCGAATCAGCGCGCGAATCTCAGACTCATTGACGAGCATGGATATCCCCAACCGAGACAACCTTTCCTTATCCCATCGCGCGGCGGAAGGCTTTCGCTCCGCCATAGAGACAGATCGCGTCGAATATCATCATGACGACGATCACCATGCCTACGTGCGGCAATGCTTCCTCCCACCCTTGCAGGATGAGCGGACGCACGGCGTCAATAGCCCAGGTCATGGGATTAAATCGCGCCAATACCCCCATCCAACCAGGCATGGCCACCAACGGCACGAGCGCGGAACTCAGAAAGATCATCGGAAGCGACAAGAAGCCCAACACCGAGAAAAAATCTCCGTGGCTCTTCACCGAGAACGCCATCGCCATCGAGATGGCGGTCAGCCCGACGCCGAACAGCATCCCGATCAATAAGATGACGGCCACTCCACCGATACCTGTGGCCGGGCTCACCCCGAACAACCAGGCAACGCCGAGGATCACCAATACTTGCAAGGACGTGATGGTCATGACAAAAATGAATCGGCTCAGAATGACGGACGACCGGTGTATCGGAGTGGACATGAGCCGTTCCAGAAACCCGTTTTCCTTGTCGAAGAGGAGATCAACCCCGCCGGCTAGGCCGTTATTCAGAACGGTCATCACCACGACCCCGGCTGCAAGAAAGCTGATATAGTTCGGCGCTTGCGTGACCTGCGCATCCGCGGCCCGCTGAAACAGGTTTCCAAAAAAGATCAGCCAAAACAGCATGGGTTGAACCAACGTGAAGAGCATGCTGAATTTCTCACGACTGAGCCGGCGAACCCACCGCATCGTGAGGGCACTGATTTCTTGCCAATACTCTTTCATATTGAGCTCTGCACTTCTACCTTCGCACTCACACATCCTCTTCCAGTTTAGGCACGTCTTCCCGGATCGATCGGCCGGTATGCGCGACGAACACGTCGTCCAATCGAGGGCGATGATAGTCAATAAACTCAATCTGACAGGTCAACCGGTTCGCCGCTTCCAAGATCGCGGGCAGGGCCTTTTCCGGAGAGTCGACGCGGATGTCCAGCCCATTGGGCTTGGTCGCGACAGCCCGGATCGCCGGAATGGCCTTCAGCGCCTCGGCCAATGTCTCAACGCGATTCTCTTCTTTGATTGTCAGGGAGACGATATCACCGCCCAAGCCGACCTTCAGTTCGGTCGGCGAGCCGAGCGCTTTGATTCGCCCTCCGTCGATGATCGCGATCCGGTCACAGAGCTGATCGGCCTCATCCAGATAGTTTGTCGTCATCACGACCGTGATGCCACGGGCACGCATGGCCCGAACATGGTCCCAAATCCGGAGCCGGCTTTGCACGTCCAATCCCAATGTGGGCTCGTCGAGGAACAGCACTTTCGGATCGGGCAGAAGTCCGCAGGCAATGTCGAGCTTGCGTTTCATCCCACCCGAATACGTCTTGGCCGGCCGGTCTGCATGCGGTTCGAGTTCAACCAGCTTCAGGAGGTGAGCAATCCGGGTGGCGGCTTCCGGGGGAGAAAGATGGTACAGGTTGGCCAATAAATCGAGATGCTCACGGCCGGTGAGAAAGCGGTCGATGGCTCGCTCCTGCGGAACATACCCGATCGACCGGCGCACACGATCGGCATCGCCGACTGTGTCCAGTCCCAATACCGTGGCTCTGCCTGAAGTGGGGTGAAGCAGTGTGATCAGGATGCGCAGCGTGGTGCTCTTCCCTGCGCCATTCGGTCCCAGCAAACCGAAAATCTCGCCGCCCGCCACCTGAAAGGAAATATCGTCAATGGCCCGTACCTGGTCATACGACTTGGCCAGATGCGACACCTCTATGGCGAACGGCCCGGTCATCAGCCCCAGCCTCTCGCGCCGCGACGCTCGAGAAGTTTGAACTGTAACAGGTCGCACAACCGCCGCGCCTGTTGGTACAGGGTTTCCGCTTCAAGGAGGAACTGCTTCTCCAAGGGGCTGCAATCCAACGAGCCGGACAAGGAATTGATTAACACCTCGTCTCCGATCTCTTCGCGTGTGACGACCTGCAGGACCGAGGCCTCTTCGGATGTCGGTATGTAATCATGCACCAACTCCATCACATGGGCGCGAAGCGCAGGATCGAGGTGGACCGGGTCTTCCATGCGAGCCTTGAGCGCCACCGTGGCCTCGCGGTACGGCTTGTCATAGAACTCTTCACGAATTTCGTAGCGTTCAATGCCTTGCAATAATATGTTCGACCGGCCGTCTGGCAACTTCTGCAGGCTGGCCAGGCGCCCGACACAGCCGATCGTAAAGATCGGCGGATTCTGATAGTACTGTGCTTCCCAGCCTTCCTTCAACAATGCCATCCCGATGCACTGTCCACTCGTCGCAGCGTCCAGGACCATCTCGCGATAACGCGGCTCAAAGATATGTAGCGGAAGATAGGTTTTTGGAAAGAACACCACGTTGGGAAGGGGGAACAGGGGGATCCGCTCTGGAATGAGAAATACCGATGATTTTTCCGATCCTTCATGCTCAGGCTGATCGCGTTCCGGCTCGTTGACCATGGCTCACGATAGCCGATGCCTTGCGAAATTGTCAACGGCGCGCACGGTATTGACACGCCGGCGCTTACGCGCAAACCCTTATCCCTACTGGCGTTTACGCGTTCCCTTCTCGCATGCTATAACCACGCTCGTATCACCGCGCGTTTCGATGGCATGATGACACGATCGTGGTTCAACATCACAGGCGCGTGCCTGCGGCTCGGTCTCACAGGCATCTTGTTTTGGAGCACGGGGATCCTCCTCGGTGGAGCGACACCGGATGGTACGACCAGAAATCAGGGGTTCCGCATGGCCATGCCGGGATACCTGTATGAGTTTCCTCGTGACCACGGCTCCCACGAAGAATTTCGGACTGAATGGTGGTATTACACGGGGCATCTCAAGGCGCCCAACGGACGCCGTTTCGGCTTTCAGCTCACTTTTTTTCGACGCGGCATTGATCCGAATTCGATTCACACGCTCCCTTCCCAATGGACCATCCGTCATATCTACCTCGCACATGTCGGCCTCTCGGACTTAGACGCGGGACGATTCCACTACGGCGAAAAACTCAGCCGGGAAGGATTGGGAAAGGCCGGCGCAGCAAGTGGACACCTGCATGTCTGGATCGATCAATGGAGCGCACAGGCCCAGGAGTCCCACCCGACCGCGCATCGATTACAGGCGGCGCATGAAAACTTCTCGATCGATCTCATCGTTTCTCCCCTCAAGCCGCCAACCATCCATGGCCACGACGGGCTGAGCCGGAAAGGCAACGAGACGGGACAGGCATCTCACTATTACTCCCTCACGCGGTTGGCGACGCAGGGGCGGATCTCGCTGAACAACGAGAGCTTCGAGGTGGAAGGCCTGAGCTGGATGGATCATGAGTTCGCGTCGGCTGACCTGGGACAGGAGGTGGTCGGCTGGGATTGGTTCAGCCTGCAGTTGAACGATGAGCGCGACCTCATGTTGTATCAACTGCGCCGGAGAGATGGCTCGGCGGACGGCGCATCGAGTGGCACGATCATAGAGCCTGACGGGAAGGCGACATTTCTGTCACCGACTGAGTTCACGATCACACCACTTTCGTCATGGATCAGTCCGACTTCCAAGGCACGATATCCCTCGCGCTGGCGGTTGACTTGCCCCTCGCTTCACCTGGATGTCGAGATCACACCGCTGCTCGCCGACCAGGAATTGGTCACTCGCCGCAGCACGCAGGTGACCTATTGGGAAGGCGCCGTGGACGTGCGTGGAACAGCAGTCAGTCCCACCATCACGGGACAGGGGTATGTTGAACTCACGGGCTACGCAGAACGATTCTCGAAACAGCTATGAGCTCTGATGGGCATGACGCCGCGTTGATGCCGGCAATGCAGTCGGGTCCTCGTGGGACATTCGTGACTACCGTGTCACGAAGGATAGTGTTGGCCTTCCTTCTGCTGCTGACTGCCTGTGGCAACCAGGACGATGCGGTGGTCTCCATCGCACTCCACCCAACCAACCCCAGGATCCTCTACGTGGCGACAAATGATGCCGTCCACAAGACACGGGATGGCGGACAGTCTTGGGAGCGATTTCCCAGTTTCAGCGCTCGCCGCGTGACCACCATCGCGATCGATCCCAAACTTCCGGCGACGATCTATGCGGGGACGATGGGCGACGCCGTCTACAAGAGTCCCGACGGTGGACAACATTGGCTGCCGCACAACGTCGGCCTTAAGGAACATGTCTCTTTCGTCAATCAATTCGTCTTTCATCCGATGAACACCGAAACGATTTATCTCGCCACGACGGTCGGAGCATTCGTCACGACTGACGGCGGGCGCGCATGGGAGGAACGGATGGCCGGCATGAAGGAAGTCCACATCGTGGTCTCGCTGGCGATGGATCCCACTAATGCGCGGGTGCTCTATGCTGGAACGACCGGCGGCGCCTACCGCACGCAGGACGGCGGAACATCGTGGCAGAAGGTCAACCGTGGATTGATTCCCGACGAGGTACTCAACGCCGCCATGGCACTGGGCATCAATACATTGGTCGTCGATCCAGTCCACCCGTCCACGGTCTATGCCGGCACGACCAACGGATTGTTTCGCACAACCAATAGGGCGGAATTGTGGGAACGGATCGGCGAGTCCCTGCCGGATCATTTTGTCAGCAGCATCCTCATACAACCGTCCCATCCGGAGATCCTGTATATCGGAAGCCGAGCCGGTGTGTTGAAGAGCCTGGACGGGGGACACACCTGGATCCCGAAGAACCAAGGCTTGACCACACTCAACATCCGAACGTTGGCGATCAGCTTGGATGATCCCCGACTCATGTACGCCGGCACCAACGGCAGCGGCCTCTACCACTCCACCGATGCCGGCGAAAGCTGGGTCCCGATCCCTTTGAAACGCGCATCGCCTCCTTTGCCGAGTTGAACGTCAGATGCCGATTTGCATACTCGTCAGACACGGAGAAACCGACTGGAACCGCTCCGGGCAAGTGATGGGCCATCAACCGATTCCCCTGAATCAGGCAGGTGAACGCCAGGTGCGCCATCTGGCAGCAGCACTGTGTCATGCAAAGATAGCCGGACTCTACAGCAGTCCGGTATTGCGAGCCGTCCAGACCGCCAACATCCTGGGGGAGGCGTGCCACGTGGGGATGACGATGGCTCCGGGGCTCAGCGAGATCGGAGTGGGTGAATGGATCAATCGATTTTGGCGCGAACTCGCCGACGATCCGGCGAAGCGTGATTGGTATACCAGACCACGTGAAGCCCGCCCGCCAGGAGGCGAGACGTTACATGAAGTCCAGCAGCGAGCGATCTCGGCCATCGAGGACATACGAACGATCGACGCGGACGGGCATTGGGTCTTCGTTTCTCACGCCGACGTTATCAGAGCCATTGTCGCGCATTATCTACAGACGGATATGGCTCCATTGTGCCGGATGAGGATCGACAATGCCTCGGCAACCGGGTTGGAGATCACGCCTCAAGGTAATCAACTGCTGTTTCTAAATTACAGGCCGGGCCACAGTATGATGATTTGATAATTGCGCACCGCAAGAAGAGCCTATGCCCGATGGAGCGTGGAAAAACGCAGCGAGCCGATGGAGAATCGCTTTGTCTGGAGAAGACCTGTGGTTCTACCACTCCATGGCCCTTCGCGATCAGACCATATTTATTATTGAGGCCTCCCCCTATGGCTACACAAGATTCGCCGGATACTCTGTTGCGGGATGAATTCCGCCGGCATCTCGAATTATTCTATAGCCGTCTTAAACTCGCACCACCGTATCACAGCGTGGAACAAGCGCTAGCGCTGCTCACGACCATGCTCAAGATAATACCGGCCACGGAGCTACGACAACTCGCCGCGGATCCTCCTCTGCGATGGGCATACTACCGAAAGGCTTTTGTCGAGTCGGGACTCTCGCAGAAGCACCGGGGGATTATTGCCGGATTGGCGCGGAATCGTCGGGCACTAGAGTTACCCGAAGAATTCGACACCTTGCTTGATCTCTATCTCTCGGGAAGCTAGCCAGGCGTGTTTGACCAGGCTAGCGCACTCCGTAGCTCCTGATACACTTGGGTCAAACGACTATCCTCCAGCCGATAGGCGATGGTAATCGTCACCAACCCAAAAGCCAGGACGAGCAATCCGAGCGCGATCACCCCGATTCCGAGCAGAACCCCTCCCAAGGACGACAGCCCTCCCTGGACTAGAAAGGTCAACACAAACCCGATGGTGCCGAGGCCCACGAGGAGAAACCACATCACCGTAATGATCGCCGACGACCAAGGAACACGCTTGAAGTACATCACGCGAAACCCGGTCGCCTCCGGGGCCAACTCAATCGCTCCTTTCAACGGCCAGGCCGTTCGAAATCCCGTGGAAAACAGGCGATACTTAGGGCGGATCACGATACGACGCACATCGGGAAAGTACCGAGCCATGCCGTGAGGCAGAACGAGCACGCCGTTCGGATCGAATCGACCCTGCATTTCATCGAGCGTGATCTCAGCCACACGCTCTTGAGCCCGTGCAATCGTGCATCCATAGCGGCCGGCGTCCGGAGAGAGTTGCACAAAATACAGCCAGTCCCCCACGACGAGGATCAGAAACAGCAGCACCGCGAACGTGCCGGCGAGGATCATGCGAAAACTTCCCACAGGTCGATTCGAGAATCAAGGGCAGGCGTCGACAACGGAATTTATGGCCACCAGTTGACTAGACGTTGCACAATTGGCTACAGTACGCTCAGCTAGGTTCGGGCGGGCTGGTTTTTCCACTTTTTTGGTTTCCCGCCTTCATATACATTCCCCACACCACACCGCTCATTATCCCCCACCATAGTGGTGTGCGGAGAGCGGAGCGTTGGACCCGCGGAGGTACGATGGATATTGCGAAAGTCGAGCGTGTCTATACCAACTATTCAGGTGTCTACGATCACATCTTCGGAAAAATCTTTCACGAATCGCGCGAGTCCGCCGTAAGGAATCTGCGCATCCGGCCAAACGAGCATATTCTGGAAGTTGGGGTTGGAACAGGGATCGCGCTCACGTTCTATCCCAAGAATTGCGAGGTGACCGGCATTGACCTGTCACCGGGCATGCTCGCCAAAGCAAGGCACCGGCAGTCTCGATACCACTTGGATCACGTACGGCTCATGCTCATGGATGCCGGCCACATGGAATTTGAGGATGATAGTTTTGACACGGTGATGGCGGCCTACGTGGTCACGGCTGTGCCCGACTATCGCAAAGTCGTCAATGAAATGATCCGGGTCTGCAAGCCCGGCGGACGCATCATCATGTTGAATCACTTCAGCAATGGGAACAAGCTGATTGCAGCGGTCGAAAAGGTGATATCTCCGCTCTGCAAACACATCGGGTTCCGCACCGACCTGGCGCTTCATACGGTCCTTGAAGGCACGGAACTGCAGGTATCACGCAAGGAAAAGGTCAATCCGTTGAAGTTCTGGCATCTTGTCGAATGCGTGAATAACAAGTCTGAAATGAATGGGAAAGGAAACGGCAGGAACGGATACGCAATCTGACGGGATAAGCTCGGGGCTGTCTACCTCACCTGACGGGCACTCTCCAACGATTTCCAGTTCAGCCACTCATCACGCGAGAAGAAGGATTCTCCCACTAGGCAGGTTCCGGTGTACGTTCGTGCGATGAGATCGGCGACCAAGCTGAGAATCCGCCCACAGTCGCGGTTCGGCGTTTCTGGCGCGCGAAGAGTCATGCCAAAGCCGGTCCCCTGAACCGGTCCATAGGCGACGACCCGAATAGATGACGTCCGACTTCCACGCTCTGCAGACGACGGCAAGAGCTCACCTTCCCATTTGATCACTGAACTGAGTCGTGTTCTCGCGCGTCTCCCTCGCCATGTGCAGGGAATCCCGGCTTCGTCCAGATGGGTCAAGAGCCACTCAACAGTGGGCGCACAGCCTTCTTCGGTCTGAAACGTCCACTGGGCAAAGGCGTGCTCGGCTTCACGCTCGCTGCAGGGAGTGGATACTTCTTCGAAGACCGCCTCCTCACAGACAACATAGAGCGCGCCTTGAGGGTCGAACCAAAACCGCAGCCGGTCCTCCGTGATTTCCGCATGAATCACCGCGAGCGATGAGCAGTCGCTGCCTTCCTGTTCCAGGATGGAAAAATCGAACACCCCGCTCATCGTCAATTTTGCCACACGAACCATGTCACGCGTCGAATACCGGATCACCACCGTCACGGTCGTGCCCACGAACACCTGATCGCCGGACTCCTCATCCAGCAGCCGTTTCTTGGACATCTGAAGATCGGTGATATATCCTCCGCGGAAGCCGTCCGTATGTGCCATCAACCAGCGCAGATCTTCTTGATGTTTGATGTGTTGCTTCATGGAATGGTCAACAAGCAGGCCTCATCGGAATCACACCCATGGAGCGTATCTTGTATCCGTCGTTCGTATCTCACTCACACCGCCGGCGTTCACGGACGGAAGACACCGGGCGCTCCCGCTCACAACCTTGAGGCGACTTGGGACACTGCCAGCTCACCGACTCGCTGGCGCGCACAAACGTGGTGCTCTTTATTCATCGCACCGTGCGCCTCATTATTCTTCGCGTCGTGGACCTTCACGTCTTTAGAAGAGCGGTTGTTGTTGCTTCAATTCAGCCACTTGACATTCCAATTCATCCACCCGCTCTTGGAGACGCTGGTTTTCAAGTCGTAACAAATCCAGCCGATCGAGCAACTGTTCGCGCTGAATCTGGCTCCATTCCAACGTACGTCTCAACCCAGCCAGCTCGAGTTGAGTCTCTGGCCGCTCTTCCAGCGGAAATGACATCGATCTCGAAGGACTATCGTTCAGGCGGTCGATTGTTCTTGAGGGCTAGTCGCTCTTCCTCGGTCATGTATCGGATCGCCACGCCGGACAAATGCATCATCCAGGATTCTCCCCCACCCGCGCCCTGCATGAAACTCCAAGCATCCATCCGGAACGGGTTCCAGTATCCACCACCCTTAAACGGGTTCGTGCTCATTCCGGCGGGACCGGCCGTAGACTGGTAACTCGGTCCCTGCCCGTAATAGTGACGGACATCCGTTTTGCCCAAGATCACGGCATCTGCGCCCAACTCTTTCGCGCGCGAAAGAATTCTCTCGCGAAGGGTGTCCTCGCTGACATGTTCACTCTCGGCTATAATGCGTGCAATCTGCACGTGTCCATTGTCCGGCTCCCGCGTGAGCGTCGACACCGGTTCGCTTCCGGGCCGGGGCTCAAAGGTCGCTTCGATCAGCGGATCCACCTTGACCGATACACAAGCGGTGGCGAGGAGGACGCACAGGATCAGGAATGATAATTGGGCATAGATTCGTACCATCCACAAATGATGCCGAAATCAGCTGAGTAATTCAATGGAAATGAGAGAGGAGGCTTGCTTTTACGGTTTGGTCTGTAGCCGGCGCGTGGTCAAAAGACCGAAGCATCGTATCTGAGTGGATACCTACTGCTAATCCCGAGTAAACGCGCCGAGAAGGTGATGCGGCTGTGTCCCGTGAGCACTCAGTTTCGTGAACATTTGGGACGAACGCCGGCCTGCACGGCATCACGAATACATGACGCCACGTCTGTGCACGCCCACTAGGTGTGAGCTGGCCTGTCCCGTTAGGCGACAGTATCTTGCGCGTGGAGCCCAAGAGGGTCGAGACGTACTTAGGACAGGTCGTTGAGACCGTACGGGGCGAGCCCATCCCCTGGTCCTGTACGAGTCACGGCCAGGCGCGTCATCCCAGCGCTTGCGAGATCGAGCGCCATTTGGTTAATCTCACTCTAATTGTGTTTTACCTCGCTAACCCTTGAACTTCGCAGTTGCAGAACATCTTTATGAATAGTGCGGCTAAGATATCAGGACGTTGCTGCGTATAACCAGAGGTTCACGGGCGCCATGAACCACACAGGCCAGAGCATAGGCATCCTCGTGGGGGGAGGACCCGCGCCGGGGATCAACAGCGTAATTGGGGCAGCCACGATCCGAAGCATTTTAGGAGGCGTATCGGTCATCGGCATCCTGGATGGTTTCAAATGGATCATGGAGGGCGACTCCAGCAAAGTGAAGGCGCTCTCCATTGAAGAAGTGAGTCGTATCCATTTCCATGGGGGATCCTATCTCGGGATCGCGCGGGCCAACCCGACCACGAATGCGGCTTATTTGGACAAGGCCCTGGCTGTATTGCTGAAGCTGAATCTATCGGGGCTGATCACGATCGGCGGTGATGATACGGCCTTTTCGGCTCTCAAACTGGAACAGATGGCAGGCGGCCGGTTGCGGATCGTCCATGTGCCGAAGACCATCGACAATGATCTGGATCTTCCACACGGCATTCCTACATTTGGCTTTCAAACGGCGCGCCACATCGGCGTGGATCTCGTCAAGAATCTCATGGTAGATGCGCAGACCACGTCGCGTTGGTACTTCGTCGTCACCATGGGACGGAAGGCCGGTCACCTGGCCCTCGGCATCGGGAAAGCCGCCGGCGCGACGCTCACGCTCATTCCTGAAGAGTTCTCAGGGAGGCCCGTGCCTCTCGCCACGCTGGCAGACATTCTCACCGGAGCCGTTCTGAAACGGCTCAAAATGGGCAGACCCGATGGGGTCGCCATCCTGGCGGAGGGCTTGGTGGAGTGCGTGGACCCGAAGGACCTCAAAGGACTGGCGGATGTGGACCGGGATCAGCATGGAAATCTGCGTCTCGCGGAGGTCAACCTGGGTGATCTCCTCAAACATGAGGTCGAGCAGCGTCTCAAGACGTTCGGCATCAAGGCCTCGATCATTGCCACGAACATCGGCTATGAGCTCCGTTGCGCAGATCCGATCCCCTACGACATGGAGTACACACGGGATCTCGGCTATTGCGCCGCACAATTTCTCTTGGATGGCGGTAACGCCTCCATGGTGTCGATCCAGAACGGCCGATTGACCCCTATTCCGTTCGCTCAGATATTGGATTCAGCCACCGGCCGAATGCGCATTCGCATGGTGGACGTTCAATCAGAGTCCTATCAGATCGCCCGCCGGTACATGATTCGGCTTTCTCATGAGGACCTGGAGGACCCGAACGAAGTCACCCAGTATGCCGCCATGCTCAAGCTCTCGCCCGAAACCTTCCGCGCTCAATTCGGATATCTCCTCGCGGATGAACGAAAACCGAGGTAGTCCTCATTCGTGTCTTCCGTACCATCTAATGAAGCGAGCGTGATCGCATAGACCGCGAGCGTCGTGCGAGAGGTCGCCAGTGCCGTGAGGTAGACCTTTGCCGTCCATGCAGTCTTACAGTGGACTTCATGATTCCGTCACATCGCGATTCGATCAGGGTGAGCCCATGAGTGATGGAGTTACCCACACACTCCGGAAATATTTGTGCTCCGGTTCGACTTCCCCATCCTTGCAATCCTTTCCATTAATTTTCTCCGAGCCGTCGTCGCTGAGAACCTGGATTCTTGTCTGCTCTTCGGGGTAAATGATCAACGCTTCCGGATGCAAACTTCTGAAATTCACTCCCTTTATCGGTTCCGCCTCTTCCGAGGGAGGCCCTGACCATTGATACAGTTGGAAATCGCCTTCATCGCCATGCGGACCTGCAACGATCAGATACTTGCCCCTGGCCTCAACATACTCAATACTGCGGATGCCCAGCCCGCCCAGAGATAAAGATATGGGCTTCCCGAGCTTTGCCGCTTTCCCATTGATGACCTGCTTGGGGTTTTCCAAAGGGATGAGGAGCGCTTTCCCATCGGGGGTGGGATTGCGAAAGGCGATCAACAAGGTACCCTGCGGAGTCGCGGAGAGCCCTTCGATGTTCAACCCACCCTCTTCTTCGGGCGCCTTCTTTGCCGCGTCGCCCAGTTTGTAATTCTTCAACCATGGTGATGCGGTCAGGTCTTTGAGTAGATCTCTGTACGGCTTCCCTACAGGGGCAATGGTTACCTTGTCACCGGAGACTCTCACTTCTATGGCGAATAGCCGGTGACGATTAGGGCGTGGCTTGCCGTTTCTGCTCCTGCCATGCGAGGTGATCCAGTAGACGCGGTTATCCACTCTGGTGGCGCCCTCGATGTCGGCTTCAGGGTTCTTCGGATCGAGCTTGAGGAAGGAACTCAGGTCCACCGAGCGGACCGGTTTGCCGGCATTCTCTCTCCGGTATACCGGCACAGGCCTCCCGGAGTCGTCACGCCGGTACACTCTCAACCGATTGTCTTCATCATTGGCGACAATGAACATTGCCGGTCCGAGCGACACGGCGGCGGACGCGTCGCACATACCATAGTGTTTGGTGACTTCGGAGCGCGCTGGAGTGGCTGCGGCGAGCACAAGACCCACAAGGATCAAGACCATCACGACAATCGAGTTGTCCCGCTTCATGGAGATCTCCTCGGTAAAATGCGCAATGCGAGCGGGCTTCGTGCTCTTCGACCAGTCATGCGTCAGGCGAAGATCGCACGGATACCGCAATGGGTTAGGCAACGTTGAACGAATCAGACCCCTGGGGTCAATTCAACACCTCCGCAATCCTGAACCAACTTTCTTCGACTGGTGGTGAAAGAGCTCGTGCTGCGTAGTGAAACAACCCAATCCCAAACCCGACGGCTCGTCACGGCTCATCCTGCCTCACCCAGATGCGATAGTCTCCTATGCCGGTAGGAGAGTAGTGACGCACTTCGACCCGGTAGGCGCCTGGTTTCAATATCTGCGCAATCTTCGCATTGGATGCTTCTCCACTATCGTCATCCTCCGCAACCTTCACTGTCGGGCTGTCAGGTCCAAACAACGTCATGAACACATCGGTCCCGCCCTGTGTTTCGATCAGGAACTTCTTTTCTGCCGTGACCTGGAATGCATATAGATCCTTCTCACCCGGTTTCTGAATCGTGCCTGGCGTGGCCGGTGCAGCGGGCGGAATAACCGGAAGGGTGATCACCTCTCCCTCGACGACAGGCATATCGGTGAACTTTGCTTGCAGGAGGCCGGCGCCACAGGGATTGGGGCACTGCGCGGCATCCCGCGGCAACGCATCATGCTGCAGTCTGGCCATGACTTGACCGGGAATCATCTCCGGATTCTTGGCCAGAATCAACGCCGCCACACCGGCAACGTGCGGAGCGGCCATGGATGTCCCGTTGTAGAACTCGTACCCATCCTTCACCATGCTGAGCACGCCGTCGATGTGACCGTCACCGTTGTCATCCCGCTGCCGGTCACCACCCGGCGCCATGATTTTCACAAGCGGGCCGAAATTCGAATACCGGCTTACCAAGTGACCACGGGCATCGCTGGCGGCAACGGTGAAGGCGTTGTCGCAACTCGCCGGCGAGACCTGCGACGCATCGACCGCGTCATTTCCCGCCGCGACGACGACGATGGCGCCGGCCTCGACCGCGTCTCGAATGGCCGATTGCGTCGCTGGGTCGTCATCACACGACACCCCAGGTGGGGTCCCGAGGCTCATATTGATGACCCTCGCGGGATTCATGTTCTTTGGAACGTCCGGCACATCCAGCCCTGCGGCCCAGCGGATCCCATCGTTGATGTCGACCGTTGTCCCGCCGCATTTCCCAAGCACCCGGACGGACATCACCTTCGCGCTCCAGTTGATTCCGGCCACGCCCACGTGGTTATCCGTCCTTCCGACACCGATTGTCCCTGCCACGTGGGTGCCATGCCAGCTGCTGGGTGAGGCGGAATCACCACTGAAACACTCATCGGCCGCAACGGCATCGCCTGGGTCGGTCGGATCATTATCTCGGCCGCCTCCATCGTT
>JBEVJJ010000253.1:0-4721 GCA_040510255.1 Nitrospiraceae bacterium | reverse complement strand
TCGTGTGTGGCACGTTCGTTTTCTCGAAGCGCATTGATGGCTTGGACGACTTCATCCTGATCGACCTGCGCCGTGAGATCGACATGGATCACGACGCCGCCGTCCTCGAGGCGTGTGCGGGTCTGTTGATTGAGCACGGTGACAATACCGGCAGTATACGTCCGGATCTCATCGCGGGTGACGTCCAAATTTTTTACTTCGGTCACGCTCTCGAGATACATGGCCACTTGCTCGAGCGCTTGCCGTTTGGCTGCCTCAATGGTCAATCGCGTGGCATCCATTTTCGTGTCATGCTCTCCCATTCGATAGTCAGCGGTGGCGGTCACGACACGGACCGCCGATTCTTGCCGCTGAGGGCGCGCCGGGGCCTCGGGCTCCAAGGCAACGGCCTCGCTGCGATATTTTTCGGGAATCGAGTACCATTCAGTGGTGAAGTTGAGCGTGCCGGAATCGTCTTTGTAACGGTAGATCTGGTTGCCCGCGAGAGCCGGAACGGCTGCGGTGATGAGGTAGAAGACGATGATGCGAGACAACAGGCGCATAATCCGTCCCCATTCACCATACCATGTTCAACTGGGTGAATGCCGCATGGATTGACTTGGATGTCACTGCTCGTTATAAGACCGCGAAGGCGTCATGGATGGCCGGACTCCCCTTGTCCCGGAGAGGCAGCATGGACGATGCCGATCCACAAACCACCTATCGCCATCTCCTCGATCTGTGGACATCGGGCGTTCGGGATTACCACAGCCTCCTGTCTGACTACCTCACAGCCAATTCCATATTCGTCGCAGCCATCGGGTTTCTTCTCGCCCGGCAACCCCTGACACTGATATTCACGCTGCTCGTCATTATCCTGTGCCTCTTCGGCGTGCTCATGACATTGCAAATGGCCATCGTGCTTGGCCGTTTCTCCGCCCAAACCGCCCTGTGGGAATGGCGTCTCCGCGGTATCGAAGGCGATGTCCGCTGGAAGCAGCCGAAACTGTTTGTCGATCTTCACCGATACCGGGACCAGCAAGAAGCCCTCGCTGAGAAGGACAACGACCCGCCGGTCGTGCAACCGACCTGGGCACTCCGCCAACAGCATCGGTGGTGGGCTCGCCGAGAAGTCAGCTTTCCCTTGTTCTTCGGCACGGTGTACCTGCTGTTTCTCGTCTGGAGCCTTACGCAACTTGTCGCCTAGCAGTTACGTTTTCTTGGAGCGCCGAAGATGGCTGGTCTGCTGTTGCTGATCGCGCTGACAGTGCTCGAAGGGACCACGGCGGTCGCCGGGCCAGAATTCCATCCGTCCTCCGTCGAGAAGGGCGTCTTCTTGGTGGCGAGCCCGTCACTGAACGATCCGAATTTCCGACAAACGGTCGTGCTGGTCCTTGAGCACGGTCCTGAGGGAACGCTCGGCGTGATTTTGAATCGCACCACGGAGGTGCTCCTCTCTGAGGCGTTGCCAGACGTTCGGGCGCTCAAAGGGACGACGCACCGACTTTTTGCCGGTGGTCCGGTACAACCAAACATCATGCTGCTGCTGTCGCGTTTGAAGGAGCCTCAACCGAACATGCGACCGGTGTTCGACAGCGTGTATGTGGGAGGGAATCCAGATGTGTTGGAACGCCTCATCAAGCAGGCCGGTCCCGCGGCCAGGTTTCGGGCGTTTGCCGGCTATGCGGGGTGGGCTCCGGGGCAGCTCGGATTTGAAATGCTTCAAGGATCGTGGGCGGTCCTGCCTCCGGAAAGCAGCTTCTTTGAGAAAGATCCCGCGTCACTCTGGCCAGACAGTATCGCCCAACTTCAATCGCCGAGAGTGATTTCCCATTAGCGAGAAGAGAGTGAGTTCTGGTGTCCCGCGACTGATTGCATTCCTGAGGGTGAGTGTCTAGGCTGCTTGTCGTGACGAGGCTTCGACACATGTGTGTTCCTCGCGCGAAATATCCGCCAGGCGGGAGAGGAGAACCTAATGGCCGATCTGATTCGAACAGCTCAATATTTCAAAGTGAACATCGCGGACAAGTCGGGGACATTAGGCCACATGCTGGCTCCGCTCCGGGAGGCTGGAGTGAACCTGCTCTCGGTGCATGCCTTTCCCCGAAATCGCCGGACGCAAGTCGACGTCGTTCCGGACGATCCCGAGGCCTTCAAGGACATCGCAAGGTCGCTCAAGTGGAAAGTTGCGGGACCGAAAGTCTGCTTCTTGATTGATGGCGATGATCGACCCGGGGTATTGGCGGATCTCACCGGCCAACTGGGTTCAGCGAACATCAATCTGACGGCCGTGACCGGCGTGACGGCCGGCCAGAGACGGTTCGCTGCCATACTTTGGGTCAAGGCTCGGGATGTAAAAAAAGCCGCCAAGGTGCTGGGCGCCCAAGAATGAACATGCAGCGCTGGTCACATCGCAGCACACTGTCGATGGTGATGTCGATCGCGCTATCACTCGTGGCCTGCGCGAAGTCCTTTGACATGTCCGGTGAACGCCTCACGCCGCTTGGACCAGAGTGGGGCGTCGTGATCGGCTCAGTATTGGTCAAACCGGCACAGCTCGCGGACAAGAGCACGAAATCGGACGCCGATGTGCCGACCTACGAAATTGACATCGTCCAAAGTCAGCCCGGCGATCCTGAGGGCGAAAGTCCCTATGCGGAACGGTATCACCTCCAAGCCAAAGTGGGAGAAGAGCGGATGTTCATCTCCAGGTTGCGCACGGGCAGGTATCTCGTGAAAAACTTTGCCAAGGAGGGGATCACAGGCACCGGCGGCGACCTTGACCTGATCTTCGATACTATGGCGGGGGAAGTTCGCTACATCGGCCGGCTGCTAGTGGAAGTTCCTCAGCGCGTATCGCGCGGAAAAGAGTATCGATTCACCGTCGAAAACGCCCGTGAAGGCACGTTGAGAAAGATATCAGATCGTCACGCGGAACTGGCCGCCCAGGCAGTCGATGCTCCAATGCGATCGCGTGAGTCACCGGTACCCTGAAAATAGGATCGGTCATGCATGGACATTGTCGCTGGTGCTTGGGGAAGCGCGTGCGCTCTATCGGCGTGTGGGCCGTGGCGTGGTGGTGGATCGTATGCTCGGCTGGTGAGATCGCGCGGTCGGCGGTGACTGACGACAAGGACCACGAGCACATGCATGGTGCGGTAGAAGCCATGACGCCTCATCAACCGCATACGGGACCGCATATGAAATGGACGACGTTGCGGCCGGTGGGCGCCGGCGATCCAGAACACGCCAACCGCATCGTCCAGACTCTCCGGCAAGCGTTGGACAAGTACAGGGACTATCACGTGGCGTTGGACGAGGGTTTCCTCCCAATGCACCCCGAGCGCAAGCCGCGGCATTATCATTTTGCCAATAAAGAGCGCCGCCATTTGGCCCGCATACAGTTCGACGCAGCCCAACCCACCTCACTGCTCTATGAAAAAACCAGCGATGGGTATGAACTTGAAGGGGCGATGTTTACGGCGCCGCGCGGGATGACCGAGGATGAGCTGAACGAGCGCATTCCGTTGAGCATCGCGCGATGGCATGCCCACGTGAATATTTGTCTCGCGCCCGATGGTAGTGGACGCCGCATCAGCCGCAGACAGTTCGGATTCAAGGGCACCGTTGCCGATGAATCCGAGTGCCGGCAAGCCGGAGGACAGTTCGTTGCACAAGCGGGAGGATGGATGATCCATGTCTATCCCTTCGAGGCGACCGCTGAGAAAATTTGGACGCATTAGCACTTCGATCGGCTGGCCCGCGGCGATCCTGAGATCGCCGCGAGTGCCGATGATCAGAGGGAGATGAGCCTGCAGTGCACTACTGCGGATTGTCGACGTCGATAATCGTCAAGGTGACGAGAAGGGGTTTGCCTGCCAGCGGGTGGTTGTAGTCCATCACTGCGTCGGTATCGGACATTTGCGTGATTGTGGCCTGCTGACCGGTCTTCCGATCTTCGATGATGTCGCCGGTCTTGACTCCACTGGGGAGTTCCTTGGTCGGCACGACAGTCTTCTTCTTTGAATCGTATGCCCCGAAGGCCTGATCTTCGCGGAGCTTCACTTCTGTCTTATCGCCTCTCCGCATACCAGAAACCGCCTGTTCGAGTGCCGGCAACATTTCGTGTCGCCCCTGGACGAATTGACTGAGATCTCGGACCTCGATTCGATCGTCGCCAGGAACCGTAATCTGGTACAACAAGGTTACCTTCGACCCGTCAGTAATCGGAACGGATGAACCTTGTGTATTCTGGCCGGATGATGCCTCCATCTGCTGACCTGGCTGGCCTGCGATGCCGGCAGGTGCAGCCAATCCCAGACATCCGACGATGGCCATCATGGTCACTGTATATTGGCGCGCGTTCGCCATTAGTACCTCCTTGGTTGGAATCGGACGCAGGCGCTGCGTCCATTCCGCTACAAACGCCGCAAGCCTTTTGCCACGCATGAAACTGCAGCGTTTGTGCGGGCTTAAGACTCATGAACCTCGACGCAAGTGAAGTGAGGGAGAACAGTCCGTCCTTCCTCGCGCAAAAGAATTGGAATTCAGCCACGTTAGGTCTGAGACAGTCTGTCCTCATTCTCATAGACAGGCTGTCTGCCGATACTGGGAGCCTCCCTTGCCATTTCGATGAAGACTTTGCATAACTGATGCAGAACAACCTGGCGTGCTCCGTCTCTGATCTCATTGCCATGAGCCGCATGATCACTTCGGGAACTCGTACATGACCACATCAGTTC
>JBEVJJ010000252.1:0-16713 GCA_040510255.1 Nitrospiraceae bacterium | reverse complement strand
GATGGTGTGTCAATTTGAAAAGTGTTACTAATAAACTGCTAGGAGAATCGTAATGCAAGCTGCTCAGAGCGACATCACACTCAAACTCGGGAAGATGATTTTCTACGTGACATGCGCCGTGGCTATCTGGTTTTTTTATTGGTTTGCAGGGATACAATGCCCGTGTTGAGCGGTCACAATTGATCTTAGGTGATTTTTATTAAGTTTTTGAGGGGGCTGAAATGGGTCAAACAATTCTGTATGTGGTGATCTCGGTGGTCGTTTGTTTCGCCTACTTTACTGCGGTCGATCATTTTCTGATGGACATGCAGGGTCTGGACTATTGGTATCTCTTCCGCAAGTAACCTCAGCTCCAAGGCTTGGGTTTTCTATGTGGTCACTGTCGAGATGTATTTTTTAAGGGAGGTAACTATGGGGCACGTAACCCGAAAAAAGGTACTGTCAATCATGGCGCTTGGCGCGATGGTTGCCCTCCTCCTTATGCCGATCGTCGTTTCTCTCCCTGCGTTGGCGAGTGGTGGTGGTGAGGCTCCTGCTGCTGGAGCGCCGACTGACGCTGCGAAGAAAGAGGGTGAGGCGGATAAGAAGGTGGAGAAGGGCAAGGATGTCTATTACAAAATCGAAGGGATTGTGAGCGGCGCCCCCGCTCCGAAAACCACCGATGGTGTCAAGGATTATCCGAGATACAATTTTGAGAGCCGGGTGCTCCTCTGGTTCGCCAACCAGCAGCATCTGTACTACGGCAGTTTTGTCCTGGCGGTGCCGATATTCTGCATGGTCATTGAGTTCATGGGTATTGTCACGAAAGACAAGGCGATGGCCAAGAAATACGATCAACTCGCCTATGATTTTATCAAGATCAGTCTGACGGCCTATTCGCTCACCGCTATCCTCGGAGGTATCCTGATCTTTACCTTCCTCACGTTATATCCGGCGTTTTTTGGGTATCTTTCCAGTATCTTCCGTCCTGTCATGCACATTTATGCGTTGACGTTCGTAGCGGAAAGCGGGACCCTCTACATCTACTACTACGGGTGGGACAAAATGAAAGAGGGACTTCTGAAGTGGATCCATTTGAGCATGTCCGTGATTCTGAACGTGATCGGTACGCTGCTCATGATGCTGGCCAACTCCTGGATCGGGTTCATGATGTCACCAGCCGGAGTTGATGAACAGGGTCGCTTCCTTGGAAACATCTGGCACGTGGTTCATACGGCGCTCTGGAACCCTCTCAACGTCCATCGAATTCTCGGAAACATGGCCTTTGGCGGCGGTGTCGTCGCAGCGTATGCTGCCTACCGGTTCCTTTCTGCAAAGAATGATGAGGAACGGGCACATTATGACTGGATGGGATACATCGCCATGGCCCTGGGCGTCGCTTTCTTGATCCCGCTTCCTTTCGCAGGCTATTGGCTGATGCGAGAGGTCTATGCCTATCGACAGCAGATGGGAATTACGCTCATGGGCGGGTTGTTGGCCTGGCTCTTCATCATTCAGGCGACCATGATCGGTATTCTATTCCTGAGCACGAACTATTACCTTTGGCAAGCCATGGGCCGGATGAGAGGTGCCGAGAAGTATCAGCGATACATCAAGTATCTCGTCTTCCTCCTCGTGTGCGGCTTCTTGGTCTTTATCACACCGCATACCATAGTCATGTCGCCTGCAGAGCTCAAGGCGATGGGTGGTCAACAGCATCCGGTGTTGGGTAACTACGGTGTTATGTCGGCCAAGAACGGCGGCATCAACGTGATCATCACGACGACCGTCTTGAGTTTCGTGTGGTATATGCGGGGCAATAAGGTATCAACAGTTTCGTGGGCCAAGTTCGGCAATATCTTCATGGGAGTATTCTTTGCCTTCGCATACGTCAATATCATTTGGTTGGCAGTGTACGGGTACTACATTCCTGCCAACGTCCGAGTCGGTCTTTCCGTCCCCCAGGTTGCCACAACTCTGTCCTGTCTCTTTTTCATGTTTGCGCTGAACAGCGTCATGATGAAGGGCGCCAAACAGATGGGCCCGATCGAATGGGGGAAGATCTCGGCTCGATCCCAGTATGCCCTCATCATGCTGGCAACGGCCTTTACGTGGATGATGGGGTTGATGGGATATATTCGTTCTTCTGTACGGCTCTTCTGGCACGTCAATGAGATCATGCGTGACAATTCTCCATGGGCATACACGCACACGGTAGGTTTCGCGGCCAACATGATCTCGTTCAATGTTTTGTTCTTCTGGGTCAGTATCATGTTCGTCTTCTGGCTCGGAGCGCTTGGCGTGAAGAAGGCTCCGATTGAAGCCAAGGCGACGGTTCCTGGCAGAGCGCCGGAGCCAGCGGTTGGTCACTAACCTGGACTCTCATTATTGATTGTCATGAGAGGGGTACCTCATCGCTGATCGCGGTGAGGTACCCTCCCCTGTAGGAGGTTTGAGCTGTGATTGATCTGATAAAAGAGGCCCTGTCGATCGGCTGGCCGGTACTCGCTCTGTTGGTTGGTCTGTTGTTCTATTTCAAGGCGTCGATCAAGGATCCGGTCGCGAACCGGCGAACCGCATTTAAGACGTTCATCGGAATTTTGGCTGCATTTCTCTTGTTTATGGCTATCGCCAACTACAAGACGAATTTCTATGCTGAGTCAAGACTTCTGCCCGTTTCATTAGTCCTGATCACTTCCCTGGCCTTTATGATGGCCCTCTATTTTACCAATATCAGTGCACTGCTGAAGATTGGTGGGTTCATGTTTCTTATTGCCGCCGGCTTGTCCGGGTATGGAAACTGGCTGCCGCAAGTGGAAGGCGGTTTCCCCCCCAAGGAAGAAAAGAAAGAATTTAGCAACATGCCGCAGACCGAACTTGCCGACGAGGGTGAAAAGATTATCTTCGGTGGCGTCGGTCAGAACAAGGTGCAGGGCGCCATTGGCAAAGGACAATGTCCGCTTTGCCATGCGTTCCATAAGGGCATGTTGGGCGAGCGCGCGCCAAACCTTGACGGACTTCCGGAGCGTGCCGGTAAGGAACGTTTGGAAGATCCGCGGTACCATAAAGGTAAACCGGCTGATCGTGACTCCGCTCAGAAGGAAGCATTTCCAGGTGCCGGCACGGCCGAAAACGCGCAAGAATACATCGCTGAGTCACATGCCTGCCCGAGTTGCTTTGTTGTCTCCGGCTATGGCGTAAAGGGTACCAACGACAAAGAGAGTCCGATGCCCGCCATCCATAAGCCACCCATTTCGCTCTCTCTACCAGAATTGGCAGCGGTCGACACGTGGTTCTACGTTCGAGAAGGCAGAGAATCCCCGTCATTTGACGAAATCGTCAAATCCTACGAAAAGTTCATTCCGGAAGCCGACCGTCCCAAACAGTCGGAAGACAAGCCTGCGGGCGCCTCGGCGTTAATGGCCGACGGAACAGAACCCGTGGATCAGATTTTCACGAAGGCGACCTGTGTGGCCTGCCACACCATTCCTGGAATTCCGGGAGCGGTCGGCAACGTGGGGCCGAAACTTGACGAGGGAACCAACGCTCCGCTGCGCCTGAAGGACAAGGAGTATAAGGGCACTGCGAAATCGACTACAGAGTACATCATGGAATCGATCATTTCGCCCAGCGCGTATGTGGTGAAGGGATTCCCGGATAACCAGATGCCCAAGGTGTTCGGCCAGAAGCTGAGCGCCGGAGCGCTCAAGAAAATCGTGGATTACCTGTCACAAGTTCAGGCGGGCAAGGAACCGCCCAAGATCTCATAGCTAGGGGGAAACACCTTAGCCTATAAGGAGTTCAACAATGAAAGCCATTATGACAGTCGGGGCCTTGATTGGAGCGGCCGGGGTGCTCATCCTGATCGGGATGATCTTCGGCATTATCCCGTCCAGCACGGTCCGTTTAGTCGAAGGCTACATGCCTATGCAGATGCTTATCGAGTTGACCCTTTTCGTGGCCGGCTGTACCGGCCTGAGCTACATGCTGAGTTCGATGGGTATGCCGCTTCCCCGTTTTTGGCAGGGGATTCTGTTTTGGGCGTTTATTGTATTGTACCTTAAGTTTCGAGTCTATCCTCCGATTCCGTTCAGTGTGCGAGCGATGTATGGATTCGTTTCATTGATCGCGGTGTTCATGTGGATGTCGAGCAATGAAGAGGATTGGAAGAAATTCAAACAGCCAATTATTAATGTCCTCGACGCAAAGACAGGGTTTCACAAGGCGTTGCGCACGATGTATTTGGTGCTATTGCCTCTGATCATTGGCGGGTTTTCCTACAATGCGATGAAACCGAGCAGCGACGAACCCATCGAGCTGAGGACGGTGCATCCAGCTCCACCGGCCAGTACGAAAGTGCACGGGAAGACCTTTACACTGCAAACAACACAGAACCCGTACCGCGTGAATGCAGAAGGCAAATACGATCAAGAGCACAGTAACGCGTTGATTGTCGAACAGGGCATGGGGCGTCTGATGAAGCCCAATGCCAATCCCTGGGATCAAAATGCTCAAGGCTATTTGAAATATGTCCGCGAGGGTGGTGAAATTTTCTTCCAGAACTGCCACTTCTGTCATGGAGACAACCTCAATGGCCGCGGATTGCACGCGTTCGCGTTCAATCCGATCCCTGCAAATTTTACCGATCCGGGCACGATTGCCCAGTTGCAGGAAACATTCATCTTCTGGCGAGTGTCCAAGGGTGGGATCGGTTTACCCAATGAAAGCTTCCCATGGGCTTCCGTGATGCCGCCGTGGGAGCAGCATCTCACGACGGACGAAATCTGGAAGGTGGTTCTGTTTGAATATTGGCATACGGGCTATTATCCGCGTACGTGGGATTAACTACCGATTTCTTACTTTAATCTGGAAAACAGCTCGAAGAGGTTAACAATGAGGAATCAACAAACGACGGCGAAACCAGGGTTCATAGCTTGTGCGACCCTTGGGTTCCTCCTGTCCGGAGGCATCGGTGCGATGGCCCTCGCCGATGAGGCACTTCCAGAAGGCTTCAAAAAGGGGGAACTGGCGCCCGAACCTCCTGCCGACTTCATTGAGGCGGGAAAGCGGGTCTACTTCACCAAGTGTGTCTGGTGCCATGGCGTAGATGGCGCGGGGGATGGCCCCGGTGCCGATCGACTCTGGCCGCGGCCAAGAAATTTCAACCAAGGCACATTTAAGATCCGGCATACAGCCAGCGGTGAATTGCCTCTCTACAATTATAACGAGCGGTCGCCCGATTCGGGAAAGAATGACCTTCTCGATACGGTTACTCATGGTCTGCCGGGATCTGCCATGCCGCCATGGGAAGGCATTCTTACCGAAGAGCAGCGCGTCCAGGTTCTGGCATTCGTGACCACTCAGTTGGTCAAGGATCGCAAGTTCAATGACAAGGCGACCGAGTCTCAGACCATTCTGCAACTCAGCACCTTAAATCCTGTTCCTCAGACCGAGGAGAGCATCAAGAAAGGGGCCGAGCTGGTTGTTGACAAAAAATGTATTGAATGTCATGGCGTGGATGGGCGTGGAGACGGCAACGCGTTCAACCTCAAGGATGATTGGGGTTTTTCCATTCAACCCGCCGATTGGCATAAATGCTGGAATTTCCGTGGAACCAGACAAGATCCGTACAACGTCCGGAACATCTTCAGAACGTTCTCTACCGGTGTGAACGGTACCCCGATGCCTTCTTTTGCGGACAATACCACCGTTGAAGAACGATGGCACATTGCGAACTTCGTGGGTTCCCTGTGCGAGCGAGATGTGGATGGCAAGACGCCTTTACCGATCGATCCATTGACGGACAAGCCCAAGGTGAACTTCGTGATCCCCTCAGCGCCAGTCGAAGGCGAGATCTCCGATGATCCTGCCAACGAAATGTGGCAAAAGCAGGGCCGGCGAATCGTGGCCATGGGCGGTCAGATAACCCATAAGCCCCGTAACTTCGTCAACCGCATTGACGATATTTGGGTAAAGTCCCTCTACAATGAGAAGAATGTCGTGTACCTCCTCCAGTGGGATGATCGGACCAAGAGTGTCGCAGAAGGCAAACTCAAGTGGGCTCCCACTCAGGTTAACGTCGAGAACTTTGGGGTGAAGGAACAGGCTCCTAAGACTGGTGAGGAGGGTTCGATCGCCTCCGCGCAGAATAATTATGCGGTGTACAACGATGCAGTCGCCATGCAATGGCCGATTAAGTGGCAAGAGATTCCCGCCCCCTTCAAGCCGCGCTATCTATGGGGCGATGCAAAGTTCAATGCCGACATCGTGAAGTGGGAGGCCGATGGGTCACTTCGTTCCTTCCTGGGGACCGGGTGGGATCAGGACTTCGAAGAACGTGATGACTTCGAGGAGCGGATGAAGCTCATGAAGGCCGAATGGAAGAACGGCCTGTGGACCGTGATGATGTCCCGTCCTCTCGGTGGGAAGAAAGACGATTATGATGAGTACACGCAATTCGACGTCGGCCAGTATATCCCAACCGTTTTCTTCGCCTGGGACGGGCACAATGGAGATGCAGGTAGAAAAATGGCGGTCTCCGCTTTTTTCTACACCATTCTCCAGCCTCCAATCCCTCGAGAAGTGTATATTTACCCCGCATTGATTGCCCTTTGCGTTGTCATTCTTGAAGGGTGGGTGTTGACCCGCCGTGCCAATAAGAAAAAGAGTAAGAACATCTAAGCGATAGCACCTCGAACGGGTGCAATCGGCCGAGTGAGACGAGGGGGTGGGCACGAGACCCACCCCCTCGTTGCGTTTGGGGCGCAATCCTCTTGCCGCAAGGACCAATGATAGACGACGTGACAGCAGTCGTGATCGCAGGCGGAAAAAGCAGGCGCATGGGCCAGGATAAAAGGTTTTTGAAGGTCGGCGGTATCTCTCTCCTGGATCGAACTGTGAATGTACTGGAGGGAATGTTCCCCGCGGTTGTCCTTGCGCTGGCTGAGCCGTTGGCGCACTGGAATGCACGCGGCCACCGTCTTGTCTATGATGCGGTCCCCGACCGCGGAAGTCTGGGTGGTTTGTATACCGGGTTGATGGCCTCCCACAGCTCGTGGATTTTCGCGGTTGCGTGCGATATGCCGTTTCTCGATCCGGCCGTCATTCATCATATGGCTGGCTTCATGGTCGGTTCGGATATCGTTGCAGCAAAGCTGGCATCGGGCTTTCAACCGCTGCACGGGTTCTATTCAAGACAGTGCATTCCCATTCTGGAACGCATGATCAACGCACAGCGACTGAGGATGCAGGATATATTTGCGGAGGCTGATGTTCGTGTGAGGATCGTTCCCGAATCAGAGGCGATGTCAATTGACCCGCAGCTGCTCTCCTTTCGAAACGTCAACACTCCGGAGGAGTTTGCCTCTGCCGTCGCAATTCTCAACAGTACTTCGCGAGGCTGATCTGGTTACAGGTGTGAGGAAGGCCAAGATCCTCGTCATCCATCCGGGCGGGATTGGCGACGTCTTGCTGGCATTGCCGGCGATTCGAAGCCTTCGCCGTCGGTATGGCCTCGGGCAAGTCGCTCTCATGGCGGGTCGGGCGGTCGGGGAACTGCTTGTTCGTTGTCAGGAAGTGGGGAAGCTGTTCCCTCTTGAGTCTCGTGAATTCAGCGATCTATTGGGCGGGACTATAGGGTCTCGCTCAGCCGCCGACAAGTGGATCAATGCCTGCAGCCTGATAATCGGCTGGATGTCTGATCATGATGGGTGTCTGTCCGCCATTCTTTCTGAGCGAGGCGTCGCCCAGATCATCATCGGGTCTCCGTTGACGGGCCCATTCCGCTCCACCCGTCAAAGCGACAGAATTCTCGAAACCCTCAGGGAACTGAAGCTTGACCCGCCAGGCGAACAGCCATTGAACATTCCGGAGGCAGCCATCATAGCCGGGCGAAAGGCGTTGAACGGGGCAGGTGTGGGGGGGCATCGCTCCTATGTCGTCGTTCATCCCGGGAGCGGAAGCGCGCACAAGTGTTGCGAGCCAGCCCTCATGGCGGATGCTGTCGGCTGGTCGTACGACAAAGGAATGGTACCGGTCTTGATAGGCGGACCAGCCGACCGTGATTCGGTCGACCTGGTGCAGGCGCGCTGCTCGCGGATTGCGCCGATCATCACGGATACTGAGCTGATCGTGATAGCGGGCATCATCAAAGAAGCAGCCCTGTTCATTGGACATGATTCCGGCATGACCCATCTCGCCGCCGCATTGGACGTTCCCTCGGTTGCCTGCTTTGGGCCGACGGACGAACAGCGGTGGTCGCCGAGAGGGAATACTGTCACGGTGGTGAGAGGCAAGCCATGCCATTGTCTGACTTGGGAGGCGGTGCAGCGATGCCACGAGAAACCTTGTCTCGCCATCTCCGTCGATGAATTGACCAGTGCGTGTGCAGCCAGCATCGCGTAGAGGTCTGCAGGCATTCTCTTGTGCCGTCCTTGTCTCCGTGGCTGCGGTGTGGTACATTGCCAGGTTGATTTTCCCTTTTTGGACGCAGACTTAGAGGTTGCGAGACGCAGTCCGTGAGAAGGAGTTCTCGTTTGCGCGAGCGCGTGTCACTTCGCTCAGCGAAAGAGACAGGTCCTGATCGGTCCATTCCATCCACACAGATAGATGAGTCTACAGCCTGAATGGTCAGTTCAGGCACGTGGTGGTTATGCCGACCATGCGGCGTGGGCGTGCCGGCATATTCTTATGACAAGAGTGCGAGTGTTCGTCGTACTAGCGCCTAACCGGATATAGGAGATCCGGCTGCATGCTGTCATTTAGTGTCATTCAGAAGGACCAGGGGACTCCTGCGCGAGTCGGCAGACTGCGCCTGACGCGGGCGGAGATCGCGACGCCGGCTTTCATGCCTGTGGGGTCGCTGGGCAATGTCCGCGGTGTGGATGCCGACGAGTTGTACAAGCTGGGCTACGCTCTGATGCTGAACAACGCCTATCATCTCTATTTGCGGCCCGGGCATCAGCTCATTGCGGACATGGGAGGGCTGCATGCATTTACAACCTGGCCCGGCGCGATTCTGACAGACAGCGGCGGATTCCAGTTGTTCAGCCTGGCCAAATTTTGCAAGGTCACGGATGCCGGTGCTACGTTTCAATCTCATATCGATGGCGCGACACATTTTATCAGTCCGGAACGCGCCATCGATATCCAGGAAGCGTTGGGTGCAGACATTATCATGGCGTTCGACCACTGCGTCGCGCTTCCCTCAACGCATGATCAAGTGGAGGATGCCGCTAGACGTACCGTGCACTGGGCGCGTCGCTGTCTCGATGCCCGGCGACGCAATGACCAAGGCCTCTTCGGAATTGTCCAAGGCGGCCTCAACCCAGAGTTACGCGTCAAAGTCGCGCGAGACCTAGTGTCATTAGGGTTCGAGGGATATGCCATCGGCGGCCTGTCCGTCGGAGAAGACAAGGCCGAGATGTACGGCATGTTGGATGTCACGGTTCCCGAGCTGCCTATCGACACCCCACGGTATTTGATGGGTGTCGGTATGCCTGAGGACCTGGTGGAGGGTGTGGCGCGAGGGGTGGATTTATTCGATTGCGTGGTTCCGTCCCGTCACGGACGCACCGGATGGCTGTTCACCACCTTCGGTCGGGTGTTGATCAAGCAGGCGCGATATCTCCATGACGAGCGACCGATCGATTCTGCATGCGGCTGTCTGGTCTGTCGGCAATATTCCCGAGCCTATCTTCATCATCTGTTCATGATCAAGGAAATGTTGGGAGCCAGGCTGAATACGATTCATAATTTGTGGTTTTTTGCTAATCTCATGCGCCAGATTCGTGAGGCAATCCAACGGGGAACATTTCCCGCCTTCAGGCGGCAGTTTTACGAACGATATCGCCCACAGAGCTCCATTCCTGAGGAGGACACCGAGAGGAACGAATCGTTGGCTTCGAGAAGACATGCGAGGTATGGAGAATGATGTGGAACACAGTCGTGTGGGCACAAGGCACATCGGGAGCCGGGTCTTCTGCCGGAGGGCTCTTGTCACTGGTGCCTTTCGTATTGATTTTTGTCATCTTCTATTTCTTGCTGATTCTGCCGCAGCAGAAGAAGCAGAAGCAGCTGAAGGCCATGTTGGAGGGTCTCAAGAAGGGTGACAAAGTGGTGACGGCGTCAGGCATCTGGGGCACGGTGACCAATCTCGGGAAGGAGACGGTCACCCTGCAGGTTGCCGATAATACCAAGATCAAAATCCAGCGCGAGCATATCGGTCGGGTTCGCGGTGAGGAGGAAGATTGACGGCGTCAGAGAAAGAAAAGGATTGACGAATCTATGAAAAAGGTTGGCGGACGGTTACTGGCGCTGGCGGCTGTCATCGTGGCATCGGTCGTGTTTTTTCTTCCCTCGTATCCCCCGCTTTACAACGAACTGCCGCGGTGGCTGCGGGCAGTATTACCCGATAAGGGCATCACATTGGGTCTCGATCTGCAAGGAGGCATCCATCTGGTGCTCGAAGTCGAAGAGGACCGTGCCGTCGAGATCGCCGTGGACCGCACTGTGGTAGCGGTGCAGGATCTCCTGCTCGAAAAGAAGATCCCTGCTGAATCGGTCAAGCGCGTGGACTCCTCGCAGATTGCGATTTCATTTCAGAATCCTGATCTTAAATCGCAGGTACAAAAGCTTTTGGATGACTTCCCGACTTACGTCGAAGTCGAACCTTCCGGCACCGCGAACAGCGTGACATGGACGATGCGAGAGGCGGAAATCAAGCGGATCAAGGATTCGGCCATCAACCAGGCGCTGGAAACGATTCGCAATCGCATCGACCAGTTTGGCGTGGCTGAACCGCTCATTCAACGTCAGGGCCAGAAGCAGATCGTTGTCCAGTTGCCCGGTATCAAGGATCCGAAGATGGCAAAAGATCTGATCAAGCAGACCGCATTGCTCGAGTTTAAAATGCTCGATGAAGAAGCCCAGTTGAAGGCGGAATTTCCGGGACGGATTCTCAAAGGGAAAGACCGTGAGGATGCGTTGCTGAAACAGTTTGAAAGCAAGGTGCCGGAGGGGGATCAAATCCTCTTCGAACGCGTGGCGCAAAAGGACGGAATGCAGGAGTATCTTATTCCTTACCTTGTGAAGAAACGGGTGATGTTGGCCGGTGATGTTCTGAGCGACGCACGGGTATCCATCGGTCAGTTCAATGAACCGTATGTCTCAGTGACGTTCGATGCCAAGGGGGCACGGGAGTTCGACCGGATCACGGGAGACAATGTCAAGAAGCGCATGGCGATCGTCCTGGACAATACGATCTATTCTGCTCCGGTCATACAGGAGCGTATAACCGGCGGACGAGCTCAAATTACCGGATCCTTTTCAATGGAGGAAGCCAATAACCTGGCCATCGTCCTCCGGGCCGGAGCGCTGCCGGCACCGTTGAAAATTATTCAGGATCTGACGGTGGGCCCGTCGCTTGGACGTGACTCCATCGACAAGGGTGTGAGGGCCACGCTGATCGCCGGTATCCTGGTGGTCGTCTTCATGGCGATCTACTATCGTCTCTCCGGCGTCATTGCCGACTTTGCGTTGATCTTGAATCTGGTTTGTCTGATCGGGGCACTCGCGGCATTGAATGCGACGCTGACGCTGCCGGGCATCGCCGGAATTATTCTGACGATGGGAATGGGGGTCGATTCGAACGTCTTGATTTTCGAACGGATTCGCGAGGAATTGCGACAGGGAAAGACGGTACGGCTTGCCGTTGACAGTGGCTATGACAAGGCTTTGCTGACCATTGTGGATTCCCACGTCACGACCTTGATCACAGGATTTGCGCTGTTCTTGTTCGGGACCGGTCCGATCAAAGGATTCGCAGTGACGCTCTGCCTCGGCATCGCGATCAATCTTTTTACCGCGCTGGTTGGAACCAAAGTCATCTTTGACGTGATTAATCAGCGTCGGAAGGTGGAGCAATTGAGTATTTAGCGAAGGAGCCGGCATGTTCGAGATTCTCGGGAAGACGAATATCGATTTTATGGGCAAGTGGCGGATCGCGTTTGCGTTTTCCGGTGTCATGGTGTTGTTGGGCATCATCGCGCTGGTGCAAATCGGGCGCGGAGCGGCCAACATGGGAATCGATTTTGCTGGGGGCACGGCGGTTCAACTCAAGTTCGAAAAGCCGGTTCACATCGATGAAGCCAGACGGGTCCTGGAATTGAACGGCCTCGCTCATGCCGAGCTGCAGGAATTTTCTCAGGAGAATAAGCTTCTCGTTCGCGTCAAAGCCTCGACGACCATCGAGGAAAAGATTGCAGAGCAGGTGATTGCGGTGTTTCGAAAGGAGTTCCCCGATAACAAATTCGTGGTGGAGTCGAGTACCGAAATCGGGCCGACGATCGGCCAGAAGCTCCAGAGCGATGCCCTCATCGCGATTCTGATCTCCTTTGCGGGAATCGTCCTCTACATTGCGGCGCGGTTCGAGCTCCGGTTCGGCGTAGCGGCGGCGATAGCGACCTTCCACGACGTGTTGGCGGTGTTGGGCGCCTTTTACATTTTGGACAAGGAAATTACGCTGCTGGTCGTGACCGCACTGCTCACACTTGCGGGCTATTCACTCACCGATACGGTTGTGGTGTTTGACCGCATCCGTGAAAACCTCCGGATGCGCCGGCGAGTGCCCGAGGAAACCATTATGAATGCCGCCATCAATCAGGTCCTTAGTCGAACTATCGTGACCAGCCTCACGGTCGTTATCGTATTGATTCCTCTGGTCCTTGCGGGCGGCGAAGTGCTGCATGACTTTTCCCTTGCTTTGCTCTGGGGTGTCATCTTCGGTACCTATTCGTCTGTCTTCGTGGCGACTCCGCTCATTGCCTTATGGCCGGGAGGAGCCAGCCGTCTCCTGAAGCGGGCGTAGGACGCCGTCGAACCCCTGCGTCGAAACGGTCCCTCTCGCCGTGGTACAGTGAGGGGGCGTCCTGTGGGGCGTGGTTGCACATCATGATATTCTGGAGCCGGTCTCACAGCCTCCAGCGGAAGATCATCACGGCCATCGTGATGGTCGGTCTTCTCCCTCTCATCCTTTCTCTCGGTCTGACTTACGTGGAAGAACGTCGGGCCCTTCGGGACACCATCGGCGCCAATTTCAAGGAAGTAGCCGTTGAGGCCGCACGCCGGATCGAGATGCAAGTGACGCGGGGGGTGAATGAGGCGCAGCAGTTGGCGACGGCTCCGTTCTTACGGACGGCCGTGACGGAAGCGAACCGAACGTATGCCGACAAGGACGAGAAGACCGTTCAGTCTATGATCCGGGATTGGCAGCAACGGTGGCGCCAGCGTGACCGAAAGAGTGAGTTCCCCCTCTTCATCAACCGGATTGTGACCAATTATCTGATTCGGTGGCACGACATCCGCAAGGCCGACTACGTGGGCATCTTCATCACGGACAATCGTGGAGCCTTGGTGGTCAGCTCAATTCCTCAGGTCGATTACTACTATGGTAAGACCTCATGGTGGCAATCGGTTTTCAAGAAAGGACAGGGGAAAGTCTTCGTGAGCGACATTTTTTTCGAGCCCTCCTTCGGGACGCATGTGGTCAATGTTTCGGTCCCGATCCTCGATGATGACCAGCACATCGTCATCGGCGCCGTCACGGTGCTGCTGCGGCGCGATACGCTTTTTCACTCGATCTCGGAAGTGAGCGTGGGCAAGACCGGCCATGCCATGCTATTCAATTCTGACGGGGCTCCATTGATCTGTCCGATCCTGGCTCCGGAGGAGCATAATGTAACGGCGGAATTGGTTGGGGCGCTCAATTCACCCCATGCGGGATGGGCGACGGCAGCGAGCGATTCGCATGGGGGCATGAATTCCGTCATCGGGTTTGCTCCTGTTCGTCTGGGTGATTTGACCAAAGACAGTCTGGGTGGGAAGCGCTGGATTGCCTTTGTCCGGCAAGACCCACAGGAATCCTTTGCTCCGCTCTCCAGGCTCCTGTGGCAGGTGACACTCTATGGACTCTGCGTGCTGGCTGCGCTCTGGGTGACGGGCCTTGCCGCAGCACGGCGGATCGCCCGGCCGATCGGAATTTTGCACGAAGGCGTGCGTGAGATCGGGAGCGGCCGACTGGACCAACAGTTGAACCTCAAGACCGGCGACGAGATCGAACACCTTGCTGATGCCTTCAACAAGATGGCATCCAATCTGAAGCAGTCATTCGGACAGATTGAACAGCGAATGGATGAAGTCCGGCGGCTGGAAGAGAAGTATCGGGACCTCATCGAGAACTCGCCGGAAATGATTTGCCAGCTCAACAAAGCCGGTCAATTCGTCCATATGAACAAGACAGGGCTCGAGAAGTTGGGCTACTCGCTTGATGAGATGTTGGCGCTGCGCCTCTGGGAAATAGTGCCCACAGGTCGCGAGCCTGAGGTCCTGACGTATCTTGAGCAGTTGGTCTCTCATGGGCGCAGTACCATGGAGACCGTGTTTCTGGCTCGGGACGCTCATCCGATCGACGTCGAAATTCATGCAACGGCCCTGTTTGAACGTATGGGCGGAGGACTGGTTCATTCCCGAGCGTTCGTTCGAGACATCAGCGAGCGCCGCCGGTTGGAGCAGCAGATCCACCGGTACACCACCCAATTAGAACAGGCCGTCAATGAGCGTACTCGGCAACTCATGGCCTCCCAAGAACGGTACAAAGCGCTCTTCGATCTCGTCGCAGATTCCGTTTTTATGGTTGATGCGAACGGTGTTGTCGTCGCGGTCAATAAGCGGGAGGAACAGGCGCTGGGTTATACCGAGGAGCGCGTGGTCGGTCAGAACATCCTGCAGGTGGTGTCGCCGCCCCATCGAAACGACATGATGGCGCTGCTTGAAAAAGTGGCCGGTGGACAGAGGCGGGTGCCGACCCAGGAGATCGGTGTGAGAGACGCCAAGGGCAAGGAAACGCCTGCGGAAATGGATCTCATTCTGGTGGGGGACGCTGATCGCTCGCTCATCATGGTCCAACTACGCGACATTACCGACCGCAAGCGCCTTGAACGTCAAATGCAGACGTATCAGCAGGAGCTTGAGGTCAAGGTGCGCGAGAGAACCCGCGAAATTGAGGAAACCAAACAGTATCTCGAAAATCTGTTGGAGAACGCCAATGATGTGATCTACACATTGGATAGTGAACAGTGTTTCACCTATGTGAACAGTAAAGTTGAAGCATGGGGATATCAGAAGGAAGCTCTGCTGGGCCGGCCCTATCTGTCTCTCCTGTCCAAACGGCATCGCGGTCGCCGCCTCAAGAGCACTCTGGATATCGGCGCCAAACAGGTTTATGAAGTCGAAGTGCTGACGCAAAGTGGAGAGCCACGGTCGGTGATGGTCAGCGTGTCTCCACTTCATGGTGTGGAAGGGGATATTCTTGGCGTCCTGGGGATTGCGCGGGATATGACGGAGACCAAGAAGCTTGAGCAACAGATCAGAAACTCTGAAAAACTGGCATCGGTGGGAAAACTTGCGGCCGGAGTGGCACATGAAATCAACAATCCGCTCGGTGGCATACTCAATTGTTTGTACAACTTGCGCAAGGGCACGCTATCCGTCGTCCGGCAAGAAGAATACCTCGCCTCTATGGAGGACGGTCTGCGGCGGGTTCAGAAAATCGTCCGGCAATTGCTGGACTTTTCCCAGCAGCATGATCCGGAGTTGGCATTGGCGAATGTCAATCGGGTGATTGAACGCGTACTGGCGCTTACGGACCACCTCTTCGTACCGCATCGGGTCGCGCTGGAGACCGAATTGGCCCCGGATCTTCCTGAGCTTCTCCTCGACCGGCACATGATGGAACAGGTGCTGATGAACCTGATCCTGAATGCGGTTCAGGCGATGAAAGACGGGGGAGTGCTGAATATCCGGACCTCGATCAGTGATGGACAGTGCATGATTGAGATCAAGGATACGGGGTGCGGCATTTCGGCATCCGTACTACCGCGCATTTTTGATCCGTTTTTTACGACGAAGAGTGAAGGCGAGGGCACAGGCTTAGGGCTGTCCGTCAGCCTCGGCATCATCGAGCGTCACGGTGGAAGAATTCATGTAGACAGCGAGATCGGGCGGGGAACGCGATTCGTTGTCTCGCTTCCTGCGGTCAAAGAGCGGTATGCGATCGGAAAGATATCGTGAAGGGACTGAAGATTTTTGTTGTCGATGATGAACCGTTGATGCGCCTGTCGATGGTAGACGCATTGGAAGGGGTCGGATGCGAGGTGACTGCTGCTGCCACGGGGACGGAAGGCGTTCACGTGCTCGAGAAACGGCAATTTGACCTGGTCATCACGGATCTCCGTCTACCCGGAGCAGACGGGCTTGCAATCCTCAAGGCGTGTAAGGAACGGAATCCGAACACCGAGGTCATCATGATCACGGCGCACGGCTCGGTGGACACGGCGGTAGGGGCCCTGAAACTCGGGGCGTACGACTATATTACGAAGCCGTTCCAAATGGACGAGTTGCTTCTGATAGTCGAGCGTGTCGGAAGGGTGCTCGCATTGCGGCGCGAAACCGTCGAACCGAAGGAAGTACTGGACGACACGTTCAACTTCGGAGGCATTCTCGGGCGTAATAGTCAGATGCGCGCGATCCTGGATACGATCAAGATGATTGCGGCAACACATTCGACCGTACTGGTGGTCGGGGAGAGCGGTACGGGTAAAGAATTGGTGGCGAACGCCATTCACCTCAACAGCGCGCGCAAGGACCGTCCGCTTATCAAGGTCAGCTGCGCAGGTTTGC
>JBEVJJ010000251.1:0-58568 GCA_040510255.1 Nitrospiraceae bacterium | reverse complement strand
GTCAAACTGTTCTCTCGCCTTCTCGTAACTGCGTCGGCCAAATGTTTGCCGCAATTCCGCATTCTTGAGCAGTTCAATCACAGCACCGGCATATTGCCATTGCCAACGGCACACGAAGCCGGTCACATTGTGTTCAACGAGTTCCGCCTGGGCATTCGCCTTCTTGCGCTGGGGCGTACTGAGCGTCACTACTGGGATACCGTTGGCCATCGCCTCCGCGATCACGCAACCGAACGTCTCTCCGATCCGGGATCCGTGAATGAAGACGTCCAGTCGCCGGTAAAAGTCACGAACATTCATTGACGGTTCCAGTAATTCAACCCGCCCGTTCAGCGAAAGAGCCGCGAGTTGACCCCGAACCCGTTCCGTTGCCCCCTGAATCAGACATCGCGCGTCGGGCACCTTTCGAAATATTTTCGGGAGGCTGTTCACGCACACATCGTGCCATTTCTGATCATCCGCTCGACTGCACCGTCCGATAGTAGAACGAAACGGTTTGCCGACCGGATCAAACTCGGAGAAATCGACGGGATTGTAGAGCACTTCATATCGCCGATCTGCCCGTTGTCCGTAACGACGAACATAGTTGGCCTTCGCGGTCTCCGACACGAAACAGTGGTAGTCGATATTGTCGTCTTCCCGATCGTCGAACGCATGGAATACGTTCGTCTCGACCACGCGCGGGCGACCATGTCGCCTACCCGGAAGCGTGCCCGCCTCATAGGACCCAGCTCGATGGATATGACAGATGTCGATGTTGTATTCATGCACCAATGCGGTTAAATCGGATGGCTGGATAAAGACCGGAATGCCGGCTCGTTCAAGTTGCTGGGCACGAACACCCCCGCCCAGCCGGCCGCAGGCGAATACGTCAAAGCGGGACTTGTCCAGATACTGACAAAAAATCTGAAGGGTTTTCTCGGTTCCACCAAGCTCGAGTCTGTTGGTGACGTGGAGGACGCGGATCTTGGACGACATACGAGCTCTTATTTCATGACAAAAAACATCATCGGGTTCGCCTCGCCCCGATGAATAGGTGTTGCAAAATCCGGATCCAGCTTGCGCCGTTCCGCCAACAGTTCACTTGTCTCCGTCGCATGGAGGGCGGATGCAACCGACCAGTAGGACAGGTTTCTGTTCTTCAGCCACTCCGCGACTACCTCTCCTTCCTCGGACAAATGCGCCTGGTGAAAGACATCGTGCACGCTGACCACGACACCGGGTTTCACTCGTGGCAGCAACTCTTTGCTGTACCACCGTGCAAACGAGGCGCTGTGATCAGAATCGATGAACAGGTAATCAAACTCCGGCGCAGTTGTGATTGTGCGAGTCGCGTCACCCAGCACGAAATGCCACCGTCCCGCCGCGAGATCTTGAGGCACCAGCTTGGTGCATGTGTCGTGCAGATCATAGGACCACAATTGCCCATTGTTGCCGTTGTCCCGAAGCGCGCTCAGGATCCATGTTGTGGACCATCCGGTATTGGGAGACATTTCCACCACAGTGCTCGGAGCTCGATCTCTCACCAGCAGGTATGTAATTTCCGCTTCAAGATCATCCAGCATTGGCTTCAACAGATAGCTGCGTAGACGCATGCGGTATAGTCTTCGCAACACTGTATTATTATTCCACCTAAGGAATCGTCGTTGTTGGTCTCGGACGGACCGGAGATCCTTCAGGTAGCGGCGATAGAGGTCAATAATGTACGCGTTATTGATCACGACGATCTCCTAGATGCTGGGTCTATTCCGCCACGAGCTCTACGCGCATAAACGGCGATAGAGCGACAGTGTACGGGCAGCGGCATCAGCCCAGCTGAACAATTTCGTTCGAGCAAACCCTCGGCTTCTTATCTGTTCACGTGCTTGTGGATCGTCAAGCAACCTCACCATTGCATGGCCCAACTCTTCCGAATCTTCCGGATTCACCAGAACCGCCGCATCCCCCGCCACTTCCGGAAGGGCAGATGTCGTCGAGGTGATTACAGGAGCTCCGCATGCCATCGCTTCAAGGACCGGCATCCCGAAACCCTCGTACAGAGATGGAAATACGAACACATCGGCGTAGGAATACAACACCCGTAGTTGCTGCCGGCTCATACGCCCTGGACAACGAAGGTGCGCGTCGATGCCCAGCCGTCGCGCGGTCTCCCGATAGTCTCCGAACGGGTGGACCGCATCGCCGACCATCACCACGGCCCGGCCGCGCAAGGCGGGCAGATATTGTTGCACGCTCTTCAAGAACGTCCGGTGATTCTTGCGTGGATCGGCGCCCCCGACGAACAAGATAAAGCCTGACGCCGGCAACGAGAGTGCCTTGGCCAGCGAGCCGATGGCGGCCTCGTCGATGATCGGTTGGAAATCCGCCGAAACACCGTTATGAATCACCGCAATCCGGTCCGCAGGCACACCATAGATGTCGGCAATTTCGCGAGCCGAAAAATGAGACACGGTGACCACCGTGCGCGCGCGATGGACCGTCGACTTGGCGCGTCGGGATGAGGCCTTCTGGCCGAACACTTTCTTGGAGTATTCCGGATACCGTTCGAGCCATAAATCGTGCACGGTTACAACGCCGCCATAGCGACCCGTCGTATGCATTTTGAAGTTCGGCCCGTGGTACAGGTCGAGCCTATCCCTGTGACCTCGCCAACGCATCAGCCAGCGTGCAGCCTCTATCCATCGGATATCTGTCCCCTCTGCGAATCCGTTCAGCCGACCCTGGTGCAAAGCTCCGGGTCGCACATATCCGACAAACTCGACTTCCTCATGTTCTTGGAGCAGCAACTCGTGGAGTAAATAATAGGTGTGCCATCCGACACCACCTCGTTCCCCACTCACAGAGGACGCATCAATGCCGATCCGCATTAATTACCGTCAGGCATAACAGGAAACCCTCTCTTCTTTCTCATCTCTCACGGCTCACGCTTTCCATCTCACGCACCCTCCCCGGCAGCATCTTCTCCACCCACCCATTCCCCCGGTCGCTTCACGACCGATCTCCCGGGACGCTGCCTGTTCCCGGATCACGCTTCACGTTTAACGCTTCCCAAGCCTTGGCATACTTGACGAAGGTGTGCAAGCCGGCAAACATCGCCACGATCAGGCCATGAACTCCATCGCGGTAACCATGCCGGACAAACAAGGTTTTCAAGATCGTTCCCACATGATGCGTGCCGATGGTCCAGGCGGTGACGGAAGACAGATGTTTGAGCTTCTCCTGCGCGCCAAGGGTCGAATACCGCATCATCTTGCGCACATGATGACCGATGGTGGGCATGCTGTAATGATCGAGGGGTTCCTGCAGCCGCCGCGTCGCTCCCATGAGCCGGAAGTTCTCATGCAACAGCACGTCATCGTAGCGGCCGGCCGTCCGTCTGAAAAGGCGCAATTGATGGTCGGGATACAGACCGCCACCCTGGATCCATCTCCCGTAAAAATAGTTACGCCGAGGAATTTCATATCCACCCACTTCACAATCGGGCTCCGTGCGCAACAGGCCGGCGATCTCGTCACGCAACCTCTCCGGCACGCGCTCATCCGCATCCACGATGAGAATCCATTCCGCCCTCGCCTGATCGATACCGAAGTTCTTTTGGGGACCATACCCGGGCCAAGGCCGCACGAATACTCTCTCAGTGTGGGCTTTGGCCAGTTCGACGGTCCGATCCCGACTCTGGGCATCTACCACAATAATTTCATCAGTCCATGTGACCGACTGCAGGCAGGCGCCGATGTTCTGCTCCTCATCCTTGGTTATGATAACCGCCGCGACTGACATCCTTGTTCCCGTTACTCCGTCATTTCGACTCACGCCGCAGGCCTTCGGTTTGATCGAGCATGTGTTCAAAGTCGTATACTTTTTCGACGGAACCAATGGGTAAGTACAACATCCGTATGATAGTGTCGAAACAGACGGAGAAATTCGAAAACCAACGGCCTTTTTCCATCGAAAGGGGAATGACTAGGAATCCCCGCTGTTCTGTATGCCGTTTCAGCCGGCTGTCCGGCGGCAAGAGTGACGGCATGTACGCCACGAACCATGCCAGACGCTTCCGACAATATCCGCAACTCCTCTCCTTCGAGATCACTGGACGGCTCCGTGTGCAAGATGTGGAGCGGTGTTCATCGATCGGCATTCGTTGGAGAAGTGCGGGGCAACCCTGCTCCTCTTTCACGCCGCAGTTCCCAAAACCGCGCATACTTGATGAAGGTATAGTAGGCATAGAGGCCTGAGAGGATCAAACCCGGAATTCCGTCCAGGCAACCCTTCCTGGCGATATACATCTTGAAGAATGTGAAGCACGGATGGGTGACGAGCTGGCTTGCGGAAAAGCGACGATTCTGTTTCACCATCCGTCTGGCCATCAAGTCCGAGTAGCGCTCCTGCTTCATGAGGTAGTGATCGATATCTCTAAATGGATATTGCAAGGCAGGGCTGTTGAGGTAGCCGACCTTCCCATTGAGGTCAAAGCTCTCGTGCACCAGTTCCTCACGGTAGCGCAGGCAATGTTTGCGGAAGAGCTGCGGTTGCCGGTAGTCCGGGTACCAGCCGCAATGTTTGATCCATCGCCCAAGAAAATAGTTCTTCCGTGGCACATAATAGGCATCCGCGTCCGGCCCCATCTCCAACTTCCGCAGAATCTCGTCGCGCAACTCGACGGTCGCACGTTCGTCCGTGTCCAGACTGAAGACCCAGTCATGGGTTGTGTGAGTGATAGCCTCATTGCGCAATCTGCCGAACCCATGAAAGGCATGCTGGTATACCTTGTCGGTGAACCGGCGGCTGATTTCCTCGGTCGCATCGGTACTGAAGGAATCGACCACGATGATCTCATCCGCCCAGGTGACCGATTCGAGGCAGGCCTGCATGTTCGGTTCATCGTTATAGGCAATGATGACGGCGGAGATTGGAACGAGGCCCATGCTCACGAAGTCCCGACCCGGTATCGGGTCCAGATCCTAGGCTGATCGAGCATTACCCTACTCCTCTAATCTGAACTTCACCACACGTTGTCGGCTGCAGTGAGCGTCGACTCCCAGGCCGTTCCAACGGCAGCACGGATACGCCCTTGCACCTGTTGAGCAGAGAATCGCGAGTGCACCGCGGGAAGGTGTTCTCCCCTACTTCTCCTCTTCCTCCGAGGAACGTGGAGGAACGACGCATCTGCCGTACCAAGAGGCCAGGCGGGGCCAGGCTGGCATCGTTCCCCAGCGCTTCTGGGATTCCACCAATCGACGAAGCGATAATCGGAAGCTCACGGCCATCGCGCCACAAGCAGCACACGCCCGAATACCTCTCTGATCGAAGGCATCTCGAAAACATCGAACGAGGTTCGTCTCTTAAAAAGAATCCACCCGACGACCCACGCCGGATGGAGAAGGACGAACTGGCTGTCGGTCGCATCATGGGTTCACAACCCGTGCATATACCTGTTCCAACCTATCGAGCATCCGGTCGATCGAATAGGATTGTTCGACGGTGACACGACCGCGTTGTCCCATGGTGGTCCTGAGAGCGGGATCCCGAAGGAGGTCTCCGATTCGTGCCGCCAGCGCCTCGGCGTTTCGAGGTGGGACAATGAATCCGGAATGACCGTCACGAACCACATCGGGAATGGAACCCGTTGTTGTCGATACGACCGGCAACCCGACGGCCATGGCCTGCATCAGGACTTGCGGGATGGTATCGCCCTCAATCGTCGGCATGGCAAAGATATCCAGGGATCGAAACACATTCAGCAGATCCTCGCGGAACCCGAGGAGAAGCACGTCTCGTCCCAGACCGAGTCGTTCGATGTGGGCTCTGATGAGCGGCTCTTCCGGTCCCTCACCGACGATCAGAAAGGTAACGCTTCGGTGTTGCTTCAACACGTGGGCTGCGGCCTCCACAAAATAATGGTGTCCTTTGTAATCTCGCAGATAAGAAATCAATCCCACAAGTCTCTGTTCACCAGGTAATCCCAGTTCCATTCGAATGTCCTGGCTCGGAGTAGCGGGCGAGAAATGGGACACATCCAGCCCGATCGGAAATGCTTCGACACGGTCGGCGGAGAGGCCGTCCCGTTCGATCAGATCCCGTTTCGTCCGTTCACCGCCTGTCACGATGACCAGGTCGAAAAGACGCCGATAGAGAAGACGGGTCGCGCCATTGCTGTTGAGTGGCGCGGAGATGTGCCTCGTACGGATCACTTTTGGTCGAGGGTGCACCATCCTCGCCGCCAGGGTTCCAATCCAGCTGTCCCGGGAGCTATTGACATGTAGGATCGCCGATTTCTCCTTCTGTAAGACCGACCTGAAGGCGAGAATGGCCGAGGGATACTGTCGGTGCAGCATCCCGACCGGTTCGACGGGCAAGTTACGCTGGAGGGCCATCTGGTGAATGGGGCTGTGAGGTTCGAGAATCAACCGTAGTCGATGCCCACGTTTGATGAGCCCTTCGGCGTGGATCAATACCGCTAGCTCCTGCCCGCCGACAGTCGTGCTCGATTCTGAGACCAGGATATTCATGGCGTGGAGACAGCTGCTTTCTTCTGCCTGCTCTCACGAACAGCCCGAACCACACGATCCTCATTCACACCGGAGAGACAGGCCAGTGGAATTGTGTAGTGACAGTGCCGGCTGAAACATGGTCGGCAGGGCACATCCTCGGTCAACACCGTATGACCGTGACCATATGGACCGGTACGCACCGGATCGGTCGGACCGAACAGCGCCACAACAGGTGTACCGACAGCAGCCGCAATATGCATGGGTCCGGAATCGTTCGTGACCAGGACGACGGCCTTTTGCAGGAGGCTGGGAAGAAGTCCTACCGTAGTTTGTCCTGTTAAATCAACAGCCTTCGTGTGCATGTGGCGCATCACGCGCCGAGTATCCTCGCGCTCCAACACCCCGCCAATGAAGACAACGGGCTCCAATCCTTCCTGCGACAACCGGTCCGCAGTGCGGGCGAAATGTTCAGCCGGCCAACGCTTGGTCACCCATCGCGCCGAGACGTTCATGGCAATCCACGGTTTACCCGGATGAAGGCCGTGTTTCTTCAACAGCGCGACAACCTTCTGACTATCCTCCTCTCGTTGCTGAAACCGGAACTGCGGTGGGGCAGACGTATCGGCGCCCAGCGCCGCCGCAACCAGAAGGTAGCGATCAACCGCATGCATCGGCACTGTGGGAACGGTCACACGATGCGTATAAAAGAAAGGACTGCCCTCACGGGCATTCGCGAATCCGACCCGCCAGGCGCAGCCGCAGAGCCAGGCCATGACGCCGCTACGGAAGAGTCCTTGCAAGTCGATGACGAGATCGAAGCGCCTCGCTCGAAGCTGAGTGACCTGCGCGAGCCATCCTCTCATACCTTCGTCTACAGGGCAGATCTGATCCACGCCCTCCACACGTTCAATCAGCTCTGCCCATTGTCGCTTGACGAGCCAGGTGACGGCCGCGTAAGGAAATCGCTGCCTCAGGACATTCAGGGTAGGAAGCGTATGGACAATGTCTCCCAGCGAACTCGGCTTGATCAACAGAAGTCTGTGGACAGGTGGGTTCATTCCCATAACCGGATCATGTCCCGGTTGTCATCGCGTCATATTCAGCTGAGGGGAGGCTCGTTGCCCGCCGGCGACATCCTCGTAAATCCAGTCGACCACGGCCGACAGGGAAGGCAATACCCTGGTCGGCGCCAGCCCCCCCGCGTGCAATTCTTCCAGAGGCTGTCTGCCCAGCGGCCCTGTCGTCACCAGTATGCTCTTGATACCGACACGATGCGCGAGTTCCACGTCACGGGCCTGGTCTCCGACAAGATACGATCGGGACAGGTCCACCTGAAGTTCCGCTGTCGCCCGATCCACCATTCCTCGCTTCGGTTTCCGGCAGGCACAGTCGTCGTCGGGATGATGAGGGCAGAAATAGATGGCGTCCAGGACGACCCCTTCCGCAGCCAGTCTGTCCCGCAATCTTGCATGGATTGCTTCCAGATCCTGCAAAGAAATGAGGCCGCGCCCGACACCCGATTGATTCGTGACGACAACCAGGCGGGCGCCACCCCGTTTCAATTGCGCCAGCGCGGATGGAACGCCGGGAAGAATACGCAATTCCTCCGGGGATTTCACAAAACCCGGATCTGCATTCAACGTCCCGTCTCGATCGAGAAAGATGGTGACGTCTTTCAAGGGAGACACGCCGTCAGGCGTCTGCGGTACCGAGCGGCCCGGCTGGGCGAGCGTCTGCACCCCATGACCATATCCGGCAAAATGTTCCTGCGCTGCCTGTGTCACATCTTCTACGGTGACGCCGGTCATGCATCGATGATCGATCGGACATTCCCTGAGTAGACAGGGAGCGCACGGGACGGCCTGTCTCACCAGCCTGGCGCTTGACCCGAACGGCGCCGTGGTTTGCCAATCAGTCGGTCCGAAGACGGCAACGGTCGGCACGTTGAATGCCGTCGCGATATGCATCGGGCCGGTGTCGTTCGTCAGAAACAACTGACAGCGTTTGGTCAGCGCCATCAGTTCGCGCACGGTCGTTTGCCCCGAACAGACGACAGTGCGGGTATGGATTCGCTCGGCAATCGATTGACCAAGGCGTTCCTCGCCTTTGCCACCGAGAATCGCCACGCCGATCCGACCCTCTTTCGATCGATACTCATCCACGAGGCGGTTGGCTGTATCGGCATACCGCTCAGGCAACCAGCGTTTGGCCGCCCCATAGGTAGAGCCGGGATTAACGCCGATGAGAAGATCCGAGGCCGAAATGCCGGCGTCGGCCAGGCGGGCCTCAATCGAGATTTCCTCTTTTGCCGTCACGAACAGCCGGGGAGCCGGAGGAGTGCCCTGCGCTCCAAATGGTTTGACAAGATTCCAATAGTAGTGGACTTGATGCGTGATCGACCCGCGTGGTGAAACGGCGAGTGGGTGCGTAAGCAGGAAGCCGCGGCCGTCTGTTCCGTATCCATGGCGACGTGGGATACCGGCCAGAAACGCAAGCAATGCCGCCTCAAAAGCATTTTGTAACAGAATGGCCAGGTCGAACCGGTGACGGCGCAGGACACGAGCAAGCGTCCATTTCCCGGATAACCCGGCATGGCGGCCCCGATCGTCATACACCAGAATACGATGGATGCCCGGATGCTGTGCGAACAGTTCCGCGATGATCGGCTTGGCGAGCAGTGTGACCTCCGCTGAAGGAAAGAGCATCCGCACCATGCTCATGGTCGGCTCGCTCATTACTGCGTCCCCGATCCAGTTGGGAGCGCGGATGACGATCCGTCGAATAGTGTCCTTACGCACAGGCCTCCATTGCGGAACGCATGGCCGGAGACAAGATCATCCGTTCCAACCGTTCACGTCCCGAGAGGATATCCGTCTGTAGGCGTACCGCCCAGCACGGATCGTCGGAATTCATAAACGTAGCGACCTTGCCGGCATCCTTTTCAGTGGTCAGAACGATCTGCGCGCCGCAACGTCGCGCCCGTTTGCGAATCGTTTCCACCACGACGGGATCATACCGGGCATGATCCTTCATCACAAAGGCATCCAACACCTTCACACCGAGGCTTTCCACCAGTTCATGGAATGAGCGGGCATTCCCGATGCCGCTGAACACGGTAGCTTTCTGCCCCTGAAAAGCCAATGGGGATCGATATTCACCCGTCGCAATGCACGTCCATCCCTCGGCCTTGAATGCGATGGTCATCGGATCCGGCAGCAGGCCGCACGCCTGCGTGACACTCTGCCAAATTCGCTTGGTCTGCGCATCTGTGGCCACCCGCGTGAAGAGGATGGCAGAGGCTCGCGCTGCCGCCGACAGCGGCTCTCGCAATCGCCCGACCGGCACCATGGCTTGTATGCCTGCAACGTCCGTCGCATCCAGCAACAATAAGTTAACCGTGCGATGAAGGGAGAGATGTTGAAAGCCGTCGTCCAGGATAAAGTAATCCACCAGAAACCGTTCAAGTACCCACTGGCCCAGACGAAACCGATCGGCCCCGACGGCCACGATCGCCTGAGGGCATCGCCGGGCAATCAGATAGGGTTCATCGCCGGCATCGTCTGAGGTCACCAACAGGCGCTCGCCGTCGGAGACCAACAATTGCGTGCTCGGACTGCGTCGGCCGTAGCCTCGGCTGAGGACCGCGACCCGCTTCCCTTTGGCCAGCAACCATTCGGTTAGGAGGATGACGACCGGCGTCTTGCCTGTTCCTCCGACCGTCAGATTTCCTACGCTGATGACCGGACGGGCAAGGGTCTTCGTGCCCAGCCACTGGCGGCGATACAAGAGGGCACGAAACCTGGCCACCCATTCATATGGCCAGGCCAGCCATCGAAGCGATCGGATCAACGCCGGATCATCGGAGAGGCTCATCATGAGCGGCTGCCGGACAACCCGCATGCCAACGCCTCCGCAGAGGGTGGTACAGAACGTTCAGCGCCCGGTAAGAATTCGGCAATAACGTCCAGGCTTCGTTGCAGCGCGCCCTGATTCTGCAAGACGACCTGTTGAGCAGCAACGCCCATCTCCTTGATTCGCGATGGATCACCGAGCAACCGGCCGAGTTCGCCGGCCAACTCTTCGGCATCGTGCACACGAAACGCGCCCTTCGCATCAAGTAACAGTCCCGCCACCTCTGCGCAGTGATCGGTATAGGGCCCGAACAATACCGGTTTCGCCCACGCCGCCGGCTCGAGTAAGTTGTGTCCGCCGATCGGCACCAAAGTCCCGCCGACAAATGCCACGGTCGCCTCCCTATAGAGCCCAGCCAGTTCTCCTCTGCTGTCAAGAATGATCACCCGCGGACCTGTCATTCGTGCGGCCCCGGCTTCTATTGTGCTCCGGCGTGTAACGGGAACTCCTAAATCATGCACCATTGCCTCAACCTGTACCGCCCGTTCCACATGCCGGGGAGCGAGGATCAGGACGAGAGACGGAAATTTCTTGACCAACCGTTGATAGCACGCCAGCAGCTGCTCTTCCTCTTTCGGGTGCGTGCTGCCGGCGACGAGCATCGGCTCCCCCTCCGCTATGCCGAGCAGCGAGCGCGAGACCAGCACTCCCTGTGTTGCCGGCTGCGGCAGAGGTTGATCGAACTTGATATTGCCGGTACGTCGCACCCGTGATGGATCGGCTCCCAGATCGACAATGCGTTGCACATCCCGGTCGGATTGCATTAAACACATGCTCACGGTCCGGAGCATCACACGGTAGAAGTGGCGTACCGGTCCTATGCGTTGGCGTTCGTAGGATCTGGTCGACAGACGTCCGTTGACAAGAATCGAGGGAATGCCATTCCGTTGCAATGCCCGAAGCACATTGGGCCAGAGTTCGGTTTCAACGAACAGGTACAGAGCCGGCCTCCATCGACGGATGACCCGCGATACCACCCAGGGAAAGTCCAGCGGCGCATATCGGTGGTTCGCCACTCCGGCCAATCGCTGCTCGACTGCTTCCCGACCGGTCTCAGTGACCGTTGAGACAATCAGCCGGAAACCGGGATAGCGCAGGCGCAGTTCGCGGACCAGCGGCGCAACCGCCACAACCTCTCCAAGAGACACCGCATGAATCCAAATCACCGGCTCCGGTCCGGAGGGGTCCCTCTGAACGCCGGCTCGCTCTCGTCCCAGGCGCTCCGGCAACCCTCGCCGACAGCGACGTTTCGCCGCCAGGATGCAGAGAATAATGGGAGAGGAGAGCACCAGCAACACATTGTAGAGGACGTACCACATCAGACAGGCCTGCGACGGACGGCAGCCTCCGCTTCGGCGGTCATCCGGTTGAGGGTACTCTCGAGCTCGAGGCGCTTGTGTTCCAACTCAGAGCCCTCCCCCTCGTGTGATACATGAATCGGTTCTCCCCAGAGAAAGATGCCCCTCGAGAACGGATACGGCATGATGAAGCGATCCCAGCTCGAAAAGATTTTTTTTTTGAGCAACCGAAGGCCAGCGGCACGATCGGCAACCCGGTGGATTTGGCCAGCTGCACCACTCCCATTTTCGCCACCTGGCGAGGCCCCTTGGGTCCGTCCGGGGTGATCACCAGGTCGACACCGGATCGTCCGAGCCTGATGAGTTCGCGCAAAGCTTCGACCCCTCCTCTGGTACTCGATCCTCGCACAGCCTGCAATCCGAACCGCGCGATAATACGCCGGATGAGTTCGCCGTCTCCGTGCTGGCTGATCAGCACATGAGCTTCGGCGCCGCGATACGCCAACGGCATCATCAATTGTTGCGCATGCCAGAAGGCAATTATCATCCGTCGTCCCTGCGCAAGCAACCGATCCACGTTCTGCGCTCCTTCGACGCGCATGCGAATCGTGCGTCCCAGAATCCGGATGGTCTGACACCCGAGGGGAGGCACCACGACAAGTTTGGCCCGTGAGAGAAATGTATTCGACATTATCCGGCTGTGCGGCGGGCACTGCTCCTCTCGCTTAACGCGTCGTCCTCCCCCTACCCTGAGTATTACAGCTCCTCGGGGACGGTATCGGCGAATTGCATGGAATACAGGCGTTTGTAGATTCCATCCCGGCGCAACAATTCTTCGTGCGACCCGATTTCCATGATCCGGCCTCGATCCATGACCACAATGCGATCGGCATTCTGGACGGTTGAAAGACGGTGGGCGATCACCAAGGTCGTCCGGTTTTGCATCAAATTGACCAGCGCGAGCTGCACCACCCGTTCGGATTCCGTATCGAGCGCAGAAGTCGCCTCGTCCAGAATGAGAATCGGCGGGTCGCGCAAAATGGCCCGGGCAATGGCCAGTCGTTGACGTTCGCCTCCGGAGAGTTTGAGTCCCCGTTCACCGATCAAGGTACGATAGCCATCGGGAAGCCTGGTGATAAAATCGTCGGCATATGCCAATCGGGCGGCCCGGACGATGTCGTCGTCTGATGCGCCGCTCCGTCCGTACCTGATGTTGTTCAGAACGGTATCATCGAAAAGCACGACCTCCTGGGAAACGATGCCGATCTGTGCGCGTACGGAGCGCAGGGTACAGTCCCGAAGATCCACCCCGTCGATCAGAATCTGCCCCGCGGTCGGCTCGTAGAATCTTGGAAGTAGACTGACAAGCGTGGTTTTTCCGCTCCCGCTACTACCAACGAACGCGGTCATTTCGCCAGCCCGAATCGTCAGGTCAATCCCGTTCAGAGCGGTCAGCGTATGCCCTTCGTAGCGGAAGGATACATCCCTAAACTCCAATGAACGGGTAATCGCCGGTATATCCCTGGATCCGGTATTGGCTTCCTGCTCGGTTTCCATATCGAGGACGTCGAAGACTCGCTCGGCTGCCGCCAATGCCTGCTGGACCGTATTGTTGGCGCCCGAGAGGCGCCTGAGCGGCGCATAGGCCATGAACATTGCCGCGAGGAATGAAAAGAACGCTCCGGGAGTCATGTCATCATGAATGACCAGATACCCGCCATACCAAATGATGCCTGCCACTCCCAGGACCCCGATGACTTCCATATGGGAAGATCCCAACGACGACACCTGGATCGCTTTCATGGTGGTCTGTACGAACGCCTTGTTGCTCTCTGTAAACCGGCGGGCTTCCTCGTCCTCCCGTCCAAAGGACTTCACCATGCGAATGCCGGCCAGCGCTTCCTGGAGGGCAGAGGCCATGTCCCCCATCCGTTCCTGACCTCTCGTGGCCAACCCTCGCAATTTCTTTCCCATCCGCACCATGACCGCCACCGAGATCGGGACCACCACGATCGAAACGGTCGCCAGCTTCCAGTTCTGATAAAAAATCACGCCCATCATCGCCAGGAACGTGAGGCCCTGTTGGAACAGATCCTTGAGCACGCCGGCGACTGCATTTGCCATCAGGGAGACATCGTTGATGACACGCGACACGAGACGACCCGAGGTATTGGTATCGTGGTAACGGATCGGCAGTTGCACCAACCTGATGAACAGCTGCTCGCGGACATCCGCAATGACTTGAGTGCCGATATAGTTCATCAGATAGTTCTGACCGTAATTAAACAGGCCCTTCAACACCGCCACGGCCAGAATGGCAAGGGGAAGCACGACCAGCAGGTGTTCGTCACGACTGATAAAGAGGCCGTCGAGTACCGGACGCACCAACCACGCATACGCGCCTGAAAGGGCAGCGACGAGCAGAGCGCAGATGAACGCGGCGCCAAGCCGGAAGCGGTACGGATCCAAATATCGGATGAGACGCAAGTACTGATTCATGCGCGACACTCGCTTAGGACGGCCTCGGCGGCGCGCCGGGAGGCGCCCGGCTCTCCGAGCGATGCCCGCACCGCCCGCAGGTCTGCCTTCATCTGATCATATGCAGATCGATCCTGCAATAATCGTTCGGCTTCCTCCATCAGGCGCTCCGGAGTGGCGGCGTCATGAATGAGCTCCGGCACGATTCCCCGCCCCGCGACCAAATTGGCAAGTCCGATCCACGGTACCCTGATCAATAAGCGCGCCAGGCGGTACGTGATCCAGGAAGGGGCTCGATAGAACAAAATCATGGGAGTTCCCACGACCGCCGCCTGCAACGTCGAAGTTCCTGACTTGACAACGAGAAGATCCGATGCCGCCATCACCTCGCTGGCCTGGTTGCGAAAAACTCGAATGGGAATCGGGCTGTCCCCTATCAGCCGGTCGAGGAGCTGATCTTGGATCGACACGGCTTGTGCGAGGATGAATTGCGCATCCGGGTGCCGTTGCGCAAAACGCTTCGCCGTCTCCAGCAAGAGCGGCACGTGTTCATACAATTCGCCTTTTCGACTGCCTGGGAACAGTCCGATCACCACACCTGTGTCCGATAAGCCAAACTCCCGGCGAAGCGCTTGCCGGTCATAGGTCGGAGCCACCTCGTCCAGCAAGGGATTGCCGACAAACGTGCAGCGCACGCCGGCTTTCTTGTAGATGGCCTCTTCAAATGGCAGGATCGCCAACACATGATCCACGCGTTGCTGAATCCAACGCATTCGACCCGGCCGCCAGGCCCAGATCTGAGGAGCAATATAGTAGAGGACGCGACGGCCGGCAGCCTTGGCCACCCGGGCAAAATGAAAATTGAGGCCGGGGTTGTCGATCAACACGACCACGTCCCATGACTCAGACTGAATGACCCGCCGGATACGCACGACCCGTTGGATCATCGGCTTGATTGAGGCGGGACCGATCAGACCCATCACATCCAGTTGCGCCACGTTCGGCACCAGTTCCGCCCCCGCCGCTTTCATGAGAACGCCGCCAATTCCGACGACCCCCGATGAAGGATCCGCCTGGCGTAAGGCCTTGACGAGATTCGCGCCATGCAGGTCGCCGGAGGCCTCGCCGGTGATGATCAAAATTCTCGGCATGGCCGGCACCTTGAGAGGAATCTCATGCCCACACGCGTAGATGGCACCTACCGGCTCGAGCTCGTGCCGAGCCGTTTGTCGGCAGAATTCGAAGCCGTGTGACGTTGCATGAATTCGCGTATGGCGTCCAAGACGTGGTGCGCAAGTTCGAGCACGGCAACCCCAGCTTCACCATCAACGACAGGAGAGGCGCCTGTCGATATGGCGTGCAGAAAGGACTCCAATTCAAGCTTGAGCGGCTCATCATCGTTCCCGTGAAAATGCTCAACGTCAATCGTGGGACGCTCGCCCGTTTTGAGAAGTCGGCGGCAGATCATACCTTGGCGGGTCTGGAAATCGATTGATACATATCCATCCTGCTGAAAAATACGCAGGCGACGCATCTTGTTCATCGAAACCCGGCTGGACGTCAGGTTGGCCACGCAGCCGTTCCCAAACTGAATTCTCGCATTCGCAATATCGATATTGGCGGAGAGGACCGGCACGCCGGCAGCACGGACCTCTTCCACCATTCCCGGATCAAATGAAAGGACCAGATCCAGGTCATGTATCATGAGATCAAGGATGACATCGACATCCGTGCCCCGCTCGCCAAAGGAGCTCAAGCGGTGGCATTCGATAAAGGCCGGCCGTCCGATGTGCGCGCGCATGAGTTGCATGATCGGATTGAACCGCTCGCTGTGGCCGACCTGCAAGAGGCATCCCCGTTCCTTCGCGAGTCTGACCAATTCCCGCGCTTCGGCGACCGATACGGCAATCGGCTTCTCCACCAACACATGCTTTCCGGCCTGAAGACAGGTTTTCGCGAGATCGAAATGCACCGAGGTGGGAGCCGCAATGCTGACCGCTTGTACTTCCTTGAGCAAGGCGCCAACCTGGGTATAGAACCGCACCCCATGGCGATCGCCGATCAATTTGGCCCGGGTCGGGTCGGTGTCCATCACTCCCACCAATCTCGATCCCGGCAATCCGGCATAGTGCCGGGCATGGTGCTGACCAAGGTGTCCGACTCCGATCACGCCCGCGAGAATTCGTTTCATGCGTTGGCCTGGTAACACCCATGACAGCAGATGGATCGAGTCGAACCCGTCATGACAACTGCGCCACCCCGACGATCGCAATTCCGGCACGGTCGGCCTTCTGAATGGTCTCCAATCGGTCCAGCACGACGCTCCGGCCGGCTTCCAAGGCCAGAACCTTGGCTTCCACCGAGTCCATGACCTCGATGGTTCGAGGGCCTACGGCTGGAAGATCGAAGCGCAAGTCCTGCTGGGGTTTGCAACGTTTGACGACCACCGCGCCTTGTCGCGCGAGTTCTCCTCCTCTTCGGATCGCTCCGTCTGTTCCCTCAACCGCCTCGACAGCCACGATGACGCCTTCCTTCACCACCACACATTGCCCGATATCGATCTGGCCGATGTGCTGTGCGACCTCCCATCCGTACCGGATGTCTTCCCATTCTTTCTTGCTCGGCTTCCGCTTTGTGAGCGGCCCGTCTTCTACCAGGATGCCCTGTAAACCGAACGTGGATTCTCGAACCAGAATGCCTTCCCGTTCCAATTCAGCGGCTACACCCCTCAGAATTTGATCGTCCTTTAAGCGAACCAGTCGCGCAGCGAGTGCTAGGGCACGAAAATCTGGCCGGACGGTCGTGAACACATGGGTTTTCTTGATCCCGCCCAGCATGACGGTCTCCCGCACGCCGTTATCCTTCAATGCCCGAATGAGTTTGTTGAGCTGGCCAACCTTGATCCAATGGATCTGCTCAACGTAATTGGCGAGTTCCGGTTCCGTTTCACCTTGATGGGCCACCGCCGTGACGCGATATCCAAGCTTGCGGGCATTTTGGGCAAAAATGATGGGAAATCGGCCATTGCCAGCAATCAATCCGATGCAGCCATGGGACGGATGCTTTGATGTCCCGTCGTTCTCACGCACCACCCTTACTCCTCATCATGTTCCTGGTCCTTGCCGACCGAGCGGCAAATCCCGCGCTTCGTCCCTTCCATGAACGAGGCTACTTGTAACACATCGGGATTACCCTTGAATGATTCTTTCGCCAGCTTCACGGCTTCAGCTACACGATGCCCGGATCGGAAGAGGAGGTCGTAGGCATGTTTGAGCGCGGTAATCCGTTCTCCTGAAAACCCGTGCCGCCGCAGACCGATGGAATTCAGCCCGTACATGCGCGCACGATACCCGCCCGCAGCTCTCATAAACGGCGGCAGATCCTGCCCCAGCGCACAGCAGCCTCCCACCATCGAATACGGGCCAATACGGACGTACTGATGAATCCCCGAGAGGCCTCCGATGATGGCATAATCGCCGATAGAGATATGTCCGGCCAGGCTGGCCGCATTGGCGAGAATGAGATGATTGCCAAGATGGCAATCATGCGCCACATGGACGTAGGCCATGAGGAAGTTATGATCGCCGATCGTGGACTGACCGCCGCCTTGCGCCGTGGCTCGATTGACCGTGACATATTCTCGCAGGATGTTGTGGTGACCGATGATCACGCGTGTCGGTTCACCTTTGTATTGCAGATGTTGCGGTGGTCCGCCGACCGACACAAACGGATGCAGTTCGCAGTTGTCACCGATCTCGGTCCAACCTTCGACCGACACGTGAGACAGCAGACGAGTGCCTTTTCCCACCCGGACGTGCTCCCCCACGACGGAAAAAGGCCCCACCTCCACATCGTTGTCCAGATGGGCCTTCGGATGTACTACCGCTGTCGGATGAATTTTCACTCAGAACCTCCTCCACGAGCAACAGACTGCCGGTTGCGTTGCATGGATTCGTGACACGGGATCACATAGACCGGGGTTGACCGGATTCCTTTTCTTCCGTGACCATGGCCGTCACCTCCGCCTCACAGACCAGATCGCCGGCCACCAAGGCCTTCGCTTGCATTTTCCAGAACGGCGGCCGCTTCTTGATGACGTCGATCTCGAAACGGATCTGATCACCAGGCACGACCGGCTTGCGAAACTTGGCGTGATCCACGCCGGTGAGGTAGACCACCGGTCGCGCCACATGTCCCAATGATTTGAACGCCAACACCCCGCCTACCTGCGCCATGGCTTCAAGGATGAGAACGCCGGGCATGACCGGCCGTCCGGGAAAATGCCCTTGAAAAAAGGGCTCGTTGATCGTGACGTTCTTAATCCCCACCACGCGGCGGTCCGGTTCCAACTCCACGATGTGATCGACAAACAGAAACGGAAACCGGTGGGGAAGTAAGGTCTGAATCTCCACGACATCCATCGCTGACATCGGCCCTGCCTCCTGTTTAGACTTGGAAATCACTTCGTCTGGCGGTCCAATTCCTTCACGACTTTCTCGGTCAGATCGAGCGACTGGTTGTGATACAACACGATCTTGACCGTCGCGTCGTTTCCCTTGTCGAGGATGGCCGTATACCCTTCTCGTTGAGCGATAGTCTGCGCCGCATCGCGGATTTTCTTGGAGTAGTCAGAGATCATAGCCCGCTGCTTTTCCTGTACCTCGCGGTTGAATTCCTGGATGCGCCGCTGGTAGGCTTCGAGCCTCGTTCGAAACAGTTCCTGTTTCTCCTTTTTCGTCTCCTCCGACATATTCGGATCCTGGCCGGCCTTCTCGAGCTCTTTTAATTCCAGATCGTCGGCTTCGATAATCTTCTGCCGAGTCGTCGAATAGCTCTTCATTTCTTCGAGCGCACGTTTCCCGGAGATACTTCGTTCGATCACCACTTGCTGGTCGATGATCGCGACTTTGAACAGTTCGGCGGCCGTCGCGAGTTGAGGCGCCAATACCCCGATAATCCCGACACACCAGATAATCACGTATTTCATTAGGTTCTCCTCATCGATCTGCGTCCGTATGTTGAAACCCGATGTCGGGTTTCGGTTTCATGGATACTCCTTGCTGAACTCCTCGATCACTTGCGACGACACGTCCACCGTGTCTTCAAAATAAATCGTCGGCCCGCCCCGCCCGCGGTCGATGATGACCTGCAAGTCCGCCCGCTTGGCCACCTTGGATGCCAGCGCTTCAATCTTTTCGCGGAATCCATCCAGCACTTCCTTTTGCTTGTCCTGCACCTCACGATTCAATTCGCCGACCTTTTGCTGATACTCGGCCATGCGTCGGCGAAATTGCTCTTCCCGTTCCCGCTTGGCGGTGGGGCTCAGCACCGTGCCCTGCTTGACAAAATCTTCTTCCATGCGCCGCAGTTCCTTTTCTTCCAATTCGATCAGCGCTTGCCGGTTCTTCGCAAAAGAGGCGAGCGTATCGCGCGCTTTTTTTCCGGCAGCAGTTTCGCTGAGAATGCGTTGTGGGTCTACCACCCCGATCCGAGTCGAAGGCGGTCCGGCTGTCTGGCTCTTACAAGCGCCCATGGCGAGGAGTAGCGTGAGAAATCCCCAAAATAGGATCGTTTTCATAGCTCCCGTTTGTGCAGACTACTGGTCTTTGCGCGACCGGCCGACAGACTTCCGGTCAGAACAAGGACCCGATCGTAAACTCGAACACGCCTTTGCGTTCGTTCGGATTCGGATCAAGATTGATGCCATATGCCGCGCGGAGAGGACCGAAAGGCGAAATCCAGCGGGCTTCGATACCCGCGGCGGTACGCAGCTGCGAAAACTTCACTGGTTCGTTGTCGTCAAATCCCTTTCCATAATCGAAAAACAGCACCCCGTTGAGTTTGGCCTCCGAACTGATCGTAAAGATGAAATCAGTGTTGAAGATCAACTCTTTCGCCGCACCCAACAAGGACCCGCTCGCTGTCACCGGTCCTGCCCTCCCGAAGACGAATCCACGCATGGTATTGATCCCGCCGACGAAGAACCGTTCTGTGAGCGGGATTGGTTTGCCTTCGAGACCTTCAGTGACTCCATATCGCGCATGAATCGAGATTCTCGTATCGTAAACCAGCGGCGTGTATTTAATGACATCGGCATAGAGTTTGTAGAAATGATTCGTCCCGCCCAAGGCCGGCGTCCCGTAGTCCGCGCCGAGAGCAATGCGCCATCCCGTGCGCGGATCGAGATAGTAGTCCCGTGTGTCTCGGAAGATCGATGACCTAACGCCAGTCGAGGATTGAGTGCCCAACTGGGTGAGGATGATCTCCGGAGCATCCGGCGTCGGATCGCTGTATTCCAGTTGCTCACCGAACAAGCTGATGCTGGCGTTAACGTATTCGGACAACCACCGGCTCACCGTTATGCTGGCTCCTGACTTCGCCTCGAAGTACGAGATAAAATTCGTCATGGTTCGATAGACGTCGAGCTGCAACGCGTTGTAGGAGTCATTCACGTAGGGGTTGCGAAAGGTAATCAGACCGAGCGTACGCTGTTGCCCCAACTGGCCGCGGATGCGCCCCAACCATCCCCTCCCGCCAAGATTTCCTTCGGTGATATCGGCAATCGCGACAAACTTATCCAATGTACTGAACCCCCCTCCGATACTGAACTGGCCGGTGGGTTTTTCTTTGACTTTGACGTTGAGGTCGACCTTGTCCACATCGATTTGCTGCGGCAGAATTTCGACCGTCTCAAAGAAATTCAGGTTGTTGAGCCGTTGAAAACTGCGCTTCAACGCTGTGGTGTCGATCACATCCTGTTCGTCGATACGCAGCTCCCGGCGAATGACGTTATCACGGGTCTTGTCGTTCCCGGTCACATGGATTTCATGGATGCGCATCATCTCGCCCTCTTTGATATTGAGAATGATGGTGGCGGTTTTGCGTTCATTGTCCGGGGTCACGTTCGGCACGACATCCGCAAAGGCATAGCCACGCGCGCCGTAGAGATCGGTTATTCTGGTAATTTCTCCCCGGATCTTCGCACGCTGAAATATTTCGCCGGGCTTGATGCTCAAGCCTTCGCGCAATTCGCTGTCTTCGAACACCGTGTTTCCGCGGAATCCCACTTCAGTCACGGTGAACGGCTCCCCTTCCACGACCGAATAGGTGATGACGAACCATTTCTTGTCCTCGGTCAGCTCGATCGTTGGCTGACTAATCTGCACGTTCATATAGCCCTTATTCAGATACAGCTCCCGCACGCGCTCGATATCGTTGAGGACTTCTTCGCGTTTCAGAATACCGGCGTCGGACAGAAGAGACGGCAGCTTGAATTGCGTCACAAGGCCGTACCAGGGTATCCATTCGCGCGTCGCAGTCACCTTGAACACTTCTTCTTTCGTGAGAGCCCGCATACCCTCAAAATTGACTTTTTTGATTCGGGCCTTCTCCCCTTCCTTGATGAAGAAGGTCAAACGTTTGCGATCCTCTTCCACGGTTTGAACGACGGGAATCACCTCGACCTTATAGTACCCGTCCTCCTGATAGGCGAGACGAATCTTGTCGGCGCTTTCCTTTGCCTGTTGCTGATCCAGGAACGATTGGCTCTTGATCGTCAACTTTTCTTTTAGTTTGTCGTCGCTGAGACTGTCGTTGCCGTCAAAGACGATTTCGGTGATGAAGGGCTTCTCTCTGACGAGAAATACGACGGCAACACCATCCGCTGTCACGTCGGTTTCAACCTGGACGTCTTCAAAAAATCCAGTTTCGTAGAGAGCCTTGATCTGAGCGCGTAGCGTATCCGCCCTGTACGGATCGTTCGGCTTGAGTGTGACGCGTCCTTGGATCGCTTCAAGCTCGATATGCTTGTTTCCTCGGATTTCAACCGACTTCACGCGCGGGCTCACGTCTTGTGCACAAACTACCGTCGCCATCAGAATCGCATGGCATATGACTAGCCAAAGCGCCAGGCCTCTCGGCCAGTGCTCGCCTCCCGCACGAATCACTGCGGTCCTTTTCTACCGTCTGGGAATGCAGGCACCGGGCGCACAACCGTTCGACATCACAACCGTGAAGCTCACACATCTTCCGTCGCACGAAGTGTCTGGCGGAACAGGCAGGGCATCGACGTCCGCGACCGGGGCGACGGACGTGCCATGTTGAGCGCCGCACAATTCAAAATTCGCAGGGAATTCAAAACTGTCGGATTATATTGAGCAGATACTTCAATGTAAAGAATTTTTGAGCCGCACGGCGGCGCTCGACGGCCCTGGTAGTCTCAACGTGGCAAGACGTTCGCAAATCTTGACTTCACTTCCACCATCACATAGTATCGCGCTATGACTCGACTCGAGGTGAGAAAGGCGATCATTCCTGCCGCCGGTCTGGGTACTCGGTTCCTTCCTGCCACCAAGGCCTCCCCCAAAGAAATGCTGCCGCTTGTCGACAAACCGCTGATTCAGTATGTCGTCGAGGAAGCGGTCGCGTCCGGGATCGAGGATATTATCATCATCACCGGCCGTGGAAAACGCGCGATCGAAGACCATTTTGATCGTTCTCTCGAACTCGAAGAGAATCTCAAGGGCAGCGGGAAGGCCCAGGTGCTGAATCAAATGCGGCATATCTCCAGTCTGGCAAATTTCTGCTACGTCAGGCAATCGGAGGCTCTGGGACTCGGGCATGCCGTGCTCTGCGCGCAACACCTCATCGGCGATGAGCCGTTCGCGGTGATTTTGGGTGACGAAATTATCGACGCGACGGTTCCCGGGCTCGCGCAGCTCATCCATATTTATAAGAGGAGAAAAGGCGCGGTGCTCGGGGTTCAAGAGATTCCCCGGCAGGAAGTCAACCGTTACGGCATCATCTCGGCGCGGCGGATGGGCGGGGGCCTGCATCGTGTGGACGATCTCGTGGAAAAACCGTCTCCAACAGATGCGCCCTCCAATCTAGCGGTCATCGGTCGTTATGTGCTACCTCCGGAAATTTTCCCTATCCTGCGCAAGACACAGCCAGGAAAGAACGGAGAAATTCAACTGACCGATGCGCTACGCCAGTTGGTCAAGCAGGCCCCGATGTTCGCGCACGAAGTCGAGGGCCACCGGCATGATGCCGGCGACAAATTGGGTTTCCTCATTGCCACCGTCGAGTTCGCGTTGAAGAATCCTTCCCTCGGCCCCGCATTCGGGGAGTATCTGCAGCAGCGTCTCCGAACCTCGGCGGCGTCACGTCGCAACTCGAATGGCCGCCCGTCCACCCTTCGAGAACGTGCCGCGAGCAAAGTATGACGGCTGCCCTGCTCCGGGCAGCAGACTCCTTGCCGTCCTGATGCCGGCAGGTAAACCGCTTCACCCTCACAACAGGTAACCAATGGCAGAATCATCCGAACAGGATTTTCAGGCCGCGCAAAATATCGAACCGCCAGACCAACTTCCATTGTTGCCCGTGCGCGATATCGTGGTGTTTCCGTATATGGTACTGCCGCTGTTCGTCGGACGTGACATGTCCATCAAGGCCATCGAAGCGGCGCTGGCGGGAAATCGTATGATCTTCCTCGCCACGCAACGGTCGTTGGACGTGGAAAACCCGAAGCCGGAGGAGATCCACGCCGTCGGCACGGTCGGCATCATCATGCGGATGCTGAAGCTGCCGGACGAGCGGATCAAAATTCTAGTCCAGGGACTGACCAAGGGGAGGATTCAGGATTACATTCAGAACGATCCCTACTACTCCGTCCGCATCGAGAAACTGACCGAAGCCAAACTGGTCGGTTCCTCCCTGGAAACGGAAGCCGTCATGCGGACCGTCAAAGAACAAATCGAAAAGATCGTCAGTCTTGGCAAAGTGCTGATTCCCGATGTAATGGTGGTGATCGAAAACCTCGAGGATCCCGGTCGTCTGGCCGACATGGTCGCATCGAATCTGGGGCTAAAAGTCGATGTGACACAGGCAGTGCTGGAAGTCGTCGATCCGATCGAACGCCTGAAACATGTCAGCGAGATCCTTGCGAAAGAGATCGAAGTGCTGTCCATGCAGCAAAAGATTCAAGCCCAAGCGAAGGGCGAAATGGACAAGACTCAGAGGGAATACTTTCTGCGTGAGCAACTGAAGGCGATCCAAAAAGAGTTAGGTGAACTCGACGAACGGGCCGAGGAGGTTGCCGAATTCAGGAAACGCATCAAAGACGCCAAGATGCCCGACAAGGTCCTCAAGGAAACGGAAAAACAGCTCAAGCGGTTGGAGAAAATGCACCCGGACACCGCCGAATCCGCCACCGTGCGGACCTATCTCGAATGGATGGTGGAACTGCCCTGGAACAAGAAGTCGAAGGACAATCTCGACTTGAAAGCGGCGATGAAGGTTCTCAATGAAGATCACTATGATCTTGAAAAGGTCAAAGAACGCATCGTCGAGTATCTCGCCGTTCGAAAACTGAAGGAAAAGATGAAGGGCCCCATCCTGTGTTTCGTGGGACCGCCGGGCGTCGGAAAAACGTCGCTGGGCAAATCCATCGCTCGCTCGTTAGGCCGGGAATTTGTCAGAATCAGCCTGGGCGGCGTCAGAGACGAGGCGGAAATCAGAGGCCACCGTCGCACCTATGTCGGAGCTCTGCCGGGCCGCATCATTCAAGGGATGAAACAGGCAGGCACGACCAATCCGGTCTTCATGCTCGATGAAGTCGACAAGGTCGGCATGGATTTTCGCGGCGATCCTTCTGCCGCCCTACTGGAGGTCTTAGATCCGGAGCAGAACAATTCGTTTACCGATCACTATCTGGGCGTCCCGTTCGATCTGACCGAGGTGATGTTCATCACCACAGCCAATCTGATCGATCCGATCCTCCCCGCATTACGGGACCGCATGGAAATCATCGAGATCCCCGGGTACACGGAGGAAGAAAAACTGGGGATTGCCCAAAAGTATCTGATTCCGCGGCAGATGAACGAGCACGGCATCACCGAGAAACACATCCGTGTGGCGGAGTCGGCCCTCCGACAGGTCATCACCCACTATACGCGAGAAGCTGGCGTCCGGAATCTCGAGCGCGAGATCGCCAATATCATGCGCAAAGTGGCGAAGAAGGTGGCCGAGGGGAAAACCCAATGCCATGCGATCGATCTGGAACAGATGCACAAGTATTTGGGTGTGCCGAAGTTTGTTCCGGAAGCGGAACTTGAGAAAGACGAGGTCGGCGTGGCGACGGGACTCGCATGGACGGAAGCCGGCGGCGATGTCCTGTATATCGAAGCGACGGTGATGAAGGGAAAAGGGCAACTGACCCTCACGGGTCACCTGGGGGATGTGATGAAGGAGTCGGCTCAGGCCGCGTTGAGCTATGTCCGCTCACGCGAGAGATCGCTGGGCATCAATGCCGACATGTTTGCCAAGAACGACATTCATATCCATGTCCCGGCCGGTGCGATTCCCAAGGACGGACCGTCGGCTGGTATCACGATGGCCACTGCCATCGCGTCCGCCCTCGCACAAATTCCAGCGCGCCGCGATTTGGCGATGACCGGTGAAATTACTCTGCGTGGCCGCGTGCTCGCCATCGGCGGCCTCAAGGAAAAGATTCTCGCCGCCAAACGCGCGAAGCTCAGTACCGTGGTCTTGCCCAAGAGGAACAAGAAAGATCTCGAAGAAATTCCGAAACATCTCCTCAAAGGAATAGAGCTGGTCTTTGTTGAAACCATGGATGATGTGATTCGGACAGCTCTTCGCCGTAAGGCTCTGGGGTTGCGGAAACCCAAGTCATCGAAGCCTCAGCGGAACAAATCCGCTCGGGCCATCAAGTCCAAGCGGGCTGCGAGCTCCTCCGGTCGAACCATGAATGGGCCCGCAGTCTCACCGCCGCTGTCCCACTAGCCCGCATTATTCATGAGGCGCAGGGTGAGCACCACGTGTGAACGCCGGCGGTGGCTTGTGAACGCCCAGTGTCTTCGTAAGCCGGCAAAGACTGAGCGACGAGCCTGCAGCCTGGCCGTGGAAGAACGATCGGCCTGACTCGTCGCAGCAGCGCGGCGACGGCGGGAATAGAAGCCGTCATGAATAATGCGGGCTAGGATATCGGTCGGCATGCCTTTTGGAAGTCGTACTCTGCAGAGTGAATTCGCCCTGATCCGTTCTCTCCGCAACCATTTCGTCACACCAGACCCCCGTGTCGTCAGAGGGATCGGGGAAGACACCGCCGTCATCAGGACCTCCGATCGCAAATGGATGTTGTTGACGACCGACCTGCTTGCCGAAGGCGTTCATTTTGACCTGGGCACATCCTCTCTCGAAGACATCGGATATCGGGCAGCGATCGCCAACCTCAGCGACATTGCATCGATGGGAGGAATGCCGCAGTACCTGCTCGTTGCCGTCGCAATTCCGTCGAATCTGGGCAATGTCGATATCCAGCGCCTATACCGTGGAATGATGAAGGCATGCCGTCCCTTTGGCGTTCGATTGGTCGGCGGCGATACGTCTGTGTCTCTGCGCGGTCTTTTTCTCAGCCTGACGTTGACGGGTCTTGTTGAAGCAGGCCGTCCCCTACGTCGGGATACCGCCCACATCGGTGACTACATCTATGTGACGGGAACGTTAGGCGATTCCCAAGCGGGATTGTCGTTACTCGGCGCCGGGACGCGACCAAAACGGTCAGCATCTCCTCCACAATACGGACCAAGCGAACGATTCCTTGTGACACGCCACCACCGGCCGTCCGCCCGTATCAACGAAGGTCGCTGGCTGGTTCGACGCCGGTTGGCCACAGCCGCGATCGATCTCTCCGACGGTTTGGCCGGGGACTTACGGCATCTGTGCACCGAGAGCCGGGTCGGCGCGGAACTGTTTCTCTCTGAGATCCCTATCTCCAAACCATGTCTCGCCTTTGCCGGGGCTCGTGATTTAGATCCGACTATGATCGCATTGACCGGAGGAGAGGATTACGAACTGCTTTTCACCATACCATCCGGTAAGCGACAACGATTTGTATCTCAAGCCAAGGGCGCTCGGCATCGATTCACCTGTATCGGAGTCATCCGGCCACGCTCGTTCGGCCTACGCGTGAGAACTCTTCACGGAGCGCTTCAGCCTCTGGCGACCAGGAGCTACGAGCATTTTCGACCGCATACTTCCAATCGAGAGTCTCGGCCGTGACCTCCTTGACCAACGTTCGTGCGCTGTTTCGTCAAATCCTTCATCTTCGAGAGTCACCTCACCAGACAGCCCTCGCATTTGCGGTCGGTGTCTTCATCGGCTTTTCCCCGACCTATGGACTCCATATGATCTTGGTAGCCTTTTGCACGTGGGCGTTCGGCCTCAATTTCGTCGCGCTGATGGCCGGGGCGTTTCTGAACAATCCCTGGACCCTCGTCCCCATTCTCGGTGCGACGTTTTGGACCGGCGCTCGACTTCTAGGCGAAACCGGACTCCCCTCCTTCAACTGGGACGATCTGTCGTTCAACGGGATCTACCACCAGGTGATGCCTTACGCCTGGCCATTTTTTGTGGGCGGCACGGTGTTGAGCGTGCTCGGGGCCCTGGTGTCGTATCCCGTCGCCTATTATGTGCTCTCGAGATACCGGAACGTGCGTCCCGCCGACCCACAGGACCCATTGCCCCCTTCAAGCTCCGTGGGCTAAGATGAGGCAGGGCGGCCTCTTCCATGAAGGTACCTCCGTCTAAATCTCCCTCTCCCTACGACGGTTCGGCCCTGATCGCTGATCCGATCCATGAATATATTTCGTTCACGGTTCCCTATACTGATCCCGATGGCGGAGAGAAGACGGAAAAGGATCTGATCGACTCTCCCTGGATCCAGCGCCTACGGTACATTTATCAATTGCAGAGCGCCCGTTGGGTCTATCCCTCGGCCGAACACACCCGCTTTGTCCATTCCCTGGGCACCATGCACGTTGCCGGCCGATTTGCGCGGCATCTGTACCCATTTCTCAAAAAGGCCCTGCGGGATGTTCCCTCAGCCAACTTCGTTGAGGAGTTCCTGAGGATCACCGCCCTGGTCCACGACATCGGGCACGGACCGTTCTGCCATTTCTTCGATGACAACTTCCTGCACGGGTTCGACCTCACGCACGAACGGCTGGGGCAGATCATCATCCGGGACTTTCTCGGCCCGGCTATCCGGAGGATTCGGCGCAGCCCATCAGGTCCTTTCGATGCAGGAGAAGAATTGGACCCTCGCGTGATCGCGCATGTCATCCTCAAAGAGAAAGGCAAAGACACTTCGCGCGTCCCCCGCTGGGTCAATTATCTTCAGCCGGTTGTCTCAGGAAGCTACACGGCGGACAATCTCGACTATGTCCTGCGGGATTCTTACATGTGCGGGGTTGCAGTCGGTCCGGTCGACCTGGCGCGCTTGATCCACTACAGTATCGTCACGGACAGAGGGTTCACCATTCATAAGACGGGTCTTCCCGCCCTCCAGATGTTTCTTAATACCCGCATGTACCTCTATTCCAACGTGTACTATCACCGGACGACCAGAGCCATCGACATTCACTTGAGGGATATCTTCGGAGACACCATGAAGCGTATCTTTCCGGTTGATCCGCGGAAGAACATGGAGGGGTATTTGGGTTTAACCGACTGGTCGCTTCTGGAGGAGGTACGAAGCTGGAAGAAATCGTCTCACGCTTCCAAGCACCATCTCCATAAAGAATGGACACGCATTCTTGAACGGGACATCAAATGGAAGATGGCCTACAGCACCGTGTTGAAAGAAAAAGGAAAGGAACGGGGGCTGGATTTCCCCAGCCACGAACAATTCCACCGTCAAATTCTCAAAGAATTACCTGCGTCTCTCCACAAGATTCAGTTTCGCGTCGACATGGCGCCTCTGGATCCCCGTCCCGACCCGAATGATACGCGCGGCATTCCATTGCATGTCTACGATCCCGGAACGAAAACGGTCTCGGCGGAACCACTCGAAGAGTTTTTGGATCTGCTGCCCACCCGCCTCGTGCAGTTCCGCATCTATGCGTTGGATCATGGACACGATGCCGCGCTGTCCCGCGCCGCTGCCACGGTACTTAATAAGACTCCTTCCAGCATCGAGACGAACGTCTAGGGTCGTACAAGAGCCAGAAGCCGCTTTCCACGCGACCGGCAGCTCTCGACCTGTTCCACCGAGACATACGTGTCTCGGCTGACGAACGGCGCGCGATTCGGTGTCGCACCGACAGCGGGAAGAAGAAACCCTCCGCTACTCCCCTTTCCCTCGTGGAAACCAGGGAGCTATCCTCCTTGTCACTGTCCAAGCATCGCCTGCCAACCGCGCTGGCCTGCTCCATCGACACGTCGGATCGACACAATAGCCTCCAGGTTCCAGGTGCCATCCAGCAGGACCGCAAGCTGACTATTCTTGCCGCTGGCCGTGGTCTCCGTATCAGGCTCAAACAAGGTCGGCAAGTCCGATCGCACCACACTCGCCGTCCCGCCCCCTTCAACAACTCCTCTTTCCTCAACACCGATCCCCTCACGAGTGGGGCCCCTGCGCACTGTTTTCTTCGGTGTTCTCTTCGTCGACCTCTTCGCTATCCTCTTTGCCGTCCTCTTCGCCGTGGATTTTCGCCTCTTTGTCTTTGATCGTGGCATCACTCACCCCCTATGTTTCTCCATTGCAAGGGCATGCACTCGATCAAGCAGCGATCTCCTTCTCTCCAAGGATGCATCGATGTCCCGTAACGCCTGTTCATTTTCTTCGAGCTGTTCCTGAAGGTAGCTCTCCGACTGGCTGTTGCGAACCGGGAAACCTGCGATCATTTTGCTTTTATCTCTCGACACCAGTCTGAGCTTTTCGATAGAGCTATGCAGAGTCCCTCTGTAGGTGGTCACAACAGGCAAGGTCGGGTTTTCAGGAGCCAGTGAGGCGCCCACTTCATGTCTGACCGACAACGGTTCATTGGGCCCTGAGAAAGCAAATATTCTGCACGGATACTTGGGAGGCACTAGTTTCCCAAGAGCATCGAGTTCATTCACTAGCTCAATCGCTTCCCGGTCCCCCTCTTGGCTTAACTCCTTCAGGATGCTGTACTCCCGGCGTAACATCGAGTTTCTGAGTGTTTCCACCGCGGGCGTAGCGAGAGGGACTGCCCTGTCTTGAAGCACGGCATAGGTGGGCATAGGGGGTCCGAGCATGCCATCCGCCCTAATGGCCATATCAAAACCAAGATATCCAATGACCAGGGGCCTACTGAATGTCTCGCTGAGACTGATTGTCCGCGCTGAGGCCGCAACCACCTTGATGGTCCCACCGGGAAGAAGATGGTCAGCAGTATCGGCACCGCTTTTTAGGGCACTCTCGATCATGCTATTCAGTTCGTCGACTCGTTTCTTGTACTCATCCATGGTGATCTTCTGCGGATCGCTTCCGGCCTCAGGTAGAATCAAATCGACGGGCTTCCGCCAGCCTCCTGTGATTTCACCCCCTCCCGTTCGGCTTGACTGAAGAGAAACATTGAGCTTGCCCGTCAGGTAGACACGGGTAATCACGCGAAGGTAGTTCTTGTGGCTCTCGGTCGAGGCAAAATTGGCCAGGAAGTGCCGTTCTTTGTCGGCCCATTCAGACACCTCGTCATGAAGCGAGATTGTGTCGATGCCATACGTCCGCGCATCTGCGATGGTGATAGTTCCCTGGGCCGCATCCCCTCCCAGAAGACTCACGCCAATCGGTACACCCTGTATCGGCAATGCCAGGTTGAAGCCACCTCCACGCCGCGCAGAGAATGAATACGTGGGGAAGCTTACGTTCGGGGCGGCTGACCACGGCGCGGCGGTATCGTTCGGTTTGATAAAGTATTGGGGTAACGTCTTGCCTTCGCCGCCAACCCCGAAGGATTGCTGATAGAACTGTTCGTAGTTTGTTGGATTGATTCGCCAGATCATATTATCCAGCGGCAGGAATCCCTTTTTTGTGTACACCGTATGCTGTGTATCCACTGTCTGCTGAACGAGAAATACGTCACCAGGCTGGAGGTCTTCGGTGAGCGGATACACAGGAATTACCTGACTAGCCCTGATGACCATTGACCAGTCCTTAGCTACCTGTTCCAGCTCACGTTGAACATTGCTGCCGGCACATCCTGCCAAGGATGCCAGTACAGTCACGATGGCAACCAGCCAAATAGCCAACATTCACGATCCTCTCTCAGTCATTCCACATATCCAACGAGTCGACCTTCAAACTACGGAAAGACCTGTTGATGATGGGGCACTACATACAACGGTCGAACGAAGGCCTTGAAACGGACATCAAAATAGTCGGACACCATTCCCCGACCGACGACCGGTTCTCCCCGCTGCTTCTCAGCTAATGCATACTAACTCTTTCACTCTCAGGAGGCACTGTGTACCACTGGCAATAAAACAAGGGCGAGGTTCTCGAACGAAATACCTCCATTATGCCTTTCGATACAGACCGAGTACAGGAGGGATATAGCAGCGGACCGGTCTATTCAAAATAGACAGGTCCACTTGCAGGGGACCGGAGCATGGAGGAGCTGTACTCCTCACAAAGACATGAGGAGCCGACAATTAGGCACAGGCCTACTACCGGCTGTCGTCGCCGGTGGCAGTTGGGGTAGAGTCTTCCTTCGCGGGAACTGATGGAGCTAGGACTGGCTCTGGGATCGCACCGTTGCGGGGAAAAGGCAGGTCGAGGAGCGCGTAGGGGTTGACGCGGGCGCCGTTGATCTTGGCGCCCCAATGGAGATGCGGGCCGGTTGCCCGGCCCGTCGCGCCGACCTTCCCAATCACCTGACCAGCCTTGACCAGGTCTCCATCACGGACGAGAACTTCGGAGAGATGGAAATACATCGAATAGAGTCCAAGACCATGATCGACATACACGCCTCGTCCGGAAAAAATATGGTCCACCGTCAAGCGAACGATTCCGTCGTTACTGGCGATGACATCGGTGCCGGCCGGTGCGCCGATATCTTCACCGTTGTGCGGATTGCGAGCCTGGCCGTTCATCACGCGGACGCTGCCGAAAATGCCGGTTCGCTTGCCATGGACGGGTTCGATAAATCCCGCTTGCCACAACCGCATCGCCGATTCCTCCGCTAAAGTCTTGCGAACCTGCTCTTGCTCCGCCTTCCATCGCGCCGCAGCCTTGTCATCGAGATCGACCTTGTCTTTGGGCAACTTGAGATGCTCGATCGCGAATTTTTCCTTGACCACCAAGACGTTGACGCTGCGCCGGCTGATCTGTTCTCCCATCTGGATCTCGACCGTGAGTTCATGCGTCCCGGGCTCATCCTGCATGTCAATGCCCAACAGACCAAGATAGGCAAGGTCTGCGCCGCCATCCGGATTCGGAAACAAAGGAAGCGTCCTTCCCAGAAAACGCCCCTGCACTTTGGTCGCCGCCTTGATATCGGAAACTCTAACGATGATGATCTGCCCTTGCTTCCCGCTGTACTGACCATCCGATCCTTTGGGAAGAGGGGCCGTGTTCGGAAACAGCTCGACGGGAAATACACTGGCCAGCAACAGAATGCCCGTCACGGCCGACCGTTCGATCCGCGACAGGCTACCCTCTCTTCGGCGACCCAGTCTCATCATCATCGATAAAAACGCAATCCCGAGACCTGTGAGACCAACTCTTCCACTCTCCGATTGACGGCGCTGAACGGATCCATGCAGAGAATGGTCTCTTCCCAATAGCCGTTGAGCTTCAGATAGGTCCAGTCTACCGTATAGGAGCGATTTTTGGCTCGCGCAAAACGAATAAAATCACCTCGGACCTTGGCTCGCGTCGATTGAGGGGGCACGGACATTGCCCGCTGAACGGCGTCCTCATCCACGATGCGTTCAGCCAATCCTCGATTTTCCATCAGATAATACAATCCGCGCGTCCGCTTGACGTCATGGAATTGAAGGTCGAGGAGGAAGACGCGCGGGTCGTCCCACCCGCAATCTTTTCGATCGATGTACGATTGAATGAGATGCTTCTTCATCACCCAATCGACCTCCCGGACCAGCTCCATGGGATCTCGTTCCAGGCGATCCAATACCGATTCCCACTTATTGACGACATCATCGAGAATCGGCTCATGGTCGTGGGTCGCCAGGAAGTCCCCGGCCCGGTCAAGGTACACGCGCTGCAGCTCGATCGCCGTCATCTGCCGGCCGTCGTCCAGCCGCACCTTTTTGTTTAGCGTCGGATCCCGCGAAATCTCGCGAATGGCCTTGACCGGATCTTCCAATTCCATTCCGGTTACAGAGTAGCCCGCCTCTATCATCGACAGGACCAGCGCCGCCGTGCCGACTTTCAAATAGGTGACATACTCCGACATGTTCGAATCACCGACAATGATGTGCAGTCGACGATATTTTTCGGCATCGGCGTGCGGCTCGTCTCTCGTATTGATGATGCTGCGGGAAGAGGTGGTAGATGAGGAGGTTTTTTCGTGAATATGTTGGGCCCGCTGGGAAATGAAGTATTGGGGCTTTCCCGACACCTTGAGGACCTTCCCCGCGCCGGAATAAATCTGCCGCGTGACGAAAAACGGGATCAACTGCTCGGTGACCTTCCAGAAGTCCACATCCCGCCGCATGAGATAGTTTTCGTGGCACCCGTATGTATTTCCCAGCGAATCCGTGTTGTTCTTAAAAATGTAAATCTCTCCGGACAGCCCTTCCTCACGCAATCGCTCCTCGGCCGCCGGGAGACAGGCCTCCAGCAACCGCTCTCCGGCCTTATCGTGGATGACGAGATCCAGGATATTGTCGCATTCAGGCGTGGAATATTCGGGATGACATCCAGTGTCCTGATAAAATCGCGCTCCATTGACGAGAAACGCGTTGGACGGCCAGCTGTTGGGAATCAGGCCTTCAAAGATATACCCGAGAACTTTCTCCATCGGCAGATAGATTCTGCCGTTGGGAGAAAAAATCAGCCCGTACTCATTTTCGAGCCCAAAGATCCGTTGGCGCATCGATCTTCTCGGTCATGGACGACAACTTCAGGATACACCTCGGTCGTCCCCTCTTCAACACAAGAGCCTGAAAACTCGCGACATTCTATGATCGGATACGCGGCCGACGCGGCGTCAGGATGCGATGAGCTGACGGGTTTCGCCGACGGAAAGGCGGCGGAATTTTCGGCCGTTTCGGGTCCGATCTAGTACCGCCACCTCGAGATGTTCCGAGGGGAGTTTCTGATTGGCGACTTGCTCCAATGCGGCGTGGCAGAGAGCCAAGGCTACCTTCAAAGCCGGCAGCGGCGTGCTGGATCGTTCCTTGAGATATGCCTGAACGTGTTCGGAGCGCCCGCCGATCACCGCAAATGCCTTCTCATCGGTGATACTGCCATCGAAGGAGATCCGATAGATTTCATTCGGGTGGTCGTTGTTCCCTACCTGCACCACAAGCAATTCCACTTCCAGCGGTTTGACCTCTTGACCAAAAGCCGTGCCGAGACTTTGAGAATAGGCATTGGAGAGCGATCGGGCACTGACATCTTCGCGGCTATACATATAACCGGTGAGGTCGGCGTGACGAATGCCGGCTTTACGCAGATTCTCGAACTCGCTATACTTCCCGGCCCCGGCAAACGCGATGTTGTCATAGACTTCGGAAATCTTGTGCAGTGATGCGCTTGGATTATCCGCGGCAAGCAGGACCCCATCCGAATACTCCAGAACAATGATGGAGCGCCCCTTGGCGATGCCCTTCTTGGCATACTCCGCCTTGTCCTGCATCATTTGCTCGGGCGAGACGTAGTACGGCAGCGCCATGATTACTTCCTCTTAGTCCGTCCGGTGATCATCTCGTCGTAGACCAACCGCATCCGCTCATCCGTCACATCCACGATGCCCGAGGCAGCGGCCAATTTGGCGCTTGGATAGATCCCGCGGATTACATCGGGTCCGCCGGTTCCGACATCCTCATCTGCTGCGTTATACAGCGCCAGGAGGCTGATCCTGAGAGCCTCCTCCTCAGTCAACCCGTCACGAAAGTGCTCGCGAATGGTATTACGGGCATCCTTGCCGCCCGACCCGATCGCATGGTATTCGGATTCTTCGTACCGCCCGCCGGTGATATCATACTTAAAGATTCGGCCCTCCCGGCGCCTGCCGTCGTACCCGACATACAGAGGCATGACGACCAGTCCTTGGAACACCATGGGCAAATTCGCCTTGACCATTTGCCCAAGCTTATTTGCTTTGCCTTCGCAGGAGAGTTGAACTCCTTCCAGCTTCTCGTAATGCTCGAGTTCCGTTTGGAACAGCCTCGCCATTTCAATGCACGGACCGGCAGCGCCGGCTATCGCCATGGCCGAATACTCGTCGATTTTGAAGACTTTCTCGATTCGGCGATCGGCGATCTGGAACCCTTCGGTCGCTCTGCGGTCTCCCGCGATCACGACGCCTTCTCGATACTTCATGGCCAGCACGGTCGTTCCGAAGGGAATCGAGGGGCCGGCCTGGCGAGGAACGTCGAGTAACGGCGCGACTTGCCCCCCTCTCACATCTCCATGGAACGGCGCAGCCTGAGGATAGTGACAGGTAAGAAAGTCGAAGAAACTCGACCCTTCGTGATGGGGAAAGAGAGGAACGTTTTTCATCACGATGCAGGACTCATGCAGACAGCTTGGCCAGTAAGGATTCGGCTGAGTCCGAGGCGGCCAATAGTTCGCCGGTCAACGATTCAGTTCCACGCAAAGGATCCATCAAAGGAATCTTCTTGATCGTCGTATTGCCGACGTCAAACAAGACGGAAGTCCAGCTCGCTCCGTATATGGACTTGGCATACTTGCTGACGCATCGCCCACGGAAATACGCGCGTGTCCCATTGGGAGGGAACGACTCCGCATGAACGATCTCACTGTCCCGCACGACGCGCTCGATCATGTGACTTCGCTCCAGCGTGTAGTAGAGGCCCTTGCTGGGACGGACATCGTGGTATTGCAAGTCCATCAGCCTGACACGCGGATCGTCCCACCCGCACCCCTTTCGATCCGTGTAGGATTCGATGAGATGCTGTTTAGCGACCCAGTCCAACTCACGCACGAGTAACTGGGGATCCCGTTCGAGCTTATCCAGAACCTCCTCCCAACGAACCAGCACATCTTTGGTCACTTGAGTCAATTCATGGCACGCATAGAAGTCCATGGCGGCCTTCAAATAGGCTCTCTGGACCGCCACGGCGGTCGTGGGATTCCCATCGGCCATTTTCAGTGTTTCCCTGACTTGAAGATCCCGCGACACCTGCTTGATGGCGTTGACCGGATCGCTCAACTCGATCTTCGGAAGTTCAGCGCCGGCCTCAAGCAGGTCCAGTATCATGGCGGTAGTTCCAACCTTTAGGTAGGTCGATACCTCCGCCATATTCGCATCGCCGACGATCACATGGAGTCGGCGATATCGTCCCGCATCGGCATGGGGCTCATCGCGAGTGTTGATGATCGGCCGCTTGATCATCGTGTTCAGATCGACGAGCGTCTCGAAGAAATCTGCGCGCTGCGATATTTGATAGTCGACCGGACTTGTCTGGTTCTCGGCGCCGACCTTGCCGGAACCGGTGAAGATTTGTCTGGTCACAAGAAACGGAGTGAGCACCTGCACGATCCGCTCGAACAGAATCGTGCGCGACAGCAGATAGTCTTCATGGTATCCGTAACTATTCCCCTTGCCATCCGAGTTATTCTTATAGAGGACGAATTGCTCTCGTCCCCGGCTCTGCGTGATCCGCTCTAAAGCCTGCGCAATCAGCCGTTCTCCCACTCGTTCGAACGCCACCAACTCACGCGCATTCGTGCATTCGGGAGTAGAATACTCGGGATGCGCACCATCGACGTAGAGTCGTCCACCATTGGCGAGTACCTTGTTCAATTGACGGTTGTAGTCAGGCCCAGGACGTTCCCGTTCGCCTTCAACCTCGAATCCACGCGCATCCAAGAGTGGATTCTCGTTTTCATAGTCCCAGACGGCGTGAGGAGCGGGGAGACCCGGATAATGCCCGATTACCTGGATTGAATTGGACACAGGGTCCAAGGCCGCGGGATCCCGGCTCGCAATACCAAATTCGGTCTCCGTGCCGAGGACACGGGGCGTAATGATCGGTTTCCCTTCGTGCATGGAGTTATGACGACCTAGAGGTAGTGACCAGTTGTAACGGTTTCGATTTGGCGCGACTCACCTGGAGCACCGCTGATCGTCCGGATATGGACAATTTTCTCACCCTTCTTCCCGGCTACCTTGGCCCAGTCGTCAGGGTTCGTAGTATTGGGCAGGTCTTCGTGTTCCTTAAATTCCTCTCGAATGGCCCGGATAAAGTCCTCGGCGCGCAATCCGTGACCTTCCTTGGCAATCACCCGCTTGACCGCAAACTTCTTGGCGCGCGACACAATACCCTCAATCAACGCGCCACTCGCAAAATCTTTAAAGTACAGCACTTCCTTCTCCCCACTGGCATAGGTCACTTCGATAAACCTATTCTCCTCGGACGTGGCATACATGGCCTCGACGGTGCTCTGAATGTACGAGGAAACCAGCGCCTTGGCATCTCCACCATGGCGCTTCAGTTCCTCTTCGGTAAAGGGGAGCCCCTGTGTAATGTAGATGGAGAAGATATCATGAGCAGCGGTCGCATCGGGTCGTCCGACCTTGACCTTCACATCGAGTCGTCCCGCACGAAGGACCGCCGGATCAATCAAATCCTGACGATTGCTGGCCCCAATGACAATGACGTTATTGAGCCGCTCAACCCCGTCGATTTCGGAAAGAAATTGCGGGACGATCGTTGATTCGATATCCGACGAAATACCCGTGCCACGCGTCCGGAATAGGGCATCCATCTCGTCAAAGAAGACAATCACCGGATGTCCATCATCCGCCCGCTCTTTGGCTTTCTTGAAAACCTCCCGCACCTGCCGCTCGGATTCACCGACGTACTTATTCAGCAACTCCGGTCCTTTGACGTGGAGAAAGTAGCTGCGCACCTGCTTGCCGGTCAGATGCCCCAATTTCTTGGCGATGGAATTCGCCACCGCCTTGGCAATAAGCGTCTTTCCGCATCCGGGCGGGCCGTACAACAACACTCCCTTCGGAGCACTCAACTTGTAGTTTGCAAAAATATCAGGGTGCAGGAATGGCAACTCCACTGCGTCCCGAACCTGCTCGATTTCTTTCTGCAGCCCGCCGATGTGGTCATAATCAACATCGGGGACTTCCTCCAACACCAATTCCTCCGCTTCTGATTTCGGCAGCTTCTCGATCACGCAGCCGGATCGCGGATCGTACAGCAGATGATCTCCGACGCTCAGGCGTTCGCTCAATAGCGGCTCACCGAGTTCGGCGACCTTTTCTTCGTCGAAATGCACCGTAATCAGTGCACGATGGGCGTCCAGCATATCCTTCAGCCGGACCACCTCACCCTGAACGTCAAACCCGCGCGCTTCAATGACATTCAACGCCTCATTGAGGATGACTTCCTGTCCTTTTCGTAGGTCTTTGGACTTGATAGACGGATGAAGGCTGACTTTCATCTTACGTCCAGACACGTAGACGTTCGATGTGCCATCTTTGTTGAGACTGGAAAAAATTCCGTAGGTGGATGGAGGAGCCGTCAGCTTTTCAACCTCGGCACGCAGCGCTTCTATTTGGGCCTTGGCTTCCTGGAGAGTTGAGACAAGCTTCTCGTTTTGCTTCGTCGCTTGATCGAGTTGATAGCGGGACTGGTAGAGACGCCGGATCTCCTCCTCCATGGACTGGATTTGGATACGAAGTTTTTCAACCTCGCGAACATGTTCTTCGTTCTTATGTATCACGACCCCCTCTCCGTCGGATAATTGTTTCGTGATCCTTTTGACGGAATCTCGTAATGACCGGAGTCGGCCCGGACCCCCTTTGGATTCGGCCATCGCGTTACTCGTCGATCGTTCGAAAGCCTTGCCAGATGGTGCTGTCCAAGTATTCGGGATTCTATCATCCGACTATTGGGCGGTCAACTGGACACGATCAACGCTCTCAAAATGGTTTTGTCCGACGCTGCTCGGAATCAACGCGTCGTCGACTCAGCAACGGCGTGCAACATCTCACGAGTTGCACCGGCAACATCTGCAGCGGTAAGAATCGCAGAAATCACCGCCACTCCAAATGCGCCGGCACTCCGCACCTCACGTGCGCGCGCAACGGAGATTCCTCCGATCGCAAACACCGGAATGTTTACACGATGACAGGCCCGTTCAAGCATCGGCAGGCCGAGTGGCTGTCCATATCCACGTTTCGATGACGTCTCATATATGGGACCGAGGACAACAAAGTCTGCGCCCTGACATTCTGCCTGCACCACAGCGTCGATGGAGTGTGCGGACACTCCAATAAGGTGACTGAAGCCAACGACATCGCGAACCGCCGACACAGGTAAACTCGTTTCTCGCAGATGCACACCGTCGGTGCGCATCGCCGTCGCAAGATCAACGCGATCATTGATGAAGACAGTCATCCGTGCGGAACGCGCGAGAGATTGCACATCCCGAAGCAATGCCATGAGTTGGCAGGTGTTTAGGTCACGCTCGCGCACTTGGATGGCGGTCCCCCCTGCATCAATAAAGCGAGCGAGCACGGAAAGAAGCGGACGGCCTTGCGTTTGATGCCGGTCCGTCACTAGGTAGAGGCGGAAATCGATGGAAGGCATCCGGAAGAAATTCTGAATTATGAGTCGGGAATGTTGAGCACTTGTTTAGAGCATCCCTTCGATCGGGCTGCTGGCCGTCGCATACAGCTTGCGGGATATTCGTCCCGCCTTAAAAGCCAAGCGACCGGCCCATACGGCGTACTTCATCGCTTCGGCCATCGCAAGGGGATCCTGCGCGCCCGCGATCGCGGTGTTCATGAGAACCGCTTCCGCCCCATATTCCATGGCTAGTGCAGCATCTGATGCCGTACCCACACCTGCATCTACGATAATAGGCACCTTCACCGTTTCCATGATAATTTTGAGGTTGTATGGATTTCTGATGCCCAAACCGGACCCAATGGGCGCGGCAAGCGGCATCACGGCAGGACACCCGATATCGACCAATTTTTTGGCTACGATGGGATCGTCGTTCGTGTAGGGAAGAACGATGAATCCTTCCTTGACCAAGATCCTTGCTGCCTCGAGAAGACCTACCGTATCGGGGAAAAGCGTCTTCTCATCGCCTAGAACCTCCAGCTTGACCAGATCCGATACCCCGGCTGCACGAGCCAGTCGGGCATACCTCAATGCATCTTCGACTGTGTAACATCCGGCCGTATTCGGAAGAATCGTATACTTCTTGGGATCGATATAGTCGAGCAGGTTTTCTCTCGATCGGTCCGTGATATTGACGCGCCGGACTGCCACCGTCACCACGTCGGCTCCCGATGCCTCGATCGCTTTCTGAGTTTCGATGAAATCCTTGTATTTTCCGGTTCCGACCCAAAGACGGGACTTGAATTCGTGCCCGGCAATAACGAGTCGATCGTGTGCGTCCATTCAGACAGTCGAGCGGATACTACTGCTAGACCGCTCCTCCTCCGATAAAGCTCAAGATCTCGAGTCGATCACCTTCTTGAAGAAACCTCGTGTCGAAATCGTCCTTCGCTAAGATTTCCAAGTTGAGTTCCACGGCCACTCGATCGACGCGAATGTTCAGATCACGCAAGAGAACGGCCACCGTCGTGCCGTGGTTGACGCCACGCGATTCACCATTGACCTGAATATGCACCGTATTGCTCCACGACATTTATCCTAGGGGACGTAGAACTGGCTTGTCAACCAACTGCGTGCGTCGCACGTCTTACTCACCGTGCTGGTCATGCGAGCGGCGCTTGCGGACTGATGTGTCATGCCACGCTGCGTGTCAAGCCTTCACAGTCCTTATCGTCTCTCTTTATAATGATCGCGACCATGGGCTGCTGCGTCTAGCCATGGCAGGTTGCCTCAATTCCAAAGGAACGGACTGCACCGCCTCATCAGAACGAACAGCAGGATGAGAGGGCGTTGGATAGATAGCAGATGCACGAACGTAATCGCCTGCTTGCAGAGGTATTTCAAGCTATGGCCAACCTCTTGGCAACTCAACGTGCCAATCCGTACCGTGTTCGCGCGTATCGTACGGCTGCCGAGACGATCAAGTCCCTAGAGGAGGATATCGCCGACATGCTGAAACGTAAGGAACTGGACTGTATTCCCGGTGTGGGACGTGATTTGGCAGGGAAAATTCAGGAATACCTGGAAACCGGTACCATCCGATCGTATGAAGAACTCAAGACTCCGCTTCCTGAGGAGGTCTCCGGCTGGGCCTCTTTGCCGGGCATGTCGGAATCAATCGTCGGATATCTCTATTTTCGGCTCGGCATTCGAACCCTGACCGATTTGGATACTCTGGTCCGCTCGCATCTCATGCGGACGATGCCTGGATTCACTGGACCGGAAGACGCGCTTCTTGAAGCGATCCGCACGCGTCAGCAGGGGCCACACAGTTAGGCTGGTCCCAAGGATTTGAAAATCTTCCAGCTCTTCAACAGTTCCACAGCCTTTTGCAACTGCACATCGTCCTCAAGGGAAAATTCACCGCCCGCATCGATGGGCAGAGGCGTCGGCATCGTGCCGTTCCGATGCGTTGGATCATCGCCCGATTTCTGCGGTGTTTGCGTCGGCTCCTTGCCGGATGAGGGTTTCCCCGTCTTTACCTCTCCTTCCTTCTCCTTCGCGTCCTTCTCTCCGGCTTTCGCAACCGTCTGGGGCTGAAGTTTGACGACGATATCGGGAGTGATGCCGGTAGACTGGATTGAGCGGCCCTTGGGGGTGTAATACTTTGCCGTTGTAAGCCGCAAACCTGACCCATCCCCGAGCGGGAGAATCGTTTGGACCGATCCCTTTCCAAACGTCGTCGTTCCAACAATGACCGCACGACCCCAATCCTGCAAAGCTCCTGCGACGATTTCGGATGCGCTGGCCGATCCCTCATTGACCAGAATGATCATCGGAGAGTCTTCCAAGGTCTCTTTGGTCTTGGAAAACCACTCATCCTTCTTACCCTCACGTCCCTTGGTATAGACGATCAACTTGCCGTTCCCAACGAACTGCTCGGACACATCAACCGCCGCTGTCAGAAGGCCGCCGGGGTTATTGCGAAGGTCCAGGATCGTCCCTTGCACTTTTTGCTCGCGGAATTGTCTGAGGGCTCGGCTCAGATCTCTACCGGTGGCTTCCTGAAACTGGGTCAATCGGACGTACCCGACGGTATTGTCGAAGACCTTGGATTTGACGCTTTCGATCTTGATCGTATCCCGAACAAGAGAGAACATCATTGGATCGGTTGCCCCGTCACGCTGGATGGTAAGATGCACTTTGGTACCCTTTGGTCCGCGCATCTTTTGGACCGCATCCATCAGCGTGAGATCCTTGGTGGATTCGTCGTTGACCTTCGTGATGAAATCTCCGGCTTTGATGCCGGCCCGGTGAGCGGGAGTCCCTTCGATGGGCGCAATTACGGCCAGACGATTATCTTTGACACCAATCTGAATCCCGACCCCTCCGAATTCTCCTTTGGTCTCAACCTGCATTTCCTTATACATATCCTGAGTCATGTAAGCCGAATGCGGATCGAGCGTTGCCAGCATGCCACGGATCGCCCCCTGGACCAGATCTTTCACTTTTGTGTCGTCGACGTAGTGCTTTTGTACCTGCGTCAGGACCTCGGAAAAAGTCTTGAGTTCCTCATAGGTTTCAGACGCATGCCCTGTCCGCTCCCACCCCTTTTCTACGAGGACGCCGATCCCCAGCACGAAGGTGAAGATGAGGGCTCCCAATAACCACCGACGACGATGCTGCTGTTCCATGGCTTGCTTCCTTCCTTCGCAATCCTAACGTTTGGAGAGCCACATCAGGGGATCCACCGGCTCCGTCCCGTCGCGCAACTCGAAATATAGCGTATTTTCTCCCGTCATTCCGGTATCTCCGGTCTCCCCTATTGTTTGACCTGCCTCGATCCTGGCACCGACCGCCGTGAGAACCTTCGAGGCATGAGCATACAGCGAAAAGACACCGTTTGCATGATCAGCAATTATAACCAGTCCATAGCCTTTCAACCAGTCCGCATAGACCACTGTACCTCCAAGCACAGCCCGTATAATACTCCCTTCTCCCGCACGAATCTCAATACCCTTTCGCTGAATGTAGGTATTAAAGGTGGGGTGTTTCTGCCGGCCAAAATACGACACCACCTGTCCATCCGTGGGCCAGAGCAAGGATCCCCGAAGCGCACGTAGCCCGGTGGTGCCCCCCGGGGATCGATGAGCCGTCGCACGTCTTCTTGCCTCGAGTTCTCTGAGCAGCGTGTCCACCCGTGCGGCAGAGCGCTCCAACTCTTCCACGGTACGGTCATAGGATTCTTTTTCCTGGGTGATCGTGGCAAGGTAGATCCGCTTGTCCTTTTTTAACCCCTGGATTTGAGAGAGCTTTTGCTCGGTACTCTGCTTATACGCCAAAATGCGGCGACGCGCGTCCTCCCGTTCTCGTTCGACTGTTGCAACCCGATCGGCATCATTTCGATATTGCCCCATAACCTTGAATTCCCGTTGCGAGACTGCCGACAGATACTGAAAACGCCGCTGAAAGTCCCCATATGACGCCGAAGCCAAAAGACTCTTGAGATGGCCGAACCGTCCTTCGACATATTGCACCCGAAGACGGGCCCCAATCGCCTCGCGCCGTTCATCGATACTGTGCTCTAGCGCATCCAACTGCACGTTCATCTGCTCAATTTCCCGATCCTTCAGTTTTAGCTTTTGACGGATGTCCTGATGGTCCTGACGGTATCGTACCAACCGCTCGTCCAACGACTGAAGCCCTTGCAGAATGGATTCACGCTTTTTCTCCACTTCACCGGATTTCTTCTTTTTTTCTTCAATGCTGTCGCGTAATTTTTCTAGATTTTTCCGCTCCTGTTCGATCTTGTCGCCGTAAGAGTCACGACGATCAGATTCAGGTCGCACAGCGTCCGTCAACGCGCCGGTAATCAAGAAACACAGAATAAGAACGCGGACCGCTGCTCTCATCCTCGCCCCTCCGCGAACCGCAGCAGCGACAAATAGCTGCCGGCAAAACCCAGAAACAGCCCCACGGCCGCCAACAGGACGCACATCTCCAGCGGAAAAAAGACCAGCAAGGTATCCACTCCGAGGAAGCGACTGGTTGACCGGATTTCGTAGCGGAACAGTTCAAACCCAATTTTTAGAATGATGAGGGAAAGGGCGCTGCCAAGCAGTCCCAGCATCGCTCCTTCCAATACATAGGGAAGCCGAATAAAGGCTTTGGTGGCGCCGATCATCCCCAGGATTTCAATCTCTTCCTTTCGTGCGTACAGGGTCAGTCGTATCGTGTTGGCAATGATTGTCACGCAGGCTGCTGAAAGGATCACTCCCACGATCATCGCTGCCGCTTCGATATAGCGTACCATGCTGCTCAACGATTCGACCCAATCCTGGCTATATTGGACTTGCCCCACGCCGGAAATCATGCGTGTCCGTTCCGCCCATCGTTTGACGGCCTCGGAAGAACGAAATTGAGGAGCCACGGTCACGACAAAGGAAGCCGGCAACGGATTCTGGCCCAACCCTTGGAGCAGGTGCGAATCCGCGGGAAACTGTTTCTGAAATTCAATGAGCGCCTGCTCTTTGGACACATAGAGTAACGAAGCGACGGCACGATCGGCCCGAAGTTGCCGCTCGACATCGGTAATACTTTGAGCAGTAAGATTGTCCTGCAAGTAGACGATCACTTGGATTTCCTGCTCCAGAGAATTGACCATGGCTCTCAGATTGACATAGAGCAGAAGAAAGATACCGACGCATGCAAAGGTGAATGCCGTCGTCGCAACCGCCACCATCGTTGTGGTTCGATTCGTCAGGACATTTGTCATCGCTTCGCGCAGCAGATAGGACAGGCGCCTCATACAGCGATCTGCGGCTGCGTGTGAAGTTTACCTTGATTTAAGGAAATCACTCGGCGATTCACTTGAGTCATCACTTGGGGATCATGCGTTGCAACCAGGACCGTGGTACCTCGCGCATTGATAAGCTTGAACAGTTCAATGATCTCACTGGTCAAATCCGGATCCAAATTTCCGGTTGGCTCGTCGGCAAGGAGGACAATCGGTCCGTTGACGATCGCGCGCGCAATGCATACCCTCTGCTGTTCGCCGGTCGACAAGCCCAGAGGATATTGATCTTTCTTACGATCGAGTCCGACAGCCTTGAGCGCCTCGATGACTTTTCGACGAGTGTCGCCGTGGCTGGCCCCTTGCACCAATAGGGGCAAGGACACATTGTCGAATACGGATTTCTTGGGCAACAAGCGAAAATCCTGAAAGACAATTCCGACTTTTCTCCTCAGATAAGGAATCTCCGGCGAAGACAGCTTGGACACATTGCGACCTTGGACAAAGATTTGACCTTCATCCGGTTGCTCCGCCCCGATCAACAGCTTGAGCAACGTCGATTTTCCGGCTCCGCTCGCGCCCATTAACAGGATAAACTCACCCTTTTCGATTTCCAACGTAATATCCGAAAGCGCGGTGCGACGGTCATAGTATTTCGACACGTGAAATAATTGAATCATGCGCCTAATCTCATCTCCGACAGGACGTTCGCACGGCTATCATCCGTCAACAGTGAAGATCGGTGTCGCCTGCTTGAAAAGCATCCTGAATGAGCTCAACGGATCCATCCCCTGACTCTTCTCCAGAAACCAGCACGACGTCGAACCGACAGGGATGGTCGCGGATTCGATGGCGAGCCAGGTAGTATGCCGCTTGCCGCACAATGCGAGCTTGCTTCGTCGAATCCACTGCATAACGTATGCCCCCGCATGCCTCTGTTTGCCTCGCTTTCACCTCGACAAACACCAGGACACCGCGGTCTTCGGCAATCAGATCCAATTCTCCCGACGACGACTTCACATTGCGCTGAATAATGCGGTATCCGCGGCGACGCAGATAATCCTCCGCGCGGGACTCACCATCCTTGCCGACTCGCTGACGTGGATCAAGCATGGCCCTTTCCACCCCGGATATCACCCGCCCCGGTTACAACCGGTTCCTGGCAGCCGCGGACCTCAGGCGGGCCAGGCGAACCGTCACTGGCCAAAACGTGCGCCGATGGATCGCACATGGCCCGTGGCGCGTGAGGAGACGAAGATGCTCGCGGGTGCAATATCCCTTGTGAGATAGAAAGTTATACTCCGGATAGTCTCGATGGTAGCCCGCCATCATCCGATCCCGCGTGACCTTGGCTATGACGGATGCGGCAGCGATGGAGAGGGACAGACAATCTCCGGTGACAATCGCTCGCTGAGGGATTGAGAGGCACGGCAGGGTCAGCGCATCCACGAGGAGGAAGTCTGGGACAAGCGGCATTGATGCGATCGCTCGTTGCATAGCCAGCCGGGTGGCTTCCAGAATGTTAAGTCGGTCGATTTCCTTCTCGGTCGCCGAGCCGACACCGACCATGGTAGCCCTATCCCTGATGGACATATAGAGCTGATCACGCTGAGCCGGAGAAAGCTGTTTGGAATCATTCAAGCCGAGCACCCGGCAACGGCGAGGAAAAATAACTGCAGCGGCGACTACCGGGCCGGCGAGCGGACCTCGCCCCGCCTCGTCGAGACCGGCAACATAGCGATACCCGCAACGCCTGGCCTCCACCTCAAAAATATCGGTGGGTCCCACTCGCGATGGCTCCTGAGCGACGACCAAACGAGGTCCTCTCGTCACGGTGTCAGTCAGATCATGATGGATCAGGTTTTTGCGGACGATGTTTCCCGCACGCTTCCAGAATTCGATGCGTCTTCTGCGCTCGCGTCAGTCGCACGAGGCTTGCCTTCAGCAACAAACTCCCGGTCTTCTACCTTGGCAAATTTCCCCTTCTTCGACCGCAGATAGTAGAGCTTGGCTCGACGGACCTTGCCCTGACGAACGACGGCGACTTTAGCCACGCTGGGGGAATGGATGGGAAACACTCTTTCCACACCGACACCGTACGACACCTTTCGAACGGTGAACGTTTCGGTATTGAGCGTTCCTTTTCTGGCAATCACGGTACCTTCGTACACCTGGATACGCTCTTTCTCGCCTTCGATGACTTTCACATGCACGCGAACGGTATCCCCGATCTCAAACACGGGCACCGTTTTCTTGGTCAAGGATCGTTGGATCCGTTCTAGCCGATTCATACGTGTTACCCCTCCTCCCCGTCCTGCACTGAAATGGCAGCCGCGCCTTCGTGGACGATTTCATTGAGTAATGTCCGATCTTCCTCGCTTGAGACGCGATCCCGAAGCAAATCGGGCCGCTTCAAGTAAGTGTTGCGCAATGATTCTTTTCTCCGCCACAGGCGTATGGCTTCATGGTTTCCCGATATAAGCACCTCCGGGACCTTCATTCCCCGGACGTCGGCAGGTCGAGTATAGTGAGGATATTCCAGCAGGGAGTCCGAGAACGTTTCCTCTGCAGTCGATGCCGGATCACCAAGCACGCCCGGAACCAGGCGTATGGACGCGTCAAGCATGACCAATGCCGCCAACTCACCGCCTGTCAACACATAGTCCCCTAGAGAAATCTCTTCGGGATGAAGGGCCCGCTTCACTCGTTCGTCGATCCCTTCGTAATGACCACAAATGAAGACGATGGGCCGACCCTCGTGAGCCAGATTCTTCGCACACTCCTGGGTGAAGAGTCTTCCCTGAGGGGATGGGAGGATAAGGCGCACATCATCGTTCATCCCGCCTTGTCGCAAACAGACCTTCAGTGCTTCGACCGCCTGCAAAATAGGTTCGGTCTTCAGCACCATCCCTGCCCCACCCCCATAGGGGGTATCGTCCGCAGTCTTGTGCCGATCGCCTGTGAAATCGCGAACATTATGAACCCGGACCTCGAGGAGATTTTTTTCTCGGGCCCGTTTCAGTATGCTCTGCCCCAGAACGGGGCTCAGCATCTCGGGGAACAAGGTGAAGATATGACACTGCATCATGACGACTCCACCATGCCCTCGACCCGTATCGTCATCACCCGTCCGACAAGATCCACCGCTGCGATGATCCTCTTAAGCGCAGGGATCAGGAATTCCCGCTGCTCCCTGCGTACCACAAAGATATGATTCCCCGATGATTCCAATATTTCTTCCATCGTCCCCAGGACGTTCTTGTCTTCGTCCACCACTGTCATGCCCAGGAGATCATACTCGTAGTACAGTCCGTCAGCCAGCGAAGGGGACGCTGACCGCGGAATCTGCAGCCACGCTCCACGAAACCGAGCTGCCTCCTCAGGCGTCGTGAATGCTTCAAATCCCATAATGTAGGATCGTCCACCGGATCGCACATGCGTGACGGTCGTCGTGAGAGAATCACCAGCAGGCGCCACGAGCGTCACTTCCTTTAGGTGGCCAAATCGTCCCGGCACATCGCTCAACGATTGCACCTTCACCTCACCACGTACACCAAACGGGCGTTCAATCTTCCCGATAGTGACACGTTCTGCCTGATCAAGCATTGCCACTCTCAGCGACAACCGGAAGGAAACCGCTCCTGCACCGTTCTACTTTCTAGTCTTTTCCGCCTTTTCGGTTTCGAACTGTTTCCAGACTCCTGCCCGCTTGAGCAAGGTCCTTACCGTGGTCGTCGGTTGTGCTCCGTGCCGCAACCAGTTGAGGACACGTTCCTGTTTCAATTGAGGAACCGCTGGATCCTTGAGTGGATCAAAAATTCCAAGAATTTCTAGGAATCGGCCATCCCGAGGTTTACGCGAATCCGCCGCCACGACTCGATACATCGGTCTCTTATGCCGCCCCGTTCTGGTCAGCCGCAAATGAACTGCCACCGTATCTCCTCCTTCTTCAAAAACTGATCACTGATGGTTGATGATGAAACCCAAACGACTCTCGCGTCCTGTTTTCTAGAATTTCACTTGCATCTGGTCACACCCAGCCGGAACGACTCGAATCTTTACATAGAGCGCAACAGTTGAGCCAACTGGCGCTTTCCTCCCGCCCCGGTCATCACTTTCGCAATTTTTCGTGCGGATAAGAATTGCTTGATCAATCGATTCACCTCCGGCACGCTGGTTCCACTTCCACGGGCAATGCGCTTCTTTCGACTGCCGTTGATGATCGTATGATCGCGCCGTTCACGTGGCGTCATGGAATCGATCATGGCCGTGACGCGTTTCATTTCCTTTTCCGGCACCGTGCCTCCGGTCATGTCCTTTAATCGCTGTCCGCCCGGCAGCATACCTAGAATTTGTTCGAACGACCCGAGACGGCTCATTTGGCCGAGCTGTTCCCGAAAATCCTGCAAGGTAAACGTATTGCTGGTCAGTTTCTTCTGCGCCGCCTCGGCTTGTTCCTGAGTGAAGGTTTCCTGGGCTTTTTCGATAAGCGACAGCACATCGCCCATACCGAGAATGCGTGAAGCCAAACGATCCGGATGAAAGAGCTCAAGGGCGTCAAGTTTCTCTCCTGTGCCGAGAAACTTGATCGGCTTCCCCGTCACGGCACGGATGGAAAGAACGGCTCCTCCTCGAGCGTCCCCTTCAACCTTTGTGAGAATGATGCCGGTCAACCCGATCTGCTGATCAAACCGGCTCGCCATGTTGACGGCATCCTGCCCGGTCATCGCATCGGCAACGAGTAGCACCTCCTGAGGTGTCACGGCGCTCTTCACCGCAACCAGCTCCGCCATCAGTTCCTCATCGATATGAAGCCGGCCTCCGGTATCCAAAATAACGAGGTCATAGCCCTGCTCATCACCGCGAGTCACTCCCCGTTGACAGAGACCCACGACGTCCGTTCGCGACGCGTCCGCCTGATCAACGCGAAATACGTCAACGCCGAGGTCCCGTCCGAGACTCGACAATTGCTCTCCCGCTGCCGGTCGTCGTGGATCGGCGGCGACCAATAGAACGCGCTTTCCTTGATTCTTGAAGAGCCGGGCGAGCTTTCCGCAAGTGGTGGTCTTGCCGGCGCCCTGTAATCCCACCATCATCACAACCGTCGGTGGCCTCGAGGCCAGACCGAATCCAGCCTTCTCGCCACCCAGCATGTCGCGGAGCTCATCCCACACGACCTTGACGACCTGATGCCCGGGCGTCAGACTTTGAAGGACTTCCTGACCGACGGCCTTCTCGCGCACCCGGTCAAGAAAGTTTTTGACCACCTTGAAATTGACGTCCGCTTCGAGAAGTGCCAGTCGAACTTCCTTCAACGCCTCGGTGATGTTTTCCTCTGTGAGGACTCCCTGACCCCGCAGCTTTTTAAGGATACGCTCAAACTTCTCGCTCAACGCATCAAGCATATGTCACCAAACAAAAAGGCAATCGAAGACATTCCACACCCCATCTCCGATCACCTCGAAAAAGCTGAAAAAAGAGTATCGCGCAGTCTAATAGACAGGTCTTGAGAAGTCAAGATTCGGGTGATCCCTCCCACCGGAAACTGACCGCTTGGAACGGATACGCGAGTATGTGAGGCATGCTCCATTCCAACACTCCCGCTATCCCTACGAGGTTGTGCGGATGAAGCAGGACCGAGCCCACCGCCTTTCTGACTGCCTCCTCTTTCGGGATCAAGACATTCTGTGCTCGATCACAATCTTCACTATCTTCCTTCCCCCAGTGCTGCGCGTCAGTCCCCGTCTGGCATGCATTTTATTGACATCCAGAAAGGCTTCCGATAAGGTTTCTTCGTCGGTCGTGGTACAACTACTCAGAGCCTTAAGGGAAGGGCTTGATGAGAAAATCCGTGGGCGTTCTGCTGGTATTCATCTTGATCGGCGGGATGCTTGGCGGGATTTTCGGTGAAATCCTTCGCGTCATGGCCCCCAACGGCACCATTCAGAACATTTTTGCGAGTTACTTCTCTCCCGGCATCAATCCTCCTCTCACCATAGACCTGGTTCTTCTCAAGCTCACGTTCGGCTTCAGCATCAAAGTGAATTTGCTCAGCATTCTCGGCATGTTTCTCGGCGCCTACCTCTACAAACAGATGTAATACCTGCCGGAACGCCGGATTCCTGCAGGGCGACATGCTTTTCCCGGAAAGACCGACGTCCAAGAGGTATCTAAGCATGAATCCGGCTACGGCTTCACCTCAAGCTCCCGCATGCGCAACGAGCGAATCCGGTCTCGAATATCCGCAGCCCGTTCAAACTCAAGGCTCTTCGCAGCGGCTTTCATTTCTGCTTCGAGCCGCTGGACCATCTGATCTGGACTATCATCCGCCTTGTAGGTCGCTCGATGATCTGCGGCCAGGTCGAGTTGTACATAATCCAACTCGGCCGTTGCATATTCAAGGGTCGGGATGCCCTTTTTGATTGTTTCCGGCGTCACGCCGTTCTCTCGATTATAGTCCTCCTGAATCCGGCGTCGGCGGGCGGTCTCCTCCATCGCCAGTCGCATCGAATTCGTAATCGCATCTCCGTAGAAGACGACGCGCCCGTCAAGATTCCGCGCGGCCCGCCCTGCGGTCTGGATCAAAGACCGATGCGACCGAAGATAGCCTTCCTTATCCGCGTCCAAAATTGCCACCAGGCTCACTTCAGGAATATCCAACCCTTCCCGCAACAAGTTGATTCCCACAAGCACATCGAACACGCCTCGCCGGAGATCGCGGATAATTTCCGCTCGCTCCAACGTCTTGATGTCCGAGTGAAGATACCGGACCTTCACGCCCAGATCGTGATAGTACTCCGTGAGATCTTCCGCCATCCGTTTGGTCAACGTGGTCACCAGGATGCGATTGCCTTTGGCAATTTCCGTCCGCACTTCTCCCAACAGGTGGTCGACCTGACCCTTAGCCGGGCGTATTTCAATGACAGGATCGATTAATCCCGTGGGTCGAATGATTTGCTCCACAACGTCTCCGCCCCCATGCCTCAATTCATACGGGCCTGGTGTGGCGGACACATAGACCACTTGGCGAAGCGCCCGCTCGAACTCGGCAAACTTCAGTGGACGATTGTCAATGGCGGACGGCAAGCGAAAACCATACTCCACGAGCGTTTTTTTCCGGGATAAGTCCCCTTCGTACATTCCGCCGACTTGCGGAATCGTGGCATGCGACTCATCAACGATCAGGAGAAAGTCCTTGGAGAAATAATCGAGAAGCGTGGGCGGCGGCTCTCCGGAGACTCGACCACTGAGATGCCGGGAGTAGTTCTCGATGCCATGGCAATAGCCCATCGCACGGATCATCTCCAGATCGAACTTGGTCCGCTGGGCAATACGTTGAGCTTCCAGAAGTTGGCCATGGTCTTTGAAGTACGCGACGCGTCCCTCAAGCTCCTCTTCGATCCCGTTCAATGCCCGCTCCCATCGATCGGGGTGAATCAAATAATGCGTATTCGGATAAATCGGCACTTTCGGTAATTTTCCCAGGGACTTCCCCGTGAGCGGATCAATCTCATGGATGGCATCCACCACATCCCCGAAGAGTTCGATACGGACCGATTTCGATTCAGACGAAGCCGGAAAAATCTCAATGACGTCGCCGCGGGCGCGAAAGGTTCCGCGGTGAAAGTCCGTGTCATTCCGCGCATATTGAATTTCCACCAGCTTTTCGAGAATCTTTTCCCGACGAATGACCATCCCCTCTTCCAGATATACCAACATGTCATGGTACACCTCGGGCGAACCGAGACCATAAATGCAGGATACCGACGAGACGATCAGCACATCGTTTCGCTGCAACAATGACGTCGTAGCGGCATGCCGCATTTGATCGATCGCATCGTTGATGGAAGCATCTTTGGCAATATACGTATCCGACTGAGGAATGTAGGCTTCGGGCTGATAATAATCGTAGTAACTGATGAAGTATTCGACTGCATTCTGCGGGAAGAACTGCTTGAATTCATGGTAGAGCTGTCCTGCCAGTGTCTTATTGTGGACGAGTACGAGGGTCGGCTTCTGCACCTGCTCGATCAGGTTGGCCATCGTGAATGTCTTCCCGGACCCGGTCACGCCGAGCAATACTTGATGCTTCTTGCCGGCTCTTACACCGGCTGTCAGCTTGTCGATCGCTTGGACCTGATCGCCGCAAGGCTTGAAGGAGGCGTCGAGTTTGAAGGAAGGCATAGAAATAATCCGAGGTTATCTTACCAGGCAGACCGAGAGAAGACCACACGCCCACTCTCCAAGTCTTTTGACATAAAGCGGTGTGTTACCCAGCCTTGACAGAATTCATCACGGCATGTAACGATTCGTTACATGCAGGCCTTACATTTGAAAAAGGTGCGCGGCGTGTTGGGATTCACACAAGAACAGCTTGCCGAACGACTCGGAACCACGCGCCAAACCATCGCACGATATGAAATCGGTACCCACCGTATTCCCTTTGCCGTTCAACTGGCCGTCGACCACCTGACTGCAGCCCCACGGATTCCGTTGAGCGGCATCGTCGCAGCCGGCGACCCCATTGAGCCTATACCGCAAACAGAAGCGGTGGAAGTTCCACCCGGCATGATGGGACGCGGCGAAACATTCGCCCTGCGAGTCAAAGGTGAATCCATGCGGGACGAAGGCATCTTGCCGGGCGATCTGGTCATTGTACAGAAACAGTCTACGGCCCGGAACGGCCAAACAGTGATCGCGCTGGTCAATAATGAAGCGACAATTAAAACCTATTACCGCAAGGGCACGACGGTGGAATTGCGTCCGGCCAATGAAACCATGAAACCCCTCATCATAAAACCAACGGACTCGGTGCGTATCGAAGGGCTGGTCATCGGCGTCATCAGGTACTGCAAGAAGTAGGAATGTATGATTTATTAATTTGGTGATCTGGTGAACGTATCGCACTCACATTGAGTGCAACTCGGTTGCCCCTCAATCACCCAGATCAACATATTCCCCTGATCTCATGGATCGTCAGATTGTTTGTTTTGCCGTCCCTTCACTGGAAATCTCCCTCGCGCGACTTACAGACCCCCTCCTCCGTCATAGGCCGATCGGCATTGCTGCCTTGAATCAACCACGAGCCTTGCTTCATGCCGTCTCGCCTGAAGCTCACAAAGAAGGAGTTCATGTCGGCATGCCGATCCGACAAGCCATCAGACTGTGCCCGGCTCTTCGAGTGTTTTCTTCCAATCCTTCCCGCATACATGCAGCTCAACAGATGCTCTGTGAAGTCGTGCGGCGCTACACCCCGCTATGGGAACCGATGCAGGCGGGATCGTTTTTTTTTGATCTCACCGGTACAACCCGGCTGTTCGGCCTCGCCTGTGATACCGCCTCTCGTATCCAACAGAATATTTCCCGCCACCATCAGCTCGACGGCGTCGTGGGTATCGGCAGTAACAAGCTGGTCGCACGCTCGGCCGCTGCCCTTGTCCAACCGGCTCAATTGTATGAGGTCCGGCCGGGTTCGGAACAAGCCTTCATGGCGCCGCTACCACTAGAGACATATTCATTGCTCAACCGGCCGCAGATGAAGCCGACCTGTGAACGACTGCATGACCTCAACCTACACACGTTCGGTGACTTGGCCGACATTCCATTTCCTGCCCTCGAAGCCGCCATCGGCAAGTGGGCCAGGCCGTTATGGCAATGCGCGCAAGGCGTCGATTCCTCTCCGGTATTGCCGCCGTCGGTACAACCTTGCCTGGAAACCTCCCGCGTGTTGCAGCCGGATCATATTGATGACGGCCTGCTGTTACGCGCGCTGACTGATCTTACCGAACAACTGTGCCGACTCCTTCGACGTCAGCACCGCGTCTGTCATGGCCTGGCCCTCACGACCCGCTTGAGCGACCAGACCGACATCAGACAACAACAGCCCATCGAGCCGGGAAGTTGTTGGGAGCATGACCTCCTGCCTCATACACGCACCCTATTGCAGCGTTGTATGTACCGTCGCATCCGTGTCCATACGTTGGTCCTCACGGCCATACGAGTACTTCCTCCAGCCGAACAATGTGCATTGTTCGAGAATCCTGCCGACGCGACTCATCAAGTTCGCCGGCAACGGCTTTCGCTTGCTCTGGACAGGCTTCGAGAGCGATACGGAGACCACGTCATTCGATATGGACGCCTGGCGAATCTGACGCCGAAACACCACGCGTAACCACATACCAACGCCTATCGTCGCATCATGTCATGATGATAACGCGTGATACCGATAACCCCCCGATAAACTCGGGAGGTCATTCCCCGACCATGCGCGTAAACCTGACTTAGAAGGATAGCGGGGTCAGGTGACGTCGAAAACACGTTTGGATCAAGAAGAAAGACCTAAGAGGGGGCGGCTACGGCTTGGAAGGTTTGGAAGACCCCTCGGGCCGGGGCTTTTCGACTTTGAGAATAGTGACATCGAACGTAAGATTTTTTCCGGCAAGCGGATGGTTGAGATCGAGAACGGCTGATTTGTCATTTACTTCCAGGACCTTGACCAGGCGGTCATCCGATCCCTTGAGCACATCACCGACTTTCAAATTTTGAGGCAATCGTGAGAGCTCGACGGTCGTGCGAGCCTTCTTGTCATACGGACCGTACCCTTCAGTAGCCGGAACCTCGACGTGCTTTTTCTCACCGGCCTTCATGCCGATAAGAGATTTCTCCAGGCCGGGAACGATTTCATGCGCTCCCTGGGTGAAGGTAAAGGGATCCTGGCCCACGTTCGAATCGACTACCTTCTGATCAGATAGGGTGAGCGTGTATTCCAAGGTGATCCTAAGTCCTTCACCTATAGTGAGATCGCTTTCTGCGTGGACAAGTGAGCCCATTCCAAGCAGTCCCGCCAGAAACGCCAGGAGATAAGGGCTCTTTCGTAATGATCGTCTGTTACACACCTATCTCACCATACACCCGTACTTCTTCCGGAAAGACGTTCCCCATCACACAACCCGCTCGTTTCAGCGAGGAGGACGGAACCGCGCCGGGAAAAAGCAGAGGCCACCTGCGCGGCGGCCTCTTATGATCATCAATTCAAGTCAGAACTGTCTAGTACCGACCGCCGCCGCCACCCATACCGCCACGTCCTCCCCCGCCAGAGCGAGGCTCCTGAGGACGAGCCTCATTGACCGTCAGAGTACGACCGCCGAATTGAGTGCCATTCAACGCATTGATGGCCGCCTTGGCTTCATCTTCAGAAGACATTTCCACAAAGCCAAAGCCACGCGATTGTCCGGTAAATTTATCCGTGATAATCCGAGACGACGCCACCGCACCGTGCACCGCAAAGAGATCACTCAATTGCTGCTCGGTCGTTGAGTATGGCAAGCCCCCGACATAAATCTTAGAACCCATGGGGTTCCTCCTTTGAAGATAATGGTGTTGTCTGGGACTCGAGAACAAAACAAGGAAGGAATGGCCCGAAGACGCGAACACAGCGGCGACTTAGGTCTGGCTTCCGAAAATTCCCGGGAAGAACCCAAAACAACATCGATCCAGGGCCTTGTTACTCTCTCTAGCCTTACCACCAGGCCCGTCGCGGTAAAGCAAGCTTACTCTACCGCAGCCCCCTGATAAAGGCAAGCCGTAAAGTATCCCAAGACGTTCTCTATCAGGAAAGACACTAATAGGCAGCCGGAGGAGAAAAGGGTCGATGGGAATAGAGGGGCGCCGCGTGAAAACTGTCGAACTGCGCGGAAGTTGTTCCCCTGACCACCAGGCCGATTTGGCCGAGCCCCAATGCTTGGTCTTCCACCGATAACGTGAGTTGTCCATCAAAAAACGCTTCGATAAAATCTTTACTGATGATGGTATTTCGTTGAACGCGCAGGGTGTGCCAGTCGACCAGCTTGGGCTTCAGAGCAGCCTGTCCTATAACTGATTCTTGTCCTGCAACGACGCGAATTACCTGCAACATTTGCCGTGAAAGATCCATGACGGCTGCATAGAAATTCATCCGATCCTTGACACCGAACACCACTCCGCTCCGACCGTGCCCGTCCCCTTGAAACAAACTGACAGCCAAGTCTGGGATTCGTAATTGAGCCCTCGGGCGATCAACAATTGAACACATTCACCACAGACGGACACACCCGGAACTGAATGCGGGGGGGACGGCGCCGTAGGCTCTGCCTCTACCGACCATTTCGCCTCTGGTCCTTCCCCAATGGTGATGGCGGTGAACCCATCCGGAGTTGTCCCCGGCGTCTGGGTATCGAAATTCCAAAAATTAAATAGTCCTCCTTTTACTTGCTTCTCAAGGTTCTTTGCCTTCTCGGTAGACGTCTCCTCTTGAACAGCGAGTACAAGACCATATGATGTCGCACCACCAACGATCGCCATGATCCATACACCGTGAACCGTGCTTCTTTGTCATGTTGCGAAGCGTTCTCTCCATTGATCTCATCACCTCTCATCATCCCGCACGGGATACGTTCCATCACCCCACCCACCTCTGCATATGATCAGGATTTCACCACCAGAATGTCTGTTCGTGGCGATCATGTGGCGAGTACTGACATAGGATATCTATCGGGCGAGTAACACTCGGGCACTCACGAGACACGGCTCGGCTCCCGGGACACTGGATGCTCACCGACTCGTCGGCGTCCGCAAAAGACATACGGGGCGCTCACCATCTCGCGCCCTTTCACAAACGTGACGCGCATTATCTGCGCGTCGTGAACCTCATGAACCATGCGCGCTAAGGGATAGGCCGCTCCTTTGGTATGTCGAGAATTTCTCGCTGCAACCGATCACGCTCCGCCAGCAGCTTTCTCCGGCGCTTCCAACGGTCCCATGTCCACCATCTCAGCTTTTCTCCGAATGTCAGTCGGGGTGGTGCAATATTGCCGACCGGGGCCTGTTGAAAATCATACCCATCATGCCCCTCACGATTCTCGCGGAATCGCTTGTACTGGTAGTCATACAGCCCCTGCCCTTCCTCAGTCACCGGTTTATCATCTCCAAGAGCTTCGAATAGATCGCTTGGTACTACCACACCGTCGCCCTACCCACTGGGGTTCGATAGTACATGGACCATCCATTCTCTGCAACGGGCACATCCGACTATGCTATAGTTCGCGTTCGTGTCGACTGAGTAATCGATGAGGACCGAGTGGGCGGATGCTTGACCTACGTGTACCCCCTCCGAGACGCTAGAATGAGTCCCTCGCAGGGCTTATCTGGCTCCCTCGACTCATCGATAAAATACGTGCATTCCAAGCTGGAACTTTGGGAACACACGCGTACCCTTCAGCGTTGGACCGCGCGTTCATGCGTCGGTTCCAGCTCACCCCGGCATTCCTCGAACAGGCAGTCCTTGAACAACCGACTGACATCCACATTGGCGCAACAGTCTTGCAGCGGGTTCAGCTGACTGCGGAGAAAATCCACGAGCGTTGCAAGGAGATGGAGCGCAAGTATCAGCTGGCATTTTGTCTATTGGACCGTGACGACGGGTATGTCTCTTGTCTTGGATATCCGGTCCCACGATTTCTGCAGCCCCATATCTGGCGTGGTATCAACGCTGGG
>JBEVJJ010000250.1:0-13178 GCA_040510255.1 Nitrospiraceae bacterium | reverse complement strand
AAGCGGACTTTGCTGATCACCGACAAACAGCGTTTTGAGATCGACGACCGCCTGGGCAACGACCTGCTGCGTGCCGTCGGTGGACCCTCCGTCGGAGTTGACCAGCACGGATCTGGCATGGGGAAAGTATTTGGCTAGACCAGCACTCACTGCCCGGACCACATGGCCGATCGTTTCCACATTATTAAAGCTTGGAATTCCAACCAAAATATCGGTTTCTGCAAGCTGCGCAACCTGCGCCTCCGTCTCTTCCGTCAGCGGAGTTGATGGGGCAGGATTCGATTCGACGATCACAAGAGCCGATTTATCCATACACGCTCTTAAGGTCCCCCGGCAGATCCCTCTGCCTGTCCTACGAACACGCCACTCCGCGACCCTGCAAGGTCCTACGGAAAGAGACACCATCTGGTGTGACGATGTCAAGTAATGAGGGGCAATGAACCCGACTCAGGGAAACCGTCAAGGAGAGGACGGTGTTACCTCTGGAGGAGAGTGATAGGAGTGGTGGCGGACAAGGTAAGGATCAGGAGCATTCAGTAATGATAATCTGATCTTTGCTATCCGTCGTGAAGCTACCCACCCCGACATGTTGGGTGACAAACTGGCTCAACCGCAACTGGTCATCAGCATCCATAAGGATAGGATCCACACCGAAGCGCGACTCATGGATCCATCGTACGGCAGCCAAAGGGACCGAAAGCGGGCTCATATGGCCGGGTAAATGAAGATGAAGTTGGAGATAGTCACCGGTCATGATGCTTTTGAGTCCCAGCCTGGACCATCCGGGGATAGAGAGATCAAGCACACGCCCGTTCCAAACTAGAATGCCGTCCTCCGAACGCGTACTGGTGCATTCGACGATAAACCGCGGACGTGTCCCCTGATCCATCTGACCTCCTCATCAGCAACCGCGGGTCAGAATATGAAAAATGTAGCGAAGCGTGATAGTCCCCGAAAGCGGGGGTATCTCGGCGGGATCCGTAACGGGGCGCGGCAAGACTTGATCGACCTCTGGTGGGAATCAAGCCAACGTGAACTACGCCGCGCATGAACCAGCACCCATTGATTGATCGGATAAGAGAAGAGGAGGTGATCGAAAGGAGCCCTACGCGACGCGACTGGAACTGGAAGGCTTCAACATTGAATCAACGAATTTCTTGATGCGGGCTTCAGAAACGGCATTAATCCCCACATTTTCCAAACCAAAAGCGCCATCCTTGACCCATTGAACGATGACCCCCTCAATGTCGATCGCTTTTGGCTCATCCGGGAGAAAGACTCGTAAGGACAGCCGCATACCGACCGATACCGGCTTATCGCCCTCGATGCGCCATCCCTTGACCGACAGATCGCAGACCTTTCCGGTCCCGACCACTCCCTCTCCCAGATAATAGAGGAAGCAGCTGACGGGAATGCGGGAATGAGAACGCGGCTTATAGGGTTTTGCCACTGGGTTGCAGTCCTCGTAAGCGCTGCTGCCTGTTGTCGTGTCTTCATAGCAGTGTATCTCACTAAGCGTCGATGGCAAGTACATGTTGTTTTCGGGCGAACAGATGCACTGCCACTATGCAGGTCAGATGAGCAAGTCGACAAAGTCCTTCAGCGTTACTTGTTGTTCATTCTTCATGGCAACGAGTTCGACCCCGAACTCATACCCGCGAGACCATCGCACGGCGGCTCGATCAACAAATACGGTGCGTCCCCGACCGGGCAGGAAAATGCACAGGGTGACCGCCATACCTGGCTCAACTGGATGCGTGCCATCCACCCGCCAGCCATTCAACGATAGATTCCAGGCCATACCTTTGCCATGAAACCTGTCATTGGAATAGTAGATGGGACACTGAATGGCAAACCGTCGAAAAGACCGGATCTGAAAACTGGTCGCCATGTAATTCTCCACCCGCGTGCCCACGCCGGATGTTGATTGTGCCACGTCCCCAAGATCGAAATCCATCCTCTTGCGCAGACGACACTTCAGTATGTGCGATTCCACCTAAACTGCGAGCCATGAACGTTCATGAGTAGGGAGGCTGAGGTACTCTCTTCACGGCGTCGCCGTCAAATCCGTCTGCACCCATGTGATGAAAAATAACATCGTATATTGGTCATGGCCTGTTCGTCCGATCACGGTGGCGGAGGATCCCTTGTACTCTCCGGTAGCATGATCAAACAGATCAATGTGCAGGCGGGCATATCCGCTCTGGTCTACGTGCTTATACAGAACAATCTCGGGAAGGGCGAAGGGAATGATGAGGCTCTGAATCGGGGGCATGCCAAAGAAAACCAGACCTTGCATAGTCCCCAATGACTCGATGGAAACCCGGGCAAGATAGGCCGGCTGGTCCTCGCGTCGTCGAATACGGTATCCCATCCTTCCCAATGCAACGGCGACCGCATCTCGGACGAACAGAAAATCCAACGACGGCTGCTCCAAGGTTCCGTAGGTCTGATCCCTGATGTCCAACCGGGCCCGGTCGAGGTAAAAGCCGCTTACTTCGAGATAGAGACTGGCTTGGGGCGGCAGTGTTACGGTCAGATTTTTCAGGGCCCTCTCTATGGCTTCGGTCAAGAGGAGCTGTTCGACAGCCGTACGAGGGGTGCGCGAAATCTCCTGTTCAACCGCACAACCGACAATGAGCAAACAGACTACGGTGGTTTGGAGAACAGCCCGAAACATGCGTGTTATCTAAACGGTTCCTGACATTTTTTTGACAGAGTACGCGAACCAAATAGCTGTGTGCAATATGAAAGGCGACCGTATAGGTAAAAGCCGTAGACCTGCTGGCCGGAAATCTACCAGAACCAGTACCATGTCATGGGTATGAAGGCGTCATCGAAAAGGAAAACGCTTCCCGATGCCAGGGCATGCCGCATCGAGGAAACAGCGGGCAGCCCAATCCATTCCCGTCACCTATGGCAGGGGCCGCTATACACCTTCCTTTCACTCCTGGGTTTGACTTGGGGGAGGTCAATCCGTCTAATAACACGATGCACCCCACCCCTCTCCAAAGTACCGCGACGGTGGTTCTCGTTCTCGCGGTGCTGCACACGTTCGCGACGCGGAGCATTCAGCATTTCTCACACCGCTTCCCTAAAGGGTCCGTCCGGCAGCGGGTCTTTCATATCCTTGGGGAGGTGGAGCTTGTCTTTGGTCTGTGGGCCGGGGTTCTCATCGCTTCGATCTGCCTCTTCGGCGGCGTAAACGAGGCGATTGCGTACATCGTCACCCTGAATTTTAGAGAACCTTTTTTCGTGTTCGTCATTATGGCCGTGGCTTCAACCAGGCCGATCATCTCCTACGCTGAAAAGATAATACTGGTGATGTCATGGTTGTTTCCGCTCGGACGAGCGCAGTCTGCCTTCGTCTCTTGCCTGATCACCGGTCCGCTTCTGGGTAGCTTCATTACGGAACCGGCGGCAATAACGGTCACCGCGCTCATCCTTAGGGATCGCTATTTTGGGGCCGGCGCATCAGATCAATTCAAGTATGTCGTCTTAGCGACATTGCTGGTCAATATTTCGATCGGGGGCGTGTTGACCACGTTTGCGGCGCCACCCGTGCTGATGGTCGCCGGCACATGGAAGTGGGACTGGACATATATGATGGTAACGTTCGGTTGGAAATCCGTCCTCGCCATTACCGTCAACGCGGGCCTCGCCTTGTTCATGCTCAAGACGGAATTGCTGTCTCTCGACGCGTCCGGTACGACCACGACCAGGAGACCGGTGCCCACCTGGTTGTCAATGCTGCATATGTTCCTTGTCGGACTTGTTGTTCTTGCGGCCCATGATCCCCTTCTGCTCTCCGTCCTTTTTCTGTGCATCCTCGGACTCGTGATGGCCACCAGAGTCTACCAGGATACGTTGAAGCTGCGCGAAAGCTCCTTTGTCGCAGCGTTCCTCGGTGGCCTCGTGGTAATCGGTGGGCTTCAGGGCTGGTGGCTTGGTCCCTTAATTCGGGACATGAACCACTTCCCGCTCTTCACCGGAGCGACAATACTTACGGCCTTCATCGACAACGCAGCCTTAACCTATCTCGGCGCACAGATTGAAAATGTCCCCGAGTCGTTTAAGTTTGCGCTGGTCGCGGGAGCGATCGCTGGGGGCGGGCTCACCGTCATTGCGAATGCGCCGAACCCGGCGGCCTTTGCCATTCTCCAGGAACGGTTCGGCGCTGACGGGATCAGCGCCTTCCAATTGGCTTACACGGCATTGATTCCCACCTTGGTGAGTATGGTGTGCCTCTGGTTCTTGCCCTGATCGTCACCGCTCGCTTTGAGATCGAGGCAAGGGTGGAAGAAGATTCGATTGATTGAAAGTCGCGGAAAGGAAGAATGCCTTCCATGGTAGGTTCCAGAACGAGGACATGGTCCGTTCTGCCCATGATACCTTTTATGACCGTCATGGTCGCCTGTTCCGGAATCATGCACCCAGGGCCGCCACAGCAAGGGCGAACTGAATCGACGACACCTGCCGCGGTGACAACTCGCCCCGTTCGTACCGGACCCAGTTCTCATGTCGTCGCCGACGCCCATCTCCACTATGTCGATTTTCTTCAACAGACAGACGGCATTCATAAAATTCTCGCGGCAATGGATTCCGCCGGTGTCGACCATGCGATGATCTCCGGCCTGGCGCTGATGAAAAAATGGGAAGAGGCTGATCCCAAGCGCCCACCCTATTACCTCTCCGACGACTCCCGGGTGTATTGGTACTCGGCAACGGACATGATTGTCGCACAAGCCGTGACACAGCTGCCTGCGCACCAGCGCCGTCGATTCCATCCGTTCATTACAGGGGTCAATGCAGCGGATAAGAACGCGGTGAATCATATCGAACTGATGATGGAGTCCTATCCCGATCTTTGGGAAGGCATCGGCGAACTTTTTGGACATCATGACGACCTCACAGCGCTGACATATGGCGAAGTCCCGCGTCCGAATACTCACGCGATGCAACGCATCTTTGAATATGCGGGCAGGCATGACCTGCCGGTTTCCCTCCACACGAACATCACATCGGTATGGGAGAAGAAAGAACCGCTCTGGCTCGAAGAGTTTGAGACCGCCCTCCAACGGAACCGGAATACGCGCTTTATCTGGTGTCACGCGGGAATCAGTCGCCGCCTGGTGGTCCCCGATCTCACCGGCATTCTTCGGACACTGTTGACTCGATATCCCAATTTATGGATCGACCTGTCCTGGGTCGTGTACGACGACTACGTGGCCCCCTTGAATACCGCCGGCGACAAACGGATCGTGAACGAGAATTGGCTGATACTCATAAAGGATTTCCCCGATCGTTTCATGATTGGATCGGATGCCGTTGGGCACATGGATGCGTATGTGGAAACGGTTCGACGGTATGATGCGCTTCTTGACGCCATGGAGCCGGCGACGGCCCGCAAGGTTGCCCATGATAATTTCCTGTCCGTTCTACCCAAACGCGCAGGAATCACGCCCGGCGAGGAGCGGACCAGTCTCCCACAATGATCACAACACGCCACGGGCAAAGGTCCGGCCATAGGCATATCGGCCATCCTGGACACAGCGCCAGAATTTTGAGCATGTTTTCATATGATCCTATGTGAGGGTATGGAAGCCGGATGCCGGATCACCGCTCGATGAGTCAGCACCAGCCGGGAGAACCGCGCCGCACTGTTTGGGCGTCATGGCATGGCACACCGCTGTACTTCCGAATTATTGGAGGCCTGGTTCTCGGGGTCCTCGTGGGAGTGGTATTCGGTGAGCATGCTCAGAGTCTTGCCCTGCCGAGCCAGCTCATCTTGCGGGTGCTGGGAGCCCTGGCCCCACCATTGATCCTCGTCGCGGTCATTCATGTGCTCATGCATGCAGACATTCGCAGCCGGCTCGCGACACGCATGGTCGGTTTGTTGGTGTTGAATACCCTCGTGGCGATTTGTCTGGGTCTCCTGGTGGCGAACGTCTTACGCCCGGGAGAGCGAGCGAACCTTTCTCCAGCGAGCGGATACAAGGCATCGGACCTCCCCCGTGATCTCGAAGCACGCGCGATACTTCAGGCCTTGACAAAGGCAGGCTCTACAATTCCGGAAAACGCAAAGGGACAAGCCTCACACGTGTCCCAGTTCCTTGATAGCGTTCCACGGAGTGTGCTGGGACCGCTCACGGACAGGGGAAACGTCATCGGCGTGATTATCCTGGCTGTCACCTTCGGTATCGCCCTACGCCGGACAAGGGATCGCGTCATCCGCACGGTCGGGGATTTCATCCAACTGTCATACGACACGATGCTCGTAGTTCTCCATTGGATCATTGACCTGGTCCCGATCGGTGTGTTCGGCATCGTCGCCAGTGTCATCGGAAAGGAAGGGATCGAGCCCTTCAAAGCCCTGGGCGCCTTTGTGTTGGCCGTCATCGTCGCGTTGTCGCTTCAGTGCGTCTACTATCTTCTCCGCATTCACTTCGGGTCATGGGTCCGTCCCCTGGACCTGCTCAGAGGCACACGCGACGCGCTGGTCATGGCCTTTTCAACCGCCAGTTCGACGATCACGATGCCGGTCACCTACGCGCGGCTGCGGGAATGTGTGGGTTTGAGGGAGGAATCGGCAAGTTTGGGGGCGCTCGTCGGATCGAACTTCAACAACGACGGGACCGCGCTCTACGAAGCCATGTCGGCGCTTTTCGTCTCACAGATGCTGGTGATGCAAGGCCTCGGACAACCACTCTCTCTTACCCAGCAACTGTTGGTGGTACTGACGTCCGTCATCGCCTCAGTAGGAGCAGCCGGTATCCCCGAAGCGGGACTTGTGACCATGACGCTCGTGTTCACAGCGGTGGGACTCCCGACTGAATACATCGCGCTGCTCCTCACGGTAGATTGGTTTCTGGACCGTTGCCGCACGACAATCAATGTCCTGGGCGACATGAATGTGAGTTGTCTCCTGGATGGTAAAGAACCGGAACGTCGCTCCCCCATGGACCAATCCGCGCGAAACGTGACCGCGTCAGTTGCATAAGGTGACATCACTGCGTTTCGCGTCGGCCATTATCTTGTCGAGGCAGAGGAGAACCCATCATCTGTGGCGTACGTGCGACAAGTCCGAACTTTTCGTCCATCAATTTCAATCAAGAACCGAGCCATGTGATCCAAGGCTCGAAATCGGATTGCCGTGCTCAATCGCTATGGCGCCGACGCAAATAGAAGCGATGGTGACACGACCAACAACGAAATGGATAGCGTCCTAGAAGGTGGGCCACGAAATCACGCCATCCTACCCGCTGCGATCGGCGTACTGTGCCTTTGCAAAGGGGACACCTTAGTGCGGAGACTCGAGTCAAAATGCTTGCGGTATCGGACGGCATAACACGCCAAGCGGGGCTGCCCGTGAAGGAATTTACTGCTTCGGTCGACGCAGCATCATAAGCTGCCTATCAGACCTACCTTCTTTCAATCTCGACCTTCCGGGGAAAATCGGAATCCAAGAACCTCACACCGGACCTTGCAGCGCTGATTGTCGCCGATACCCTGAGCATCTTTCCCGCTGACTTCGAGAGCCTGAATCCGGGATTTGCGCAGCAGATCTATCACTTTTAGCGCCGCCTCGATGTCTCGTGCCTTGTTCCACATCGCCGAGTGCATTCCATCAATTGGCTCCTTGAATGCAATCACCACCTCGAGTTTTTCGGTCAACGTAATCCAGGCCACCTTCGTGGAATCGAGGGGGATCACATGCAAAGAAGATGTACTCCTCTCCTGCCCCCATACCCCTCCCATAGACCACCAGAGCAAGATGGCGGCAAAGCTGATCGTGCGGAAGCGAATCCATCTCACCATACACATTGAGACAAATCTCGACTCTCCAGAGGTTGAGGTGTCGAACACTGTCATCAGAATATTGCCCGTCGAAGTGATAGAATATGCCTTCAAATTTGGATTTCTTCAACCATCGACTTCACCACTGGAATCACCACATGTGCTGCGCGTCGAAGTACTGCGCCATGCGCAAAGCACCTGCAAGCGAAACGCGTTGAAATGAGGAGGGATTGTGTTCACAATGTGGGGTGAAGGTCGTAAGAACAGTGCGATTGAGACTGTGAAAGGAATCCCGGAATGAGTGACACTGCTGTCTTAGTGGATCAGATCTCTAAAAAGTATACGATCGGTGCGACCCACGGCGCGCACACTTTCCTCAGGCGTGTTATCAGGATGACCAAACGCGCAGCCACTGGAACGACTGGCGCCAATCGCGAGCAGGAACTGTGGGCCCTACGTGACGTGTCATTTGACATTAAAAAAGGCGAGGTCTTCGGCATCATCGGTGCCAATGGTTCTGGAAAAAGCACCTTGCTCAAGATCCTATCCCGGGTAACGGATCCCACCAAGGGACGAGCCGTCCTAACCGGACGATTCTGCGGACTTCTGGAGGTCGGCACCGGATTTCATCCGGAACTGACTGGTCGCGACAACATCTACATGAGCGGCGCGATATTGGGAATGAAACGCCGGGAGATAGACCGGAAATTCGATGAAATTGTCGCCTTTGCCGAAGTCGAACAATTTGTGGATACGCCAGTGAAGCACTATTCGAGCGGCATGTATGTCCGACTCGGCTTCTCAGTCTTAGCACATATGGATCCGGACATCCTCATTGTGGACGAGGTGTTAGCAGTCGGGGATGTGCGTTTTCAAAAAAAGTGTATGGGGAAAATGGAAGATGTGGGGCAGCACGGGCGTACGGTGATCCTCGTGTCCCATGACATGCAGGCCATTACGCGTCTCTGCCGTCGAGCACTCCTGCTGAGCGGTGGTGAAGTGGTCCGGGAAGGACCAGCCTGCGAGATCGTGAGCGAGTATCTCTCCCATGCCCATTTGAAACCATCTTGCGAATGGCCGGATGTGCAACAGGCGCCAGGAAATGAGATTGTCAGGATGCGTGGTATTCACGTCAAAAACGAGACGGGCATGGTCAGGGATGCGTTTGACATCCGTCAATCGATTGCAGTGGAAATGGAGTATGACGTGCTGCAGGCAGGGTGTGTCTGTGTCGCTGAGTTCAAGTTTCGTAATGAAGAGGATCTAATCCTCTTCATCGTACTTGACCGTGATCCGGAGTGGCACGCTCGCCCGCGACCGATTGGCCGGTACGTCAGCACGACCTGGATTCCCGGAAATCTATTATCGGAAGGCGTCGTGAGGGTGAATGCTGCCATTATGACCGAGGATCCATTCCTTCTGCATGCGAGTGCAGCGGACGTGGTCGGGTTTCGGATACATGAAACCGGGGCGGGACCTTCCGCCCGCGGTACCTTCACAGGCCGTTGGCCGGGAGCCATCAGACCGCTGTTAACGTGGACCACAGAGTATTGCCGTGACGAGTCTCTACTATTGCCGAAGTAGCCATGGTCGGCCTCTTAGAATTTTCCGCGGAGGTCGAACCATCGGATTTTGACCATAGAAGAATCATTCCATCGCAACAAAAGTTGGATAGCACTGATTGTGACATTTGATGGTTCACAATTCTGGGGATAACCCTGTGGACAAGTCTTATCTGTGGCCTCGAGACTGCGCTCAGGGAGCAATTACGCTCACATTGCCTAATTCTTGGGCATTGAATGTCGGATCTCGACAGCCGCAAGATCTTGTGGGGTCTGTTTTATCACTTTCTATGTATATCCCAGATTGTTTCATTCCTGTTACGTCGTCATTGCGTCTTCCTACCTAGAGGCTGCGTACTACAATAGCCAGATAAGACAGTCTGGTTATACACAGGCAAAACAGCTCATAGTCAAAAAATCAAGCAAGAAGCCCACCGTAAGGGAACCAAGGGCGGTTCCATAGGAGCCGGCAAATTCAGCATCCGAAGGTGGATACGTAGCATGCCCTGTCCTCACGCCCGTATCGTCGGATCTGCTGGCGTCCCTAGGTGTTACGGGAATGAAGGGTTGGGGTGAGTGACGGGTTTCGAACATCGGATACCCCTGCCCCTATTGAAGAGCAACAACTTAAGAATGCAGATGACGGCAAATTCGTGCAATCTGCACGCAAATCCGCAACTACCCGCAACCAGGATTCAGACGGATCAGAGGAGCAGAAACTCTGAGCATGTCGCCCAGAGCATGTCGGCCAACTCAAGAGCCCGGGGGACAGGGGGTATGGGGGCTATCGACGTTCGTGATCGTGAGCGGGTTCCACGCATCTGATACAGTAATCAAAAATCCAAGCATGTTCCTCCTCGTCACACGCACAAGAGGATGCTCCCACGAAATCTCTGGATCCATAAAAAGTTGCGAGATCGTACTACGCCCCTGACCATCTAAGCCCCTCACCGATCACTTCAGGCTATTGACAGTGACGCGCTGCATTGTAAGAGGCGAGGACAGTGAAGCCTCCGGTCGTATCGCTCCGCCGTGGCTCGATGCTCCTGAAGCTGGTTGGTTGTGGTCTGCTCGCCTGTACTGACCCTCGCGTACATGGCGACCCGTTCGCTGCTTCTCCATTGCAGGATACCTCCATTCAAGTGGTTTACATTATGCCGGTGGGTTTACCTTCTCGGATACCTGCTCGTACACCGCCCATCCAAGCGATTCGAATTCCTGCCTGGCACGAGGGGAGACCCTTCCGGCGATCCAGAGTTCGCGCCGGGCAATACGAGGCCGACTGGGCACATGGGCCGTCAGGGCATGCGCGACCTGTGCGACGCGCGAAGTCCAAAACAGATGATCGACGGGCAGCATCACGACGAGCGCGTGATCCTTGGTATAGAGAGCCGGGATACGCGGCAGCGCAAGTAGCCGGTCGACAGAGCCTACGTGCAAGTGATACCCGCGCATCATCTCCGCCACATGCTGATAAAACAGGACCACTTCCTCAGAGTTCGCCTCCCTCGCCACGGCGAGGAAGGCCCCGCGATCGTCGACATCGGACAATTCCTCCAGGGCGGTAGTAATGATGATCCAGTGTCGCGGTGAATACTGCGGATTAAGGAAGAACCGGTTGATGTCTTTTTCACTCGCGCCCATCTTTTCCAATCTGCCGCGGTCGCGAGCACGCAGATCACCCGGTGAAAAGTCGCGGACCTGCTCATCGAGATAGGACGTCCAGCGAGTCGCGCTAAAGGTCATCCAAAGGATGGCGCCGGCAGGCATGAAAAAATACCCGACCTGAGGCGCCAAATCAGCGGTGAAGGCAATCCAGGCCAGTTCATTGAGTTCGTCTTGCATCACGGAATTGGACGAATAGGGATCCACCCCGAACTGAAACGCGAGCTTTCGCTTCATATAAGAGAACCCAATCGTCGACTTCGTCATAGAATCTTCCGAATCGCTCGATTCAAAGTTAAGAAAGCGTGCGGGCATGGCGAGAAACTCCAAGAGTCCCCCGCCGACACTACTCGCGACGCGTCCCGGCTCCATGATCAGCATCTTCACGCCGCGGAAAGGGTGGAGGACTTGGAACTCGAGGGCACTGGCGAACACCTCCGATCGTCGCGCGTCCTTCAAGGCCGCTATGGCCTCGCTTTCTACGATCCGGGTTCGAAGCATGGACGTACCGGTGGCGGGAAACGTCCCGAAGTCAGAGAGCACGACAAAGTGGTGCTGGGCGCCATCGTTCACGACTTCGTCTTGGACCAGATAGTGCGGCCCCTTGAGCCAGTCCGGCGGCAGCAGCGCCTGGGCAGACATTGGCAAGGGAACTTCCCATCCGAGCGGTCCCGGCTGCGGAGGTGCTGGAAGTGGGTCCGGCTCTTTGGTCACCGAACAGGCAACCAGGAGCGCACAGACGAGCCACCACTCTACATAGCGTGAAAACATGTCCTTCATGCCGATTCGTGAACAAATGGGAAGAACGGCAGCAATCCTACCGCCGATACAGGAACAAGCGGCACCACAAGTCCGTTTAGCATCTCGCATCACTCGCGGAGCCAAGCAAGAGCGGACTCACGATTGTTCGGGCTGAAGTTGCGAAACTCGGCCTTGACGAAATGTTTGGCGATTTGCGGTGCGATCGAGAGGGCTGTGCTGTCCGATACGACCGCGATTTTGGTGATGAGCTGATGATGGTCGCGAACGAATTGCAGATGCGACACGAGTGCTGCAACGCTGTCCCACCCAGGGAACGACGGCGCCTCAATCATGACACCGCGGAGCCCTCCTGTCTGTTCGATATAGGGGTCAACCAATTTCGCAACTGACTCGAAATCACCAGCTTGGATTGGTCCTTGCGGCCGAAGCAGTAGAATGCCTTTGTCCCGCAGAAGTTCGTGGGCGAGCATATTCGCCTCCTTGCGCAGAAAGGATGACAGTGGCAGCGGGGGAGGAGCTGCGCCCAATCCTAGGAATCTCTTGGAGAGAAGTCAACGACGGGACGGCCTCATCGGTTGCGTGGGAAAGATTTAGGTCATTTACTTAACCCAGAAAACACTGAGAATTTCGCTTCGCTGAGACAGGTGATGCTGACCGTAGCACAATCACACTACAGGAAAGGTGCGGTTACACAACTAACCCAGCTGCGCTAGGACCTGTAGCGGGGGGTTGATTCGGTCACGATTAACCCCCCAGTGACGATCGCCTTGACAACGTGAATTGGTATTTCGGACCCCTCTGCGCCTTGCCCTAAAGTGAAGAACCCTGGAAATGACCTGCGGTTAAGCAGCGGACCTTTCACCATCAGTGTTCTGCCTGCACCCTCGCAACGTCCGTGGATCAACACCCTTGCCTCAGGAGGTTCCTCCCTCTAAGATGCCAAGCCGAAGAAGCCTGAAAAGGACAATATTGATTGATCCGTCGTGGGCTCGCACAAGGTCCGAGGTTCTTCACGATCCTCGCCATCCTATGGCCGCTCATCCTGGCCCCCGCCCTCGCCCGTGCCGACGAGGTGATACTGAAAAGCGGTGATGCCGTCCATGGCAAAATTCTAGGGATGGAAGATGAACAACTCGCAATAGATACGGATTTTGCCGGCAAGATCAAGATCGACTGGGAGGACATCCAGAGTCTGACGTCGGACCGCCGCCTTTTCCTGATCTTCTACTCCGAAGCTGAGATACCTGAGGGGGTCGGCATTCGAGACGGCGACCAGCTCATCGTCACCAAGCTGGAGGCCGGCGGACCGATTCGTTTCTCGGACGTGAAGGCCATTAATGCGCGTGCGCTCTATTATCGAGGAAACCTCAACGTGGGCGGAAACTATACATC
>JBEVJJ010000249.1:0-32398 GCA_040510255.1 Nitrospiraceae bacterium | reverse complement strand
TCTCTTCGCCAGGTCACGGGACAACTGGAAACATTCGGGATCGGTCAAATCATCTTGCTTCACGATGACTCTGATCTCCCGGCCAGCTTGGATGGCATACGCCTTCTGAACACCCTTTTGTCCTACCGCCAGTGATTCAAGCTTTTCGAGACGCTTTACATAGGACTCCAGCGCTTCACGACGCGCGCCAGGTCGCGCTGCCGACAGGGCTTCAGCCGAAGCGACCAGAACCGATTCCGGACAAACGGGCTCGACCTGCTCATGGTGCGCCGCGATGGCATTGACGATCCTCGGATCCTCGCCATATTTCTTGGCAATCTCCGCACCGAGCATCGCATGTGGTCCCTCTTCTTCATGACTGACAGCTTTTCCAATGTCGTGAAGCAGCGCCCCTCTTCTTGCGAGTTTCATGTCCAGACCCAACTCCGACGCCATGATGCCGCAGATATAGGCCGCCTCACGCGCGTGGTAAAGATTGTTTTGGCCATAGCTCGTCCGGTACTTCAACCGTCCGAGCACTTTGACCAGTTCCGGATGAAAACCCGAAAGACCCAATTCGAAAATGATCTTTTCCGCCTCTTCGATCATCAGCTTTTCGATATCGACTTTGACCTTGTCCACGATCTCTTCAATGCGTGTAGGGTGAATTCTGCCGTCATGCATCAGCCGCTCAAGAGATACCTTCGCAATCTCCCGACGAAGAGGATCGAATCCTGAGATAATCACAGCCTCGGGAGTTTCATCGATGATGAGATCGATACCGGTGGCCGCTTCGATGGCTCGAATATTTCTTCCCTCACGGCCGATAATCCTGCCCTTCATCGCGTCATTCGGAATAGGAACGACCGAGATGGTCGCTTCATTGACATAGTCACGGGTCACACGCTGAATCGATCTGGCAATGATTTCTCTCGCTTCGCGCTCGGCATTTTCCTTGGCTTCTTCCACTGTACGCTTCGCAATACCCGCAGCCTCCAGGCGAGCCTGGCTCTCCATTTCTAAAATCAAATGACGTTTCGCCTCTTCGGCGGTCATGCTCGCAACCCGCTCCAGCGCCTCGCGATGGTCTTTCAACACCTGTGCACAGCGCGCTTCTTTCTGGCCCAGACCATCTTCACGGCGCACCAGCTCTTGATCCCGTTTTGAAATCTCGCCTTCCCGTCTCTCAAAAACGCTCGTCTTCTTGTCCAGCGCTTCTTCCCGTTGCATCAACCGCTTCTCAACGCCGGACAACTCAGCGAGTTTTGCCTTCTGATCCCGCTCAATTTCAGTCTTTGCTTGAAAGATCAAATCTTTCGCTTCTAACTTTGCTTCCCTGGTCAAGGTTTCGGCCTCACGTTGCGCATTCTGCACGGTCTGACGTGCCTGCTCCTCGGATTCCACACGACGTCCAAGGGCTGCCCTGCGCCGCATGACCTCATAAGCCATGGCTCCCGCAACAGCGCCCAGAAGACCTACTACAATGTACGCAAGTATGCTGAGAGAAATGGGAATCACCTCCCTTTGGGATGCACTCGAACGACAATCAGCTCGTCGAGGCTAACACTGACGCGTACGTGTGAAGAGTCGGGAGGGATAGCGGATGACAAACACCGCTTGAGTGCGACGCAGACTAGGCAGTCGACCGAGGAGAGAGGTTTGATCGCCGGAGCTGAGTGGATCTATACAATGGCCGGCCTCTGGGAGCAGATATACGCAAGTATCCCCTTCCCCTCCAGGACCGACCAGTTGCCTGTACATGCAAGGGCGTGAGTCCACCGCCACCGAGGTTTTGTAGTTCTTGAACGACGCCCTTGAGTGTCAGACTGCCCGTATGCCTCCGCAGCAACACCACGAGACGGGCTATCGGATCTCTTGCCCATTCAGCCAGAAACCCTCCGACAACAATGAATATTCCCAGCGATTCCATGTCCGTCATATCAGTGGGATCTCTTCCAGTACTCCTGCCTTATTCCGCATCCTTTCTTCTTCTCCCGCACTTCATTCAGGGGCTCTCTATTCAGTGCCTCAACAATATCAAAGCGGTTTTACGAATGCAAGGTCGGCAACTTATCGCACACTCGAGGGCATTTGTTCTTCGATGGACTGCATCAACATCACCATTCGTTGTTCCACATCAGCCTCCCCCTCCTGTCTTTTTTTCTCGCTCTCAAACAGCTCGTGGGCAATATTGATTGCGGCCAGGACAGCCAGTTTGTGCGGCGTGATCGTCTTGGTTCCCTGGGCAATATGTTTCATATGTTTGTCAACGACTTGCGCCAATTTCTGCACATACGATTCATCAGCGTCACCGTTGATATTGAACCGTTGTCCAAAGATTTCGACCTCGATAGTCTTAGTCAAGAGCCACCTCCCTGGATGAGTCAACACACTCAAGCACCTCGATCTCGCCTAATACCTTTTCAATTCGTGACCGAATGTCCCTGCGTTCCCTTTCCCATCGCTCATTGTCGTCGTCTTGGGAGGCCAAACGCTGGCGCGTCAACCGGAGGTCTTCTTCAAGTGAAGCGTTCTTTCGTTTCGTCTCTTGAACCAGTTTCACGAGTTCCCGAATGCGCGCCTCTAAGGCATCCAACCGATCCAAGGTCATGGTTCACCCTCACTGTTACGACGGGATCTATCCCTGCTACCGTATATAGTGGGTGCACTATAAAAATTTCACAATAGCTTGTCAAGGAAGGGGTGGTGGCGCTGAGAACGGTGGCCCATTGAGGCGCAGATATTCACGATAACTCCTCAAGACTCTTTTCACGTAAAGACGGGTTTCCTGATAGGGAATTAATTCTACGAACTCGTCCTGATCGCGTCCACGATGCATCGCAATCCAGTTCGTGACCGCAACCGGGCCCGCATTGTAGGCAGCAACGGCATAGGCAAGATTGCCGGAAAACTGGTCCAGAAGTTGGCCGAGATATCGCACGCCAAGTTGAATGTTCGTCTCCCTATCGAAAAGATTTTCACGAGCGATCGTTGGGAATCCAAACCGTTGAGCGACCTGATTCGCCGTCATCGGCATCAATTGCATGAGCCCGATCGCGCCAACCATGGAGACGGCCTTCTCGTCATATTGGCTCTCTTCCCGAATGATGGCCGCTGCGAGGTACGGATCTACCTGTTTGACACCCTGGGCTTGTATTGTCGGTACGAGCCCTATTGGGTAGGCGACGGTCCACAAGGGAGACCGGGACGACAGCCCCCCATGCTCAAGTTTTTCCTTAAAGTGGATCTTTGCCAGCCGAAGCGCAGGATAATAGGCTCCCACTTCATTCAGTAACGTTGAAAACGTCAACAAGACTTCCTCATCGCGACTATATTGTTCAGTCAGAACACCCAGTTCCCTTGCCGCATCCTGGGTCAATCCTAGAATTTTCAACTCAACTGCGCGCCGATAGGCGGGATGCCGCTCAATTTCAGGCCGTCGCGGTTCAGGCAAGCGCACGGACTCCTGGAAATTCACGCTCACCGGAAGTGATTCAACCTCACGCGGAGCCGGGATATCGGTGCGTTGTACAGCCAATTGACAGTAATAGCTGTGCGCGTGACGTTGGCAAATGCGAGCATAGCTTTCCCTGGCCTTTGGGTCCTTGTTGGACTCATACGCACGGGCCAGCCAATAGAGGGCCTGCGGCTCAAAGACTGTGGCCGGGCCATCGAGAATCGATTGAAACACATGGATCGCTTCCGGATATCGGGCGGTCCGATAGAGCACCCATCCGACCCGCCAAAGTCCCTCGGCACGTTGAGGCACCGAGTCGCCAAATTTGACCACTTCCCGGAAAGCGGCAATGGCCTCATCGTACCGTGCCTGATCCTCTAGCCAGATACCGAGAAACAGGTGGACCATGGCCTTCTGATCACCAGACAGGCTGGAACTCTGGGCGAATCTCGCAACATCCTGAAGCTTGTTTCCAACACCCTGACGTAGATAGACCCGTGCAAGCCATACAGTCGCCTCACGCGATTCCTGCACTCGTTCCGTTGAGAGCCCGCGGAATGTATCCCTCGCCTGATCATATTGCTTCAATCTCGTTTGGGCGATCCCCAACTTGAGGCGAGCTTCAAAGCGACGCGGATGTTGGGGACTTCCACCGAGAAAACGTCGAATGTCCTCCACGGCCTCTGCTTGCATAGCCAAGACCAGGAACGCCTGTGCGCGCTGATAATAGTCGTCGGCAGTGGGAGTCCAGCTCTCTCCCCCTACTTTGGCATCCAGACGGTCACGGGCCTCACGCGCCTCCTTGGTATGAGGAAAGCGCGTCCATACCAGCTTGAGCGCGGAACGTGCTTCACTCACACGACCCTCCCGGCCATAGCAGTCTGCCAGGTGGACAAGTGCCAGCGGGGCAGCGGCATCCTTGTCGTTCAGCGCCAAGGCGTGGACGAACCATTCCGTGGCAAGGGCACACTCATCAGAAAGATAGGCTGCCTCGCCTACGCGATAGGCTGCTCGAGTTACCAGACTGGAATCCGGAACCGTCTCATGGATCGATTGCCATGTCCGGATAGCCGCGGCACGATCGTTCAATTTCGCCAATGCTTCGCCGATCCACAACCGAAGATAATCATCTAATTGGGGAAAATCACGTTGCGCGCTTCTTAGAAGACGGATAGCTTCCGCCGGATCTTGATCGACCAATAGCACGCCTCTGAGAAGAGTCGCCCGTTTCGCCCACAGAGAAGCGGGATGGCGCTCCGCGACCAAACGCAATTGTTCCAGCTTTAACCCGAGCGCCTGATCGGCCTGACCGGACTCTCCTGATTTCTGACGAATGGCGGCGGCCGATTGGAAACAACTTTCGGCGGTCTCGCATAGAGTATCTGTCTGATGTTCATGATCCGCTACCTCGCTTGCCACCGAAGACAGCACAGACCAAGCACACAGATGCAGCCCCAATGCGGCCGGGACTACGTACGCCCACCGCAGCGCAACAACGGAAGATTTGCAATGGAGGAAATTACGCATCGTGGAATTATAGCAAAGACCGCTTGTATGTAAGCGACTCAGAGACCTTGCTTGTCACGTCTTTTTTATGTGTGCTAGGCTCCACCCACCATGACGAGCATAGGAACGCTTCCATCCAACCATATCAATCTTCTTGCCCTTGACGAGCCCGGCATGGTGCGGCTTGTTTCAGCGTTCGGTTGGCCAACGTACCGTGCGCACCAAATTCTTCGTTGGCTCTATCGTGGTCGCGTTCGGACTATGTCGCAAATGACGGATCTCTCCCGCGAAGAGCGAGACCTCTTGTCGACCTGCTGCAGCATCTCCCGCGGCCGTGAATATCAAGTTCACACTTCTTTGGATGACACGAAAAAAATTGTCCTCACCCTGTCCGACGGACTCGCGGTCGAGAGCGTTCTCATACCGGATGAGGGTCGATTGACCTTGTGCCTCTCAAGTCAAGTCGGCTGTACACTGGATTGCGGGTTTTGCCTCACAGGTACGATGGGCCTTGCGAGGACTCTAAAACCGCATGAGATTCTTATTCAGGTTCTCATTGCACAGGAATGCTGCGGGGATGACGCGCCGATTACCAATCTGGTTTTCATGGGGATGGGCGAACCTCTCGCGAATCTCGATGCCCTAAAAGACTCGATCATGCGGCTGACAAACACCAAATGGGGTCTCGGCTTTTCCCCGCGACGGATCACGGTCTCGACCGCCGGGCTGGCCAACCGACTGAACGACATTGCCCCACTCGGTGTCAATCTTGCCATTTCGCTCAATGCCACCACCGACCAACTCCGGAATCAACTCATGCCGGCCGCGAACCAGTTGCATTCTATGCGCCGGCTTCTCAACGCCTGCCGCAATTACCCGCTTCCTCCGCATCGCCGTTTGACCTTCGAATATGTGCTGCTGGCCGGGGTCAACGACAGCGAGGAAGATGCCCGCCGCCTCTCGAAACTCTTGCGGGGGATCCGTTGCAAGGTGAATCTCATTCCATTTAACCCGTTTCCAGGAAGCCCGTTTCAAAGTCCAACCGAGGAGGCCATTGCATTGTTTCAGGCCGTCCTGCGCGGAACCGGTCTCGATGTCTTCGTGAGGAAAAGTCGCGGGCGCGACGTCCTTGGGGCCTGCGGCCAGTTAGGCAACCTTGTCACCGACCGTAGCCGTCCGGTTACCTTGACACAGATTGAAAGCCGTTGCTAGCATGAGATGGTTTTCGTCTGAGCCTCAATGATCGTTTCATTCACCCGCATATTCATTCGCTTCAAACTGCTTGTAGTCGGATCGTTACTCGTGGCCGTATGGCCGGCCACGATCGTCTGTCACGCCGTTGAGACCAAAGAATTCACTCTCTCCAATGACATGAAGGTTCTGCTGGTGGAGGTGCCGAAAGCGCCGGTCGCGACCGTCCAAGTCTGGTACAAGGTCGGTTCGCGCAATGAAATGATGGGCAGGGCCGGTCTGTCGCATATGTTGGAACACATGATGTTCAAGGGGACCAATCGATATCCTAAGGGGTCCTTTTCCCGTTTGATCCGTAAAAGCGGAGGAATGGACAATGCCTTTACCAGCCAGGATTTTACGGCGTATTTCGAAAATCTGGCAGCAGACCGCGTTGAGCTTGCATTGGAACTAGAAGCGGACCGCATGCAGGGACTGATCCTCGATGCGAACGAATTCAAAACCGAACGGGACGTGGTGAAAGAGGAGCGCCGGCTTCGGTCGGAAGACGACCCACAAGGAGCACTTGTCGAAGCCTTGTTTGCCCAAGCCTTTGTCAGTCATCCCTATCACTGGCCTATCATCGGGTGGTTTGCCGACCTCGACGCCATGACTCTGGATGACTTGCAGCGGCACTATGACACCTTCTACTCGCCCAACAATGCGACGCTCGTTGTGGTCGGCGACGTGAAAGCTGAAACGCTGTTGCCGACGATTGCCAAGTTGTTTGAACCAATTCCGAAGGGTCCGACTCCGAAGCCTTTGCAAAGCCTGGAACCTGAACAACGGGGCGAACGCCGTTTCCTCCTGAAGCGCGAAGCCCAGATTCCGTTCGTCATGATGGGATACCGGGTCCCTAACTACACAAGCAACGATTCATATGCTCTCAACATCCTCGAGTCCATACTCTCCAATGGAAAAAGTTCACGGCTGTATCAGAGTCTCGTGTACGACCAGAAAATTGCGTTGGCCGTCGGAGCCGAATACAGCCTGATGCAGGCAGATCCCGGACTGTTCTACTTTTACGCGCTCGTCAAACCCGGGGAGAAAGTTGAAGCCATCGAGGAAGCCTTGTTGAAAGAAATCCGTCGTATACAAGCGGAGCCGCCCACAGACCTGGAACTGCAACGGGCTAAGAATCAGATGGAAGCCGCGCATATATTCGAGCAGGATTCCAATTTCCGTCACGCCATGCTATTGGGTGAAGCCGAAACTGTCGGGGCGGGATGGCGCAAAGTAGGGCAATTTGTCGATCGAATACGGTCGGTGACGGCGCAGGACGTTCACCGCGTGGCGAACCAGTACCTTGTTCCTGACATGAGAACGTTGGGGATGTTGATCCCCCAATCCCCTCGCCCACAAACGCCAGATCAACCTCCGACTCCATGAAAATCTACAGATCACATCCAGCTTCATCTTCGGGCGATCCCACAAGCAGGGCTCAGGCGCTCGTCGCAGGACCCCTCCAGGCCTTACCCCTGTCCTGCGCAGCCGTCGTCTGTGTTCTCCTGGCTTTTCTCGCCTCCCTTTCATCTGCTTGGGGGGCAGACTTGAACCCCGCCCGGTTTGTGACTGCAAACGGCATGACGGTGCTCTTCCTCGAACAGCACTACTTACCGACCGTGGAACTTCATGCATTGATCAAAATAGGATCGGCTCACGACCCCCAGGAAAAGGCAGGGCTCGCGAACCTCACGGCTAATTTGCTAGACGAGGGCACCACCACCAGGAGTTCGAAGCAGATCGCCGAACAAATCGACTTCGTTGGGGGCTCATTAAGCGCGAGGGCTTCGGAAGACTTTACGACAGCCACAGCACGAGTTTTGAAGAAAGATGTTGATCTCGGGTTTACGTTGCTGGCGGATATTCTCATACATCCTGCGTTTCAGAAGCAGGAGTTCGAACGGGTGCGGGCACAAATAGTGGGCGAGATTGCGAGCGATGAAGACGATCCCGGCCATGTCGCCCTGAAAGCGTTCAACCAGCTCGTGTTTCATGGACATCCCTACCGATGGCCTGCAAACGGGACGGCAGAATCTTTGAGCAAAATCACAGTCTCGGATATCCAGCAGTTTCATGCGCGGGAGTATTTGCCGAATCAAACGATTCTTGCGATTGTCGGAGATCTGACTCAAGACCAAGCCGCAACGCTTGTCGCGACGCATTTCGGATCTTGGAAGAAGGGCACGCCTGCGCCATTTACAGCGAAAAAGCCGACACCCGTCGAACGAAAGATGGTGCAACTGATCGAGAAAGATTTGACACAGTCCACGATCATCCTGGGACATACCGGGATCAGTCGTAACAACCCGGATTACTATGCGATCACGGTCATGAACTACATCCTTGGCGCCGGCGGTTTCTCGTCCAGACTGATGGACAGCATCCGTGACAAGCAGGGCTTGGCCTATGGAGTCATGAGCCACTTCGATACGAGATTGATGCCCGGGGCTTTCATGGTCAACCTCCAGACGAGGACTGAAGCCACCAATCAGGCTATTATCGGGGTTTTGAACGAGCTCAAGAACATTCGTGAGACATTGGTCTCGGACCAGGAGCTCAACGAGGCCAGGTCGTTTATTATCGGTAGCTTTCCACTTCGCATCGATTCGAGCAGCAAGCTGGCTCAGGTCCTCGCCCAGGTGGAATTCTACGGCTTGGGATTGGACTATTTCACGCAGTACCCCAAAGCTATTGAGAAGGTCACCAGGGAAGATGTCCTTCGGGTGGCAAAACAGTATCTCGACCCTCAGCGCTATGCCCTGGTCGTCGTGGGGTCAATAACCAAAGCAAAGATTCGGCAATAATTATCGACCGGGCGATGATGGCCTGCTATCATCGTTGCGCTGTCCCGACCATGCTTGATTCCAAACTCCACCAGATGCGGAATGCACTGCGCGACATGCAGACCGTTGTCGTGGCATTCTCCGGCGGCACCGACAGCTCTCTTGTCTTGAAGATCGCTCACGATGAACTCGGTGCGGGTGCCGTCGCCGTCACCGCCGTATCGGCTACGTTCCCCACGAGCGAACTCGACTCGTCCCGTCGCATCGCATCGGAAATCGGGGCTCGGCACTGCATCATCGAGACCGATCAACTGCGCATTCCCGACTTCGTCCGCAATGACGCCAACCGCTGCTACCACTGCAAAACTGATTTGTACTCTGCCCTGGGGAAAATCCGCAAAGAGTATAGCGAGGGATATATCGTGGACGGCACCAATGTCGACGACCTGGGAGATGACCGACCCGGACTCCAGGCTGCTCGGGAATGGGGTGTGCGCAGTCCCCTTCTCGATGCCTTGCTCTCGAAGGCGGAGGTCCGCGAATTGGCGAGACGGCTACGCCTGTCGAACTGGGACAAGCCGGCCGCAGCCTGCCTCTCCTCCCGAGTGCCGCGTGGGATAGCGATTACGAAAAAGACGCTGAGCCGAATCGAGCGGGCAGAAGCCATCTTGGCCGCAGAGGGGTTCCGCGAGGTGCGCGTCCGTGATCATGGAGACATAGCCAGAATTGAAGTGGGAAGAAAGGAAATTTCCGCACTATTGGACGAGGGGCGTAGAAATCGAATCAGCGAAGCGTTGAGACAAGCCGGCTATCGTTTCGTCACGGTAGATTTGGAAGGGTATCGACAAGGAGGCGTGAGCCTGACGGACAATGATACGGTATGAGTATTGAGTTACGAGTTCAACTCATTGATCTATTCTCCAACCTCACAACTCAGTTCTTGTACGTTCTTGCCAGCGCATCGAGCGCTTCGTCGGCCATGCGGCGGTGATCGGTATCGGTCAATGAACGCTCGACCACTTTTTCAGCAACCATCAGCGCCAAATCGGTCGTCTGAGCGCGAATCTCTTGCACCGCCTTTCGCCGTTCGTGATCGATTTCGCGCATGGCATCACCTTTGATACGGTCCGCTTCGAAATTCATCCGTTGTTCATTCTCTTCGAACAGTCGCTGAGCCCGGTCCTTGGCCTGTGCGAGAATCGCCTCCGTCTCTTTGGCAGCGGCGTTCAGTTTCGCCTCGTATTCTTTCAACTTCCCTTCCGCATCCGACCGATGGCGCTCCGCCTGGTCGAGGCTGTCTTTGATCTTCTTTTCCCGTTCTTCCAGGAAACTCAAGATGCCGGGGAACGCATATTTGTACAATATGAACAGCAGCACCCCGAACGAGAGAATCTCCCAGAAGATCAACGAAGAAAAGAAATGCGACTCAAATTGAGGCATGGCACACCTTCGGTTGAGTTAGGAGTTGTGAATGAAGAGTTGTGAGTTGTTCAAATCCATCACCCATAACTCAGAACTCATAATTCAGAATTTGCGATAGCGTTCTACTTCCGCAGTCCCATGATAATGAACGCAATGACCAGCCCATACAATGCAATGGCTTCCACCAGCGCGAAGCCGATCCACATGTACTTTCCGACCCGCCCTTCAGCTTCCGGCTGCCGCGCCACTGCTTCGATCATTTTGCCGAAGATATATCCGATCCCCACACCGGCTCCAGCAAACCCGGCGGCGGCCAATCCCATTCCGATTAATGCTGCTGATGCTGCATCCATTGTATGTCTTTCCTCCCTTAGATGAACGATTCTTAGTGCGCGTGCTCACTGTGACCATGCAGCGTGATGGCATCTCCGAGATACACGCAGGTCAAGATCGTAAATATGTAAGCTTGAATCGGCGCGATCAATAACGTCTCCAATCCATTCACAAACAGGGTCGCTGCAAATGGCAGCCAGCTGACATAGAACGGCAGCGATATCACCATGCCGAAAAGGACGGTAAGAATCGTGTGACCCGCAGTCATGTTGGCAAATAGCCGCACAGCCAGAGAAACTGGCCTAGCCAACTGGCTAATTAACTCAATGGGAATCATTAACGGCAACATCCACCCTGGTGTGCCAGGTGGAACAAGAATGCCCAGAAACTTCAGACCGTGCAACGCGAATCCCAGCACGAGACTCAGTATGTAGACAGCACCGGCAAAGACGCCAGTCACGATGATCTGGCTCGTCACGGTATAGGTTCCGGGAATGAGTCCCAGCCAATTGCAAAAGAGAATAAAGAGGAAAAGGGTGGCGATGAGCGGGAAAAACTTCATGCCGTCTTTCCCCATTGTGTCCAGAATCATAGCCCGAATGAAATCAACCAATATCTCCCCTAGATTCTGCAACTTGCCCGGCACCAGTCGGCGGGCAGACGCCGCCATCACCATCAACACCGTGACCAGCGCCACGACAACCCACATCATGATGACGGCCTTATTGATAGAAATATCCAGGCCGCCAAGTGAAATCGGCACCAGATTATGAAGTTCGAAGGGATGCAGAGGATTTTCTTCCACAACAGTCCTTTACAGTTTGGGACCGGCTGATGCACCCGGCCACCGTTGAGCAGCTCGATACGCGTTCCGCACACCGGCGGCGGCCCCTAAGAACAACCCGACGACCATACCCCAGGGAGCGGATGCGAGGAGGTAGGTATCGATCACCCATCCCACGCCTCCTCCCACGATCAACGAAGCAAGCAGTTCCGTCCCTATCCGGACAGCCTGTCCGAGCCCCGCGTAGAATGGATCGGTTGAGGGGGGCATGGCGCACCCACGTTCGTTGGACATCCCGGCAACACACCTGCCTTCACCCAAACGCGGGCGCGCAATTCAAGCAGAATCCTCGTGGCATTGTCAAGAAGCGCCTGTCACCCTGCTTCTCGGATGCGGTATAGTTTTGCACGCGTTCCCTATCGGACGAAGCCAGCTTCTTTATGATGTCGCCCTCACGAACGGATTTTTTGAACGGCCCTCCCGGGCCGCTCGCACTCGTGCTGCCACAACCTCCCGTCGAGGTCTTTGAGCTCTATCGACGCCTCAGCAGGTCTGGTAAACCTTCATTCTTGCTTGAAAGCGGACGCGGAAATTGGACCACCGCCCGGTATTCCTTCATGGGAAACGACCCGTATATGATCCTGGCAGGTGAGCATGATTCGACTACCATTGACAAGGATGGCCATACGCAAGTCATTCCGCAGGACGCGTTCAGCCATCTGAGCAAGTTGATGCTCGACTCGGTCATTTCGTTGCCCCCCGATATGCCGCCGTTCTACGGAGGGGCCGTCGGATATTTGAGTTACGATTGGGCACGTTCACTTGAGACGCTCCCGTCACTTGCGACGGATGATCTCGGTCTGCCTGATATCCAATTTGCTTTCATGGACCTGGTCGTCGCGGTCGATCATCAGAGTCACCGCCTGTACCTTCTCTTCTGTCCACCGCTCTCCCGCTTTCGAGCGGAGCCCAGAGAGAAACTCTTCCGCGAAGGTGTCGATCGGTTAGCCGAACTTGAAGCCAGACTTGCAATCCCCTCCGATCCCCTGCAAGGCATAGAACACACACACGGGATGCTCTTTACACCCGACCAATCCCGAGCGTCTTACACCGAGCGGGTTCGCCGCTGTCAGGCGTACATCGCCGCCGGAGATATCTATCAAGCGAACGTATCACACCGATTCACCTTGGATCGAAGTACAGCCGCAGAATCGCTCTTGAACGATCCAGCATCGAGTCTGCGCTATCATCAACTCCGAGCCGTGAATCCTTCCCCCTTTGCGGGCCTCCTGCGCTTTGAGAATGTCTGTCTCGTCAGTTCGTCGCCGGAACGACTCATTAGTCTTCGCGGTCGGCGAGCAGAGACGCGCCCTATCGCCGGAACCAGGCCGCGCGGGCGCACTCCTGACGAGGATCGACGGCTGATCTCCGAACTTCTGGGCAACGAGAAGGAACGGGCGGAACATTTGATGCTGGTGGATCTTGAGCGCAATGACCTCGGGCGGGTCTGTGACTATGGGTCCATACGAGTCTCCGACTTCATGGCCACGGAACAGTATTCGCACGTCAGTCATATCGTCTCCAACGTTTCCGGCATCCTGCGACACGGCGTCACGAGATTCGATCTGATCAAGGCCGTTTTCCCCGGAGGAACCATCACCGGCGTTCCCAAAGTACGCTGTATGGAAATCATCGAGGAATTGGAACCGACCAGGCGCGGACCTTACACCGGCGCTCTCGGGTATCTCAACTGGAGTGGCGACTTGGATTTCAACATTCTGATCCGGACCCTCGTGATGACGAAGGAACGGAGCTATCTGCAAGTCGGAGCCGGGATTGTGGCGGATTCTCAGCCCGACCGGGAATATGAGGAAACCCTCCATAAGGCCGAAGCCTGTTTCAAGGCATTGGGGAGACCGGCCTGATGTGGGTCTTTCTGAATGATCGGTTTGTGCGAAAAGAGGATGCGCGGGTCTCCGTCTTCGATCATGGGTTTCTATACGGCGATGGCGTGTACGAAACGATCCGGTCCTATGGAAACAGTATCTTTATGCGCGATCAGCACCTGGCGCGTCTTCAGAGGTCGGCGGACGCAATCGGACTGGATATACCAATCCCCTTCTCAGAATGGCCTGCGCTTCTTCATGAGGCGATGGATCGAAACGACGTGGGACGGCAGGACCTTGATGCCTATATTCGCATCACTATCTCCCGCGGTGAAGGCGAGATCGGGCTCGATCCGGCGCTGTGCGCGCGGCCGACCGTCGTCGTCATCGCGAAACCTCTTTTACCACTACCGGCTGGCCTCTACCAAACAGGCGTGTCGCTCACTGTGGCCCGCACAAAACGCAACTTGCCCGAGGCGCTTTCTCCCCATATCAAGGCAACAAATTTTTTGAATAACATTCTGGCCAAACGAGAAGCCATCGCCGTCGACGCGTTCGACAGCCTCCTCCTCAACTGGAACAACGAACTCGCCGAGTGTACGGTGAGCAATCTCTTTCTTGTCACGGGCAACATCCTGCACACTCCCGCTCTCGAGTGCGGCATTCTCGACGGGATTACACGCAACATTGTGTTGCTTCTCGCACGAGAAGGCGGACTGGCTTGCGAAGAAGGCCACTACAGATTGTCCAATCTGTATGAAGCCGACGAGTGTTTTCTGACCAATACAAGCATGGAAGTCATGCCGGTCACCCAAATCGATGCGACGGTCATCGGCTCAGGCAGTCCCGGTCCGCTCACCCGGCTGATGGGAAAGATGTTCGCCGACAGTCGTACTCGGTTTTTGGAACCGGCCCGATGAGCCAGTCTCAAATCATCCGAATTGCACATTCTTTTGACAGGTTGCGGGACCGATGATATTTTTGGACCATGAATTCTACTCATGTGTTCGCATGGGAGACCCTCCAATGAGAATCGCCGTCGTCGCCTGTACCGCCGGAATAGTAGCCGCCGTCCTGCTGGCTTCTTCCTCCGCCGAAGCCGACATTTATCAGTACGTCGACACGAAGGGAACGATCACTCTCACCAACGTTCCGAATGATGCACGGTACCAAAAGATCCTTACCGAAATTCTTCCGCCAAGGACCTTTATTTCCGAGCGCGAACTGGCACCGGTCATCGCGCGACATTCTCGGACCCATCGACTCCACCCGGCTCTGATAAGGGCCGTTATCAAGGCAGAATCCGACTTCGACCCCATGGCAGTCTCGCGAGCCGGCGCGATCGGATTGATGCAGCTCATGCCGCAAACGGCGGTCCATTTGGACGTTCACGATTTGTATAATCCGGATCAGAATATCGGCGGGGGAACCAAATACCTGCGCCAGTTGCTGGACCGGTTTAACGGAAATCTTCCCCTGGCCCTCGCGGCATACAATGCGGGGGAAACCGCCGTCGAGCGGTATCAGACGCTACCGCCCTTCGAAGAAACCCGGCAATATGTGAAGAAGGTCCTCCGCTTCTATCGAAACTTTCTCTCAACGGAACAAATTACGCCGATGACGATCCGCCCGCGCGCCCGTGGAACTCAATCACTGATCCTCGAGCCTTCGGTCGCTTCACGCTAACCGCATTACCGACCATCGAAATCCGACTATGCTCCCTCCATCCTACCCGCCTGGTGTGCGGAAAATCTGATCGATAATGTGCCCCGACACTGTTTTCTCTCCAGAGCGCGGCATCCGTAATACAGCGCGCGACATGGACCATGTTCTTGACCTCCAAGGCCGTGCGGGTCGCAAATGGTTTGGCGAACAGCCGCGTCCAGCGTGACAACTGTGCTGATGCGCTGATGAGCGAATCGCGGGAGCGCACCAAGCCGACTTTGCCCCACATGAGCCGGCGGAGGGAACTTCTCAATTTTTCCGGATCATCCGCGTCACAAGGCGATCCCCCTTCAAGCTCAAGAAGATCAGGCACCGGGAACGCGTGTCCCTGAGTACCCGCATGTTGAATGGCGGCGTGAGCCGCTCGCATCCCGAAGACCAGCCCTTCGAGGAGTGAGTTACTCGCCAGCCGGTTGGCCCCATGGACCCCGCTGCACGCCACTTCGCCCGCCGCAAAAAGCCCGGGAAGGCTCGTCGCGCCGTTGAGATCCGTCCACACCCCCCCCATCATGTAATGCGCGCTGGGCGAGACCGGAATCCATTCTTCGGTCATATCGATGTCATACCGAAGACACGTAGCGTAAATGGTAGGGAATCGTCGTTTGACGAAAGCGGTCCCGAGATGGGTCACATCGAGATAAACGTGCCGTGCCCTCGTGGCGGCCATTTCCGACCATATGGCACGCGCCACAACATCGCGAGGGGCCAAGGCGCCGTCCGCGTGATACCGATGCATGAAGAGTTCACCCTTAATGTTCCGCAACTGCCCACCTTCCCCACGGATGGCTTCCGAGAGAAGAAACGGGGGGCTCGAAGGCAGATAGAGCGAGGTGGGATGAAATTGCACGAATTCCATATCCGACAGAATCGCGCCCGCACGCAACGCCATGGCCATGCCATCTCCTGTTGCGCTCGGGGGATTGGTCGTTCGAGCGTAGATCTGGCCAGCCCCTCCGGTCGAAAGCACCACGGCCGGCGCAGGAATCACAGTGCGTTCTCCTGACAATTCATTCAACACGATCGCTCCACCACACTGCCCGTTCACCACCACGAGGTCGATGGTAAATCGACGATCCAACCGTTGAATGCGAACCTGCCGGGCGGCGTGACTCATGAGCGCCCGGACCATCTCGTTGCCGGTCGCGTCACCGTGAGCGCGCAAAATACGACTGCGGCTGTGAGCCGCCTCCCGGGTAAACGCAAACTTGCGGCCGGCCTTGTCGAACTTGGCTCCCCAGGAAATCAATTCTTGAATCCGTTCTGGCCCCTCTTCGACGAGCACGCGCACGGCTTCTTCCCGGCAAAGTCCATGCCCTGCCTTCAGCGTATCCTTCAAATGGATACTCACATCATCTTCTTCGCTTAACGCAACCGCAACCCCGCCCTGCGCAAACATTGAACTGCTCTCCAATGGATGCCCCTTCGTCAGCATCAGAACACGGCCCGCCCGGCTGAGTTCGATCGCGGCACGAAGTCCGGCCACTCCACCGCCGACGACGAGGAAATCAGTCTCCGTACTGCCATTGGTGCGTCGCGCAGCCATGGTCGTTATCTCGACGCGGAGGGAACGACATCCGCCCCTCCCACCCGGTTATTCATGCCGAACGGAAGATCGCCTTCGACATCACGGAGAAGAATCGACTGCGTCCCAGTCCATTGCAATCGTGCATGTCCGCGTTGACGGATCCCCAACTCCGATAGATCGCGTTTCCATTGCCCCTGCCAGTGGATGAACACGTCGATGCCCTCGCCTTCGATCAAGATGCGCTCTATTGAGAACTCCAGAACGATGTCTCGATACGTATCAAAATCGATCTGCACGTCACGCTGGAGCACGTCGAGATTGCCATTCGGCAAAAGCAATGCCTCAAATGCGCTCTTATCCCGTTCAACATAGGCATGACGAAGCGATTCCACTGCCGCATCGATACGAACGATGCGATCGTGATCTTCCTTGTATTGGATATTCTTACCCGAACAGCCGATGGCTCCGACGAATATAATGGCAAGAGCGAGAAGACCCACATGGCGTACCACCAACGCAATCCGGCTCAGCATGCGGCAGTATAGGAATGTGATTCTCAGCAGGTCAAGCCAACAGCGGTGGCGCGGCCACCCGCGACGTGCCTCTATCGGCGCGGCGTGCCTCCAATCGTGCGCAGGCCATCGTGTGAAAGCTGCCGACTCTCTTGCATTTTGGCTCGAAAGACTCTAGACTCCCCCGCTGCGTGGGAGAAATTATTGTATGTCGAGCGTTCTGAAGAAGCGCCGAAAAAAAATGCGCAAACATAAATATAAGAAATTGCGTAGGCGCCAGAAGTTCTTGCGACGCAAGAGCTGACGTGACCACTATAACGGACGGAGGGATCCGTGCCAGAAGGAAAGAAAGTTCGCATTCGCGTTCGAACGGTGAATTGTACCTATGTGGGAGATTTTTTGATCCCACCCATGCGTAACCGGGTATCCGACGCGATCAACGAAGAGCAACGCCTCTTTATCAGTCTGACCGATGTGCTTATCAACGAGAAAGATCGATCCGACTTCGTTGCCATCAACAAGAATTTGATCGAATCAATCGCCCAACTCTAGCGTCTCCCGCCTGCGGGCTTCTCCATACTCGTTGTTGGAACCACGCGTGCTGACGAGTCACGACTAGCGAGCCGTTCACTACTCCACGGTCTGCTCATGTCCTCATACCGGCGATTCCTTCCCTTTCTCAGACCATATCTCTTGCGAATGATCGTCGCCGGCCTGCTCGTGATGGTGGTCGCAGCGATTAATCTCGCGCTCCTCCGCTTAGCCGGCTTGCTCTGGGACGTCATTACGGTCGAACACGATCAAAACCGCATGACAGGAATGATCGGCATGTTTCTAGGATTGGTGATCGTGCAAGGCCTCTGCTCCGTCGGCCATAGCTATCTCACGGCGTGGATTTCTCAACACGTGGTGGCGGATTTTCGTACCCATGTGTTCAGTCACCTGCAAACACTATCGATTAGTTTCTTCACGAAACGGCGCACCGGGGAGTTGATGTCACGGCTGATGAATGATGTCACCGTGATTCAACACGTCGTCACGGAAACGCCCGTCGATTCAGCCAAGCAACTGGTGACATTTGTCGGTGGAGTCACCTTCCTGTTCGTCATGAATTGGCAACTCTGCCTTCTGATCCTGCTCCTGCTGCCGCTCTTGGTCCTAGTGGCGAAGCTGTTCGGCAGGCGGCTGAAAGCCCTCTCGACGTCGATCCAAGATCGCACGGCCTTGATCAGCACGCTCGTCGAAGAAGTCATCGCCGGCATTCGGGTCGTAAAATCATTTGTGCAGACTCAGCGGGAGGAGCGCCGTTTCAAGACCCATGTTCAAGCGGCGATGGACTTAGCCCTACGCCGCGCGGCCGTTCTGGCGGTCTTTATCCCGGTCATCACCTTTTTCACCTTTGCCGCTGCCGCCGCCGTGCTCTGGTACGGCGGCCGTCAGGTGATCCAAGGAACTGTCACGCCCGGGGATCTCTTCGCCTTCGTTCTTTTTGCGGGCATTCTGATCGGCCCGTTCGGCTCAGCCGCGCGTGTCTTCGCACAGATCAAAGAAGCGCAGGGCGCCATGCAGCGGGTATTCGACATTCTGGATACGCAACCTGAGGTCGCAGACGCTCCGCTGGCGATAGATCTCCCACTAGTTCAAGGACGGATCCAGGTGAACGGCGTCAGCTTCTCCTATGATGTGCGACATCCCGTCCTGTCTGATATTTCCTTTGACGCAGCGGCGGGAGAAATGATCGCCATCGTTGGACCCACCGGATCTGGAAAAACCACGATGATCAACCTGCTTCACCGGTTTTACGATACCACCGAAGGGGCAATCACCATCGACGGGCAGGACCTTAGAAATATCCGCCTGAAAAGTCTCTATCGCCAGATCGGCCTGGTCCCGCAGGAAACCATCCTGTTCGGCGGCACAATTATGGAGAACATTCGTTACGGTCGGGAAACGGCTACAGAAGACGAGATCATGGATGCGAGCAAAGCTGCCCATGCCCATGAATTCGTCATCGAATTGCCCGATGGGTACCAAACCGTAGTAGGAGAGAAGGGTATCAACCTCTCAGGAGGACAGCGCCAACGTCTCGCCATCGCTCGGGCCATCCTCAAAAATCCGCGCGTGCTTCTCCTTGATGAGGCCACATCTTCGCTCGATTCGGAATCTGAACGGCTGGTACAGGAAGCCCTCGAGCGTCTCATGGCCGGGCGCACGACCTTCGTTGTTGCCCACAGGCTCACCACCATTCAGCGAGCCGATCGTATCCTGGTCCTCAACAAGGGTCGACTCGTCGAGGAAGGAACCCACTCCTCCCTGATGGAAAAAGGGGGACTCTATCACTATTTGTTCACGCTAAGGCTGACAGAGGCGCCTTCGTGAAACTCTTCCTGGTCACATTGACTATCGTGGGACCTGCGGAAACCCCTCAAGGAAGAAGTAGGGTATTTCCTTCCTATCACTTCTGATTCCACCAGCAAGGGACAGCCACACACGGATTGCCGAACCAAAAAAACACGCAATCGTCCTGGCCCTGCTCGAAAGCTGCTACAATTGACCATATGCATCGATCACCGTCCGGTAGACTCCCTCCCGATCTCCGAACAAGAATGCTGGATCTCCGCACAGGTCTGCTGGGTCTTCACAAAGCATTGATCATTGCTGAGCAACTGACCTACGAGCGGATCTATGGACGCGTGGAATCCACGGGTCAGCTGCTGCATCTCGTGATGAACGATCCCTGGTTCGCCTGGCTGCATCCATTCTCTAATCTGGTCGTCCGCATTGATGAGATGCTAGAGATGGAGAACGGAGCCGGCATGGTAGAAGCCCATGCACTGCTACAAGAAGCCCGCAGCCTCCTTCGTCCCTCGGAGGAAGGCGATGGATTCCGGCGCAGTTACTATGAAGCCCTCCAGCGCGTGCCCGACGTTGTTCTGGCCCATGCGCACGTGAAGAAACTCATGACGAACGTGCCCGTCGAGGCCTAGCTGGGTGCCAAATTTCCAGGCCTTCACTTCCCTGCAGAAGCCACCCACCCGTTGCTTGCTTGACCGGAGCGACTACTCGATCGCTCCCGTTCTCACGGGCACCCACGCGCGAGATACAATCCGTCTGTACCCACATATCTTGGTCCCACTACGTATCTCCTCGATTTCAGGGTTACCTTTCGAGTGATGAAAGTATCTTGCAACTTTCCTCAATGATGGGTAGTTTCTACCACGCGAAAGATATGGGTCAACGCCGGGTCCCCACCTCCCTCTCTCGTTCAACTACCATACCTTTTATTCATTGGGTCACGAGCGGCATCGTGCCGCAATTTCTGCTTTGGTCCTGTTGTGCGTGGGTGGGGGTCCTCCTCGCGGCCACCTGTTCCTATGCCGACGAGGTCCAGCTCAACAACGGCGACCGTTTGACCGGCGACGTCGTGAAAATGGAAGACAAGGTCATCATATTCAAAACGGACTATGGAGGAGAAATCCGAATCAACTGGGACCAAGTCACGGCCCTGACGTCGACCAAGCCGATGGTTGTAAAAGTGTTGGCTGATGTGGAGGACCGGCTCAGAGAACTTCTTCTGGGAGAATATGAATTGATCGAGACTACCAAGTTGGGGCCGGGGGGGACAGTCCCCATGACCGACGTCAAAGCCATCAATCTGGGACATATTCGATTCCAGGGCACCACATTCACCCTCGGCGGCAATAGCACATCGGGCAACACTGATACCAAAGCGGTCAACGTAGCAGGACGGCTCATGGTTCGTTCGGACCGGCAGCGGCTCTATCTGGAAGCCAAGTATAATTATGGTGAAGCAAAAGATGCAGTGACGGTACGGAATTCCATGGCCCAGGCGAACTACGACTACTTCATCACCAAGAAGGTCTTTCTCAACGCGATGAGCCTGTTCGAAAAGGACACCTTTCAAAGTCTGCAGTTGCGCACTACGCTGGGCGCGGGCGTGGGCTATCAATTCTTTGATACGGACCGCACGACACTGTCCACATCGATCGGACTGGGCTATGTCAACGAGCACTTCACGACGGTTCCACAAACCGAAACAGCTTCCTCGCGGTGGAGTGTACGTTTTCGGTATGCGATCATCCCGGATCGCGTCACCCTTTTTCATCGGCAGGACGGATTTTATGATCTGGGGGAGGGCAACGCCATCCGCCTGTCGGCCGATCAAGGGTTACGCGTGTTCGTCTATCAGGATTTCTACTTCAATGTGGAGTACGATGTGCGGCTCAATACCCAACCCGCACCGGGCCGCCAGCAACTCGATGAAGCGTTCATTTTCGGTATCGGATATGAATTCAGGTAAACATGAGCCTACCGATCACGATCGGGATACTGGCCGACACATTCCTCTTCGCCTCTGAACTCTGCAAAAATGGTTTCAACCGGCGACACCCATATGTTCTTCTCTTTCTCTCCCCGTTGCAAACGATAACACCAGGGAATCATCGCCGCAGTGACGACCGCCGCTCCAAGACTGACCGCTCCAATTGTAACCATGCTCACGATCGGATCGTAGCGGTCGGCTAGCCACCCGACCACCGTCATCCCGATCATCGCGAACGCAAGATAGCCGGTATTGAACAAGCTGAACACGTGCGCCAAGAGGTGTTGGGGGACCGCTCTTGCAGCGAGGCGGACACGAAGGGATTGACCATTCCCGAACCGGCGCCGATGAGGGCAATGAGTCCGGCCGCCAACAGAAGCGACGGACTTCCCGCCAGCAGGATCGCCGCTGTCCCGGCCACTGCCGCGGCCGCGGCAATGATCCACACGCGGCGGCACAACGGAAGCGGTTTGGTCATGATCAACCACATGGTCGTCAGCAGAATCCCCGCGCTCAAGCAAGCCCAGAGCCAACCAATGTGAACGGGATCAGCCAAGAGAACCTCTTTTCCGATCACGGGCGACAAGTAGACAAACCCGGTCGAACCGAGCGTGAACAACGACGAGATGGCCATCAGGACAATCACAAGCGATGTTTGACGAAGATGAATGTGAATCCTTCCTTCAAGTCTTTGAGCGCCTGCTTCATTGGATGACTGGACTGGCCAGATGCGACCCTGTCGGGAACCTCTAAGGGCAGTTTGCACAATGCGGACACCAGGAATGTGCCGGCGTTGATGAAGAGAACGTTTTGAGCGCCGATAGTTGCAATCAGCATCCCGCTGATAGCCGGGCCGATCAATTGACCGATGGTCATGGTACTCTGATCAAGCGCATTGATCTGAGTCAATTGATCCTCCTTGACGATGAGTGGTTCCGTCGAGCTCAGCGCCGGACCGAAGGCCATGGAGAACATGGCCGTGATGAACACAAGAACATATAAGGAATAGAGATTCAGCAGCCCCATCATGTAGAGAAGGGGTATCAGTAGTAGGAGCCCGGTCCGCACGACGTCAATGACGATCATAGCGAGCCGTTTATGGATATGGTCCAACACGACGCCGGCGAACGGACCGAGTACCAGCGGCGGAATGGTCTGAAGAACTCCAACCGTCGTCATCTTGAGGGCAGATCCCGTCAAGTCATACACGAACCAGAGCAAGGCCACCTTGCTCAGACCTTCACCGGTTTGGGAGATGAGCTGGCCCACCCACAACCATCTCACATTGCGATTCTTCAGTAGGGCTCGCCAGGTGGCAAACTGTCCGCTAGCCTGTTCAGTCTTTGCCATTACTGGTTAGTCGATAGGATTGTGGCTCAGTCATCGATGTTGGAGATACATCGACCCTGCAGAGTTGGGGAAAAGGCAAGGGACGGACCCTCAATCTGTTCACAAAAGAGTCCAACAAATGAATCGGTTATGACTTGTGGGGCTCGAACACTACCACTCCCCGTGATAGGCCCTACCGGCTGCGGAACAGTTTGTCTCGGCCTCGGGAACCGCGGCTGAGGAAGACTTCCTTGTCAGACATCGTCACCACCTCTCCACGGATACTTGCTCTATAATGGAGTCGTGGAGAGCGAAATGGCCGGTGACTCCTGGTTTTCAAGCAACAACAGTTCTCGCCTTCGCTGGAAGCTCGCCGGCATTCTCGCCCTCCTTGCAATGACCGCAGTGGGTATCATCCCGCTCACCTTGGCTATCATCTATGGCCGCCAGTCCGACGCGTTGGCCATCGACATGGCCGGCCGGCAACGGATGTTGCTTGAGCGACACATGAAGGAGGTGCTGCTTGCCTCTCAGGGAACGGCTACTCGATATGACATCACCCGTGAAGTCCTACGGAATCACCTCGCGGTGCTCCAACGCGGAGGTCAAGTACCATCCTCTATACTGAGAGACGAAACAGTTTCGTTGCCCGGAGCACCCACGGAAACGATTCGGCAACAATTCGAGACTCAACGGCACCTCCTGGATTCCTTCATCATGAAAGCTGATCTGTTCATTCGCGTGCCGCAGGCTTCACCCATGCGCTCTGCGGCGCTTGCCGAACTGCTGGCTGACAACACCCGGCTTTTGGAGACCGCCAACGATGCCGTACAACTGTGGGCCCGTGAATCCGAATCGAATGTGTCTCGTCTGATTCATTGGGAGATCACGTTTGTCGGGCTGGTTGTCCTCGCAGGCGCCTTCCTCGCTTGGCGTCTTAATCAGTCTGAGAAAGAGCTGCGTCGAAGCCAGGAAGTGACACTCGATGCCCTCCGCCAAAGTGATGCCGTCAAATCGTCTCTTCTCTCTTCCGTGTCACATGAACTTCGCACCCCGTTGACGGCCATTAAGACCATGCTTTTCGAGCTCCAGTGCGGCGCATCCGATAGTGCGACCGACGGGCAGGTGCGCAAGGATTCGCTGGAAAACATCCACCAGGAACTAGACTATCTCAACCGTCTCGTCAGCAATCTTTTGGATATGTCTCGGATCGAGGCAGGCACCCTTGCGCATAATCGGGACTGGCATCTCCTTGATGAACTGGTGGAAGGCGCCGTCAGACGCGTGGGGGCGGAGCTAGAGTCGAGACCGTTGCAAATCCATCTCGCGCCTAATCTTCCGCCGGTCTATGTGGACGCGGTTGAACTCCAACTGGTCTTGACGAATCTCCTGGAGAATGCCGTCAAGTATTCACCTCCCGGCTCGGGCATCGTCCTCAAGGCCTCTATTGCCAAGGAGACGGTCGAGATCCGTGTAGAGAATGAGGGAGAGGCACTCGTTCCGGATGAGGCCCGTCGTATTTTTGAACGGTTCTACCGTACCAGCGAGGCAAAAATTCGATCTATCCGTGGGACAGGTCTCGGACTTGCCATCTGCAAAGCGATTGTCGAAGCACATGGCGGGTCTATCGCAGCCCATTCGCAGTCTGGACAACCCATTACTATCTTGATCAGGCTACCGTTATCCGCGTCGACACAGAGAACGCTGCCCATGGCTTCAACCCTCGCTGGTGACCACCGGGGTAGCCTATGAACCAGGGCGCAAGAATTTTGGTGGTCGATGATGAACCGCAGATCCGTCGCTCGTTGCAGGTGAACCTTGAAGCCCGAGGGTATTCGGTCACGACCGCCTGGAACGGTGTGGCGGCTTTAGAAAGCTGCACGAATCGGATGCCTGACGTGATCATCATGGACCTCATGTTACCGGATATTGCAGGCGTCGAGGTGACGAAACGTCTTCGTGAGTACGCCACTGTCCCGATTATCGTCCTCTCGGCGATCGAAGACGAAAGACAAAAAGTGACTGCGCTCGAAATGGGCGCGGATGATTATGTGACCAAGCCGTTCGGCATGGAAGAATTACTGGCACGCATCCGGTCCGTCTTGCGCAGAGCCGCTGGCGCACACAGGCTGCAACCGATTTTTACAGCCGGCCCTCTCTCCGTCAATTTCGACCGTCGTGAAGTACGATTAGAACAGGCACTGATCAAGCTGACACCGACGGAATATGACCTCCTCAAGTACATGATCGATCATGCGGGCAAAGTACTAACCCATCGCATGCTGTTGGCGGCAGTGTGGGGACCGGCTTACGTCGACCAAGCTCAATACCTACGCGTGTTCATCGGTCAACTGAGAAAAAAACTCGAAACCAGTCCCGCCCGTCCACGGTTCATCCTGACCGACCCCGGCGTCGGCTACCGCTTTGCCTTCGAGGACTAACGGACCTTCCAGCGCAGCAGGCCTTCACCCACCTGTCAACATTCTTCGTTGAGCCATGAGTGGATCTTTATGCGATCCTTATCGTGTGGCGCCGATTGCCATATGGTTTCTTTATCCCAGCTGCCGCTATGCTGGAACCAGTGTTTCCGGACCGAGTTTGCACAAAGGGGTACCACCGGGATGACTCATAGGACCTTCCCTCTATTCCACGCCGTCGCTGCCGCTGGGACCATCACCCTGATGGGGCTCTTGGTCCTGGTGCCGTCTTCACCAAGCCGTTCCGATACAGGCACGGTGGAAATTATCGTGGAAAACTGGGCTCCTTACTATCAACCTTCGAATGCCGTGATACGGCCCGGTACTCCTGTTCGCTGGATGAATCCCACCGCCTCTCCTCACACGATTCGTCATGACGGCTGTCTCGGTGACGGACCCTGTGCCTTCAATTCCGGACCCTTGTTACCGGATAACACTTTTAGTCTTCCTCCGCTTGCTCCCGGTCTGTACCCCTATCATTGCGAACTGCATCCCATCATGCGAGGGATGCTGATTGTCGAGGTTCCCCCGACCCAACAGGTCACCCCAAGGGGCGGAGCACGATAGGCGCCGTGCGACGAAGACTTTTGATCGTTGATGATGAGAAACAGGTCTGTGAAATGTTGCAGGACCGTCTTGACATGATGGGTTATGATTGTGTCGTGGCCCACGACGGCCGCTCGGCGCTGGCGCTCATCGCTCTGTCCACCAGTCAATCGCCGATCGACGGAGTGCTCCTGGATCTGCAGATGCCCATCATGGACGGTCTCGCCACGCTGCGAGAGATTCGAGATCGTTATCCGGACCTGCCGGTGTTGATGATGTCTGCCGGACCGAACTCAAATCCTTTTAAAAAGTTAGGTCCTGTCGGAGCGAACGACTTCATCGCCAAGCCCTTACAACAACACGACTTCGTAGCGAAATGCACCAGACTTTTTCCTGTTCAGAACTCTCCGTCTGATCGTCACTAAGCGATGGCGGAGCCTCGTGATAGGAGACTATGGTCGGGCGCCTTACCTTGATTCGTTCATCCTTTCCGACTGCTGAAGCAATCGCTGGACAAGATCCCACCCTTCGCTCCACTCATCAAGGCCGCTCTCGGCATTGATGTGCCCGACGGTTCCGATCACGATCAACTGGCTTCCCCATGCAGTTGCAGATTGTCGGGCATGATCGAGAGAGGCATATATGTCGTCTGTGCTCGCAACCATGACCGTGGGGAATGGCAGACGATTGTTCGGCAAGGGCGTGAATCCATCAGCTTCCGTTGGAAACCGAGGTCCTGCAGGGTCTGGAACGGCAACGAGCAGCGCCCCTACAATCGGTTTCCCGATTCGGTTCGCCCAGTGAACGACGAGCAAGCACCCGAGACTATGGGCAACCAATAGCGGAGGCACGTGACAGGCCTCGATCGCATCATCAAGAGCAGAGACCCACTCATCACACACAGGCCGATTCCACTCTCGCTGGACGACTCGATGACACTCTGGATGACGCTGTTCCCATAGGGTCTGCCAATGCTCCGGCCCTGAGTTCCCAATTCCGGGTATGATGAGAATGGGATTGGTCGTCACGGTTCGGCCATCTGGTTCCTCATACGTGCGGTACCATGCACCTGCCTGCCGAATATCGGGCGATGTTTAAAATGGGCGGAGACAGACGACGAGCCGCATAAGCAGTCCTCTGGAGATGAGCCTTGCGGGAGGCGGAACTCGACTTGAGGCACACAGATGAATGATCCGCGCCCGCCGCTTCACGCAGTTTCACGGACACGATGGTCAGGACGGATCACGGTGCACCGTCTGTGGGGAAAAGGCAGGTAGACACACGGCAATGTACTCGGCTCCTTCCGCTCCCGGCGTACTATAACGGACCCATTCGCCGCGCACAGTGATGACCGCCTGGCTGGCCTGGACATGAATGGTTCCGGCCTTGGTTTCCACATGCAGCACCCCGCGGAGCACCAACGTATATTCGTCGAACTCCGGCGTCTGCCCCGGTTCCACCCAACCGGCTGGACTCTGCATCCGAGCCACGCTCAGTTGTCCCGTGTTCGAATTGAGCAGGCCAATGAATTCGTCGATGAGTTTGGGCTTGTTCCCGGCAGCCTCCACCCTCGTGGGACGTTCGATCAATGTCGCCATATCGGTTCATCCTCCTTGCCAATGCCAGGTTCCTTGCGAGCAGAAATCCTCTAATTTGATGGGGCTTGCAGAGTATACACGAATCCGAAAATAATCGCGGTCGAGCAACTCCGTAGTCCCCTCGCCGCATGCGGGGAGAGGCAGGGTGAGAGGGACCTTGGGAGGGCGAGGAGGCAGGAGTAAGGAATGCCGACTGTTGTCCAGTGTCTCGTGAGATGATCTTTGATTTAGACAGCTCGTTTTCTACGTAGACCAAGTTCGCCCAGCAATCCAATCGCTTCAATGCAACGGACTGGGTCAGAGTGCGCCCTCTTGCGCAATTGCGGCGAGACGTCCATAATTTTGCCCATCCATCATTCCTTAATAAATAGCGCCTCCAGTAATCATGGCAGACAGCACCGCCGACACTCCGCCGCCTTTGCGGGGCCTCGAAACCGACGCAGCCTTGCGCGCCATCCTTCAGGGCACGGCCATGGAGACAGGTGAAGGGTTTTTTGCCGCGCTCGTGCAAAACCTCGCCCAGGTTTTGAACACCCATGGCGCCTGGGTCACGGAATACTTTCCGGAAAAGAGGACCCTCCGCGCGCTCGCGTTTTGGATGGACGGCCATTGGGTCAAGGACTATGAGGTCGATATTGCCGGCTCCCCCTGCGAGCAAGTCATCGATACCAGAGAACTCGTCCATTTCCCGGATCGGCTGATCGAACTGTTTCCGGAGGAGCCGGACGTGAAGGCAATCGGCGCCGTTAGCTATATGGGCGCGCCGCTACTGGATATGGGTGGCCGCATTCTCGGCCACATGGCCGTGATCGATCGCCGACCCATGCCGGATGAGCCCCGCCTGCACGCAATCTTTCAGATTTTCGCCGCACGGGCGGCGGCTGAATTGCAACGCCTGGGCGCCGAGGCTGAGGTGCGGGAGCGGGAAGAGAAGGTCGGCCGGCTGCTCAACAGCGCGTTGGACGCCATCATCGAATTGGACGACCAATTCCTGGTCACGCGCGTCAATCCGGCGACGGAAAAGATGTTCCGCTGCCCCACCGACCGGATGAAGGGCCTGGATTTCCGCCAGTTCGTGAGCCCGGAAGACGGTCGGCGGCTCGTTCGGTTGATGGAGGAACTGAACCGGCGCTCGGAGGGACAGCAATCCTCGTGGGTCGCGGGGGGACTCACCGCCCATTGCCCAGGCGGGGAGGCCTTCCCGGCCGAAGCCACGCTCTCGCGCTTCGACATGCACCGCGAGAAATTCTACACGCTGATTCTGCGCAATGTGCACGACCGTGTGGAAGCCGAACAAAAGATTCAGTCACTCACCTCCGAAGCCGCCATGCTCCGCGATGCGCTCGAATCGCTCCACGGCGACGAGACTCTTCTCGGCGACAGCCCCGCGCTTCAGCATATCCTGCTCGACATCGCCCAGGTGGCCCAGACCGACGCGACCGTGCTCATCATGGGCGAAACGGGAACGGGAAAGGAATTGGTGGCCCGGGCGATTCACAGAGCAAGCCGGCGCAGCGATCGGCCGCTCGTTACCGTGAACTGCGCCGCCATCCCCGCATCCCTGATCGAGAGCGAGTTCTTCGGCCACGAGGCCGGGGCCTTTACCGGCGCTACGAAGAAACGCGACGGCCGGTTCGCCTTGGCCGATAAGGGATCCATCTTTCTCGACGAAATCGGGGAATTGCCGATCGATCTGCAAGGGAAATTGTTGCGGGTGTTGCAGCAGGGAGAGTTCGAGCCGGTCGGCAGCTCGCATACCAGAAAAGTGGCGGTGCGAGTGCTTGCGGCAACCAACCGGAATCTGCTCGTCGCGGTACAAGAAGGAAAGTTCCGACAGGACCTGTACTATCGGCTGAATGTTTTCCCGATCCACGTGCCTCCGTTGCGCGAACGAGGAGATGATGTGGCCAGGCTCGCGGCCGCCTTCGCGCAGCGCTTCGCCAAACAATTGGGCCGCACTGTTGCCCCGCTCACGCCCGACTGCGCCCGGCGGCTCCAAGCCTATGCCTGGCCCGGCAACGTGCGCGAACTCCAAAACGTCATCGAACGCGCCGTGATCACCGCCTCCAACGGCCGCTTGAATTTGGACCGGGCTCTCCCGGAGGCTTCGCCATCTCCGATTGCGGCAACTGAGACTGCCACCGTGGCGAATGGAGCCATCCGGACGGCCAAAGAATTGGAACAATTGGAACGCGCCAATATCATCCGCGCGCTGCAATCAGCCGAATGGAAAGTTTCCGGTGACAAGGGTGCGGCGCGTTTGTTGGGAATGAACGCTTCCACGCTGAGTTCGCGGATGAAAGCGCTCGGCATTGCGAAACCCGTCAGGTCCTAGCGAATATAGAACGACACCGAGGATTCCCGATCCACCTGCCTTCGAGCCATAGCGACAGCCGCCGTCATTCACTGGTTTCCAACCATCCCCTTTAGCAAGAGCATCGCAGCACTTTACTGCTCCTGCCAGATTTGCGAACTTTCATGATCCGCCTCGCGGAATTTCATAACTTGCGAGAAGTCGTCAGCCGCTTGTCACGTCCGTCTTTCGCTATCTTCTTGAATAGCCAACAGATGCTTGCTGCCGCCAAGACTGGCATCGTTGATGCTGTAGGACCAGGCATCGGTTGATTCGGACACGATCACGGAGGGCGATCATGAACAGGACAACTCGCGATCTCGCCTGGTGGTACTGGCTCGCGACGGTCGGACTGCTGGCCAGTGGCCTCCTCGGATGGCCGGACGGCATCCATCTGGCAATATTCCTGTGCACCGTTCAGGTCATCCATTTTGGATGGCGCACCGGCAGCGTGACAGCCTTTCCTGTTCAGGTCAGGATCACCTATCTTCTGCTGTTGGTGGCGGGGCTGTGGGCTCCGTTGCAATGGATCCATCTGATACAGTTCGTCGGCACCTCGGCGCGGGTCCTGGTCGGCTATTGCCTGCTGGCCCGGACTCTATCCTTGGCGCCATGGAATCGCGTCGAGCCCTTTTCCGCGTCGCTCGTGCGACACACCTTCTTGTCAATGCAATCCGCAATCGCTCCCTGCGGGTCCGTCCTGCCACGGCCGTTGGTCGAAGGGTAGGACACGATATGAAATGGGAAGACATTTGTCGATCAGCAGACCAGATTTTTCTTCGGAGCATCATCCAGCCGAACCATCACAACCAACAAGGAGGGCGTGCCATGTCACAGACAGTCATGAGTGGAACCGTCAACGGTGTCAATGTCGACCGACTCGGAGCGACAGTGCAGATGGTGCAGAAAGATCCGACTCTCGCCACGTTTCGATTCCGCACTTCCAATGCCTGGATAAACGGCGGTCACAATCGCTCGACCATCAAGAGTTTCTATGGAGCGGGGGCAGAGGACGCGGTGCGGACCAAGCCGTTCGTAGTCGACGCGGCGGAACCTCCGGTCCTGTTGGGAGAGGACGAGGCGCCCAATCCCGTGGAGTATGTGTTGCATGCTCTTGCGGCCTGTCTCACTACATCACTCGTGTACCATGCTGCGGCGCGGGGCATCCGCATCGAATCGGTGGAGTCGCAGTTGGAAGGAGATCTGGATCTGCGCGGGTTCCTGGGCCTCTCCGATGACGTGCGGAAGGGCTTCCAAGCGATCCGGGCCCGCTTCACAATCAAAAGCGACGCGAGCAGGGAGCAATTGCAGGAGCTCACCAAGTTTTCACCCGTGTACGATACGATTGCGAATCCGGTGCCTGTGTTGATTTCGATTAAGATAGAACGGCCGGAAAAGGCGTGAGCCAAACCGGTCACCAGCAATTCACATGAGCGGAACTCGAGAGGAGACCTCGACCATGAATAGGATACTCGTCTTTACCTTCGGAGTCCTGTGCTACATGATTGTCTTGACAACCTTCCTCTGTGCCATTGCGTTCCTCGGAAATATCGGGATCATGCGGACAATCGACGGTGATGCCCAAGTGCCTTTCGGACAGGCCTTGCTGATTGATACCCTCTTATTGTATGTCTTTGCGCTGCAACAGAGTGTCATGGCGAGACCGGTTTTCAAACGCTGGTGGACCAGCTTTGACTCAAAGGCCATCGAGCGGAGTACATATGTACTCTTTTCGAGCGCGGCGCTGCTCCTGCTCTTTCACGCCTGGCAACCGATGGGCGGGACCATTTGGAACGTGCGGGATCCAATCGGGAGAGGCCTGCTGTATGGCTTGTTTGCGGGGGGATGGCTGCTCGTGTTAGCCGCACCTTTCTTAATCAATCACTTCGATTTATCCGGCTTACGCCAGACGTGGCTGTATCTCAGGGGCCAGGAGTATTCACCGCTGGCCTTCACGACGCCGGGGCTCTATCGGTATGTGCGCCATCCGCTCTACGTCGGGTGGCTTTTCACCCGACGGTCCAACCAATTGCATTCTGGGCACGAGAGAGGAAGGAGGTACGCTATGAAGTTCCCCCACATCATCGGGTTCGCCGTGGCTGCTCTGCTCGCCAGCGCCGCTCCCAGCTGGGGCACAGAGTCGACGGTGGCGCCCGCACCGCCGAAGAGCCTTTCTGACACAGTCCCCCTCTACACGAACCTCGGCTCCCACCACAAACCCATCGCCACTCACGTCCCGGCCACACAGCAGTACTTCGATCAGGGCCTGCGACTCGTCTACGGATTCAATCACGCGGAAGCGATCCGCTCGTTCACGCGCGCGGCAGAACTCGATCCTACTTGCGCCATGTGCTACTGGGGGATCGCCCTCGCCTACGGCCCGCACGTCAACGCTCCCATGGACTCGCCGAGCGGAGTCGCCGCGTACGCGGCGGCGCAGAAAGCGCTGGCGCTCAAGTCCCACGCCACGGCGCCTGAGCGCGCGTACATCGAGGCGGTTGCGCAACGCTACGAGGCGGTCCCGCCAACCGATCGTGCCCGGTTGGACACGTTGTACTCGCGTGCGATGGAGCAGGTCGCCACCACCTACCCCGACGACTTGGACGCC
>JBEVJJ010000248.1:0-12705 GCA_040510255.1 Nitrospiraceae bacterium | reverse complement strand
ATGTGCAGGGGCTGGATAGGGAGTTTGATCGGCGTGGTGCAGGCATCGAACGTGGACGTTTGCCCCGTACAGCCGTGTGAGGCGTGGGTTCGAATGGATGGTTTGAACAAGGAGAAGGCACCATGGCAGGGTTGATGTCCTCGGACGATGTGTTTGAACGAGCGAAAGATGCGGCAGTGGCGGCAACAGGCCCGGACGAGAAAGCGCTGCAGATTGATTATGACGCATTGCGGGATAAGATCAGAGGCGCGCTGGGCGACCGGAAGATCTCGCGTTGCCATATCAATAAGTTTTTGCCCGAGGGCTACGAAGACCAGGGTCGGTTTAATCTCCTGCTGCTCACGGCAGGCAATGTGGTATTCGACATGGTCATCGGGGATCAGTACTTTCGATACGATGCGGTCTCGGTCGGACAGCTGGACAAGGTGCAAGTCATCGATGCCGTATGGGATAACCGGGAAAAGCGCCGAGAGGAACCGTTTCTCAGCCTTCGGTTGATGCATGGGGAAGAAACGCATTTGTTACTGGCGCTGGATGATGAGGCGCGGAAGAGTCTGTTTGGATTTGCCGGCGCTGTCCTAGCAGTTAGAAATCCGGAACGCTGACAGAATTGGACCTGTCCTCAATCTGCCCCACGAGGTCGGCCAAGCTAGGTGCGGGTGTAAAAAGGGAGGGTGTGAACGACGGCATTGTGGCGTGCGCCAGCGATGTCGACCGCGAGCGGAGTGCCGGCCGGAGTGAACTCCCGTAGCGGATACCCGAACGCGATGACCGATTGCAGTTGCGGCGAACGGGCTGCGCTGCTGATCCATCCGACTTCGCGATCTCCGCTGAACAGCTTGGCTCCCCTTGGCGGAACGTTCGCCCCGTCGATCACAAGCCCAACGAGCCGGCGACGGACGCTTCCATAGGTATCCATTCTTGCGACCACTTCCTGCCCCGGGTAGCAGCCTTTGGACAGACTGAACGCCTTGCCTTCCAGATTGGCTTCCGGCGGAACCACCTCCTCATTCAAGTCCGGCCCCGCCTGCGGAAGACCCGCTTCTATGCGCAGGGCCTCCCGAGTTTGCGTGCCAAAGGGTCTGATCCCCAGAGCCTGTCCCGCTTTCATGAGGTGATCCCACGTCGTTTCTATAGCATCGGCAGGCAGCAGAATCTCAAAATCCGCTTCGCCGGTTTCTTCCGTCCGCATGACCATGGCTTGGTGGTGATCGATGTTTGCCGTGAGAAAATCTAATATGTCCAAACGCGTGACGTCGTGGCCGAATGCCGTTCGGATGACCTCCGCGGCTTGAGGACCGCTCACCAAGAGCAGTCCCCAGGTCTCGGCGCAATTCTCCAACTTTGCCTTGGTTCCATACAGAAGAAATTTGCGAAGCGATTGGTACGTCAGATCGCCGATTTCACCGACGTCTTCGATCACGACACTGTCTGGCTGCTGATAGACTCGGAAATAGGTCAGCATCTTGCCCTTGTGGGTCAGGAAGCTGGAATATCGACCGTGACCTGGTTGAAGGGGCAGGATGTCATTGCTGATGACACTCTGGAGCCACTTCACCCGGTCCTCGCCGGTGACGCGGAGTGTCCCCCGATGAGACAGGTCGGCAATTCCGACCTGCTGGCGGACCGCGGCATGCTCGGCGGCGACATCTCCATAATGGGCCGGCACTGTCCATCCGGATGACTCCCGCATTTGGGCCCCCAGGGTCGTATGACGGTCGTGCAACCGCGATTGTTTCATAGGAACAGGCTCGTGTTATGGGTTGGAGGGCAGAGGAGTCGTTTCTGCCCGGGGATGAAGAATTTCTTCCACCAGCTCTCGTGTGCGCGAAGAAAACTCATTGCGGGAAACGATCTTGGTCACCCCCAGCTCTCTTGCCCGTTGCCAGGTGGCGACTTCATCGTGATTCGCGAAGGCCAGCACCGGCACTGCATTGAGCCGGGCGTCGGATCGCACGTCTTGTAGGGCCTTCAACCCATCGACACCCGGATCGTTCATGTCCAGAACGACGGCTGAGACCTGCGCGAGTGCGGCTTTGTGTGTGACCTCCGTCTGGGACCGAGCACGATCAAGGGTATACCCGTGCGGTTTCAGCGCATCGCGCAACTTGGTATAAAAAAAGATATCGTTGACCGCAACGAGTATGGTCGGCATCGCGAGAGCGTCAATTCCTCCGTGGTCCTGAGAACAAACCGGTCTCTCAGTCTGATGAATCAGTTCATGGAACTGATCAGGCGTCCCAACGCTTTCTTCGCCAGGGCATACTCCGGATGGAGCGTCAGCGCGCGCTTATAGGACTCGATGGCTTCAGCCCACTTCCCTTGCCGCTCCTGTACCCTTCCCAGGTTCAAATGGGGAAACGCAGGATTTTCATAACGCCTGGCCTGCATGGCTCTTTCAAACCAAGGAATGGCCTCGTCCAGCTGTCCCTTCTCGATCAAATAGGCGCCGATATCGTTATAGGGATTTCCGAAATCCGGGTCCCGGTCGATGGCTTTATAGCATTCCTCTATCGCCTCATCCAGTTTCCCCATGAAGCTATATGTCCAACCGAGAAACGTATAAGCCTCCGCAGTCGCGTAAATATCGAGCGATTTCTTATACAGATTCACGGCTTCCTCGAGCTCCCCCTTCATCTGATGCCCGTAGGCCTGCTGAAAAAGGGTCCAAGCCTCCCGCTTGTCCTCTTCGTGTCCTTCCCCTTGGATCATGAAATCTTGTACATCCATCACTACCACACTACTCCATGGTTGATCGCGGGTGGCGCTGTACGGGAGCCCGGACGCGCGCAGCGAAAGGGTCCCACTGGGGGATGGGGCGCATGGCGCGATGGACGAGGAGCGCCGAGTCTATGCGCGCCGCCGTGATTGAAAGGCGGCAGGGTCTTCGCACGGCTGGGCTGTTCAGCGTCATGACCTGCGATCATTCCTGTTTCAGTTTCTTCTTGATCAACTCCGCTCCATACCGACCCGAGAGCAGCATGGACCCAAAGGCCGGACCCATCCTCGGCGTCCCGAATACAGCCGCCACAGCAAGGCCGATGACGAAGCAGTTCGGATAGACCTCTCCGGTTCTGTCCATCACCTCTTCTTCCGAGCGCGACACCCACATGGCCCCATTGCCCGGCACCGGTTTGTACAGATTCCGCTTGTTCAAGAGATTGACCACGACCGCATCATGCCCCGTCGCATCCACGACGAGTTTGCTTTCCAAGGCGATCGGATCGACATGGATGATGTCGTGGCCGGCCATTTCAGCCGTGGTGCTGTTCACGACAATCCCTTCGAGTATGCCGTCTCCTCTGAGAATCAAATCGACCACGCGGGTGAGATTCATGACTTTAGCCCCGGCTCTGTATGCCGCGGCAATCAGGGCGCCGGTCGCATGAGGCGGATCGACGATGTACATGCCCTCGCAGTCCTTGACGCCTTTGCACGGAACACCGATTTCTTCCAGGATCTCATGCGCCGGGGCGCAGATCGTCGCCTTGTTCATGAGATAGCCGCCGGACCAAAATCCTCCGCCCAGCGCCAGACTCTGCTCCACAATGAGCGTCCTGAACCCCATGGCTGCGAGATCATGACCGCAGATCAAGCCGGACGGTCCCGCCCCCACGATGATCACGTCGCTTTCGATGAGTTGATCGAACTCTTTGTAGTATTCCCGCGCAATGTGCCTGGTAATGTCACGCTCACGCAGAGGCGCTGGTTTGGGTTTAAGCATGGGGAACCTTCGCAATGCTGAATGGTGAATGTTGAATGTTCGATTTCGTGTATCGTGATCGCTGGGATGTCTTGACGACCGCCGTGAGGATACGGATTGACTCCTGCACTTCTTTCAATCGCAGGTTCGCTTGCTCAAAAGTGAGTATCCTTGAATCTCTCATTGATCGCAGCCAATAGTGAGTCTCTCTTGTTTCCAGCGCAAACACGTAACTCTTTTCGTTCACGACATTATTTGTCTTGGCCGCCATCTGAATTGAACATTCCTCATTCAACATTGAACATTTTTCTCACAGGTAGATCTCAGATCCCGCCTTTCGAAACTCTTCCGATTTTTCCTTCATGCCAATCTGAATCGCCTCCTGTTCCTCCAGATGTTTCTGCTGAGCGTAGTCCCGGACATCCTGGGTAATTTTCATGGAACAGAAGTGTGGCCCGCACATGGAGCAGAAATGAGCGACTTTCGCGGCATGATCCGGTAGCGTCGCATCGTGGAACGTCCTGGCGGTATCCGGATCGAGGGAGAGATTGAATTGATCGTCCCAACGGAATTCGAATCGCGCCTTCGAGAGCGCGTTGTCGCGGGCCTGTGCCCCGGGATGCCCTTTGGCGAGATCCGCGGCATGGGCTGCAATTCTATAAGTAACCACGCCCGTCTTGACGTCTTCTTTGTTGGGAAGGCCGAGATGTTCCTTTGGTGTGACATAACAGAGCATGGCGCACCCATACCACCCGATCATCGCGGCGCCGATACCGGAAGTGATGTGATCGTAACCCGGCGCGATATCGGTCGTCAGCGGCCCGAGGGTATAGAATGGCGCCTCCTGGCATTCCTTCAATTGTTTTTCCATATTCTCTTGAATGAGGTGCATCGGCACATGTCCGGGGCCCTCAATCATGACCTGGACATCATGCTTCCATGAGATTTTGGTCAACTCGCCCAGGGTCTCCAGCTCGGCAAACTGGGCTTCGTCATTGGCATCGGCGATGGAACCGGGCCGGAGGCCATCTCCCAGGCTGAAAGACACATCATAGGCCTTCATGATCTCGCAAATCTCTTCAAAGTGCGTATAGGCGAAGTTCTCTTGATGATGCGCCAAGCACCACTTGGCATGGATGGACCCGCCACGGGAGACGATCCCTGTCATGCGCTTGGCGGTCAAGGGGATATATCGCAGCAGGACACCGGCATGAATGGTGAAGTAATCGACGCCCTGTTCGGCCTGCTCGATGAGGGTATCGCGATAAATCTCCCACGTTAAGTCTTCAGCCTTGCCGTTCACCTTTTCGAGCGCCTGGTAGATCGGCACGGTGCCGATGGGGACCGGAGAATTGCGGATGATCCATTCGCGCGTCTCGTGAATGTTCTTGCCGGTCGAGAGATCCATGACCGTATCGGCCCCCCAGCGAATCGACCAGATCATTTTTTCCACTTCTTCTTCGATTGATGAGGCGACGGCGGAGTTCCCGATGTTGGAGTTGATCTTCACGAGAAAATTCCGCCCGATGATCATCGGTTCGCTTTCGGGGTGGTTGATGTTGGCGGGAATGATCGCCCGTCCGCGCGCCACCTCATCCCTGACGAATTCGGGCGTGATCCGATCGGGAATACGGGCTCCCCAGGCTTGCCCGGGATGCTGCACTACGCCACCGCCATGATGGGATCCTGTTCCGGTTGGCGCGCTATCCAATTCACGCGATTGATTCTCGCGAATGGCGATAAATTCCATTTCTGGAGTGACGATACCTTTGCGCGCGTAATGCAACTGTGTGACGTTCATGCCGGACTTTGCTTTCAGAGGTTTTCGGACATGACGGAACCGAAGGCCATCCAGTTTCGGATCCTGGGCTCGCAACCGTCCATATCGAGACGAAATCTCAGCGAGTGCATCCACATCCTGCCGTGCCTCGATCCAGGCACGTCGCACAGGCGCCAAGCCTGCGCGTACATCGATGGCGACATTCGGGTCCGTATAGGGGCCTGAGGTGTCGTAGATAATCAAGGGAGGATTCGCGACTGCGTTCCGGTTTCCTGCAGCCGGAGAGGGAGCCAGGTGGATTTCGCGCATTGGAACTCGCACCTCTGGCAACGATCCTTGCACGTATATCTTGGATGATGCCGGAAGTGGGGCAGTCGTGAGCGGGGAACTGATGGGATCCACTGCGGCCCCGTTCAAGGATCCTGTCTTGACAGATGCCTGGCTCATAGTGGCAATCCTTTCTCCGAAAACGTGAAGAGAGACGTCTGAAAACAAGAAAAGCCGCCTCCGGCTAGGAGTGCGGCTTGCCAACTCAGGAAACCAGCTTTTCCATCGCTTCCCTACGCTGGTATTACCCAGGTCAGGTTGTGAGGGTCGTCCGATTCGTTCGGACCTCTCAGCCGGATGGCACCCCTAGCTGTTGATGCTAATGGTACCTAGCCGTGAATGGCATTGTCAATGCGGTGGAAGGCCCATGCGTTCTGGTCCGGACAGTGACGCCGGGAATAGGGCCTTTGTGCGCGGGAGGCTGAATTGATTGTGTCTCGAGGCTGTCGTAGAATAAGGAATGTCCGCCTCAACATGCGACAGCGTTCTCGGCGCGAGGCAGGAGACCAACGGGGCAGCGCTTGCAACACTGCCCAAGCCTGTGACCGAATATCAACGGCTCTCGGCGGAGGAATTGTTCGCACGCACGAGGGCCGCGAAGGCGACGCTCGGCGATCGGGTCATGATTCTCGGGCACAACTATCAGCGCGATGAAGTCATCCAACATGCAGAGTTTCGCGGGGATTCCCTCCTGTTGGCCAAAATCGCGCAGGAACGGTCCGACCGCCCCTACGTGGTGTTTTGCGGCGTTCACTTCATGGCGGAAACCGCCGACGTGCTCAGCCGGTCCAATCAAACGGTGATTCTCCCTGACATGGCGGCCGGGTGTTCGATGGCCGACATGGCTGCTATCGAACAAGTGGAGCAATGTTGGGACGCGCTGAGCCGCATGGTACCCGTCGAGGAAACAGTGATGCCGGCGGTGTATGTGAATTCCGCTGCCGTGTTGAAGGCATTCTGCGGCGAACATGGCGGCATTACCTGCACGTCTTCCAATGCGAGGGTGGTCATCGAGTGGTCATGGGCCCGCCGCGAGAAGATCCTGTTCTTTCCCGATGAACATCTCGGCCGGAATACGGCCAACAAGATGGGCATTCCCCGCGAGCAGATGATTGTCTGGGACCCGTTCATGCCGCGCGGAGGGAATTCCATCGAGGCGATCAAACGAGCACGTCTGATCCTCTGGAAAGGACACTGCAGCGTGCATCAAATGTTTCAACCCTCCCACGTGGATTATTTCCGGAAGCAGTACCCGGAAGGAAAGGTGATCGTTCATCCGGAATGTCACGAAGATGTCGTGAACAAAGCGGATCTCGTCGGGTCCACCGAGTACATCATTCGCACCGTCAGCGCGGCGCCGCCCGGGACGACATGGGCGGTGGGAACCGAACTCAATCTGGTGAATCGCCTCAAGCGGGAACAAGCGGACAAGCGCGTATACTTCCTGTCTTCGACCGTCTGTCAGTGTGCGACGATGTACCGCATCGATGCCCCGCACCTCTGCTGGGCAATGGAGAATCTCGCCGAAGGTCATGTGGTGAACCACATTGTCGTCCCGTCCGATGAACGATATTGGGCCAAGATTGCCCTCGACCGCATGATGGCGCTCAGCTAATTAAGCACTGGTTCCCCGTCGGACGATTCGGTAATATTCCTACCGCGATAGCCTCTCCACTCGTTCACAGCGCGGTCTTGACCATGGGTATGGACTACAAGGCGACTCTCAATCTGCCTCGAACAGACTTTCCGATGAAGGCCAATCTGCCCCAGCGCGAGCCTGAGTGGCTTGCCCGGTGGGGCCAGGAACGCCTCTACGAACGGATTCAAGAAGCGGGTCAGGGGCGACCGCTCTATGTGCTCCATGATGGTCCGCCCTATGCCAACGGTCGCATCCATATCGGTCATGCGCTGAACAAGATTCTGAAAGACGTCGTCGTCAAATCGAAAACCATGTCCGGCTATCGCGCGCCCTACGTGCCCGGATGGGATTGTCACGGTTTGCCGATCGAGCATCAAGTCATGAAAGAACTGGGAGAGAAGAAAAAAGATCTCGACACGCTGGCGATCCGGCGGCTCTGCAAAGAATACGCAGAAAAGTTCTACAAGATTCAACGGGACGAATTCCAACGACTCGGCGTATTGGGAGATTGGCAACAGGCATATCTCACGCTGACGCCTCAGTACGAAGCGACGATCTTGCGCGAGTTCGGTAAGTTCGTGGAGCGGGGCGGTGTCTACAAGGGCCTGAAGCCCGTGTTGTGGTGCACGCAAGATCAGACGGCCCTGGCCGAAGCCGAGGTGGAGTATGACGATCATACGTCGCCGTCGGTCTATGTGAAATTTCCGCTGGTGGGCTCTCCGGATAGCATCGCGCGGACTGCATTCAACGCAAACGATCTATTCCCGAACACAGTCAAGAAGATTTCGGTGGTGATCTGGACGACCACGCCATGGACCTTACCCGCCAACCAGGCTGTGTGCCTGCATCCGGACATTGCGTATGCGTTCGTCGCGATGAACGATGAAATCCTCATCATCGCCGAGAAACTCGTCGATAGCGTGGCAAAGGCCTGCAGCCTGCAAAATTATCGCCTGGTGGGCGTAAGGAAAGGGGGCGAGGGGTTCGAGGGCTTGGAGACCGAACGCCCGTTGACCAGAGGGCTTTCGCCAATCCTGCTCGGGGCCTTTGTGACCTTGGAGCAGGGAACGGGCTGCGTGCACATCGCACCAGGCCACGGCATGGAAGACTATCTTCTCGTTCTTGATCACAATTCGAAGGCCTCGCCGGGTGAACGACTCGAAATCCTGGCGCCGGTGGATAACGCAGGAAGATTTACGGACACGGTTCAGGAATTTGCCGGCCAGCATGTCCTGAAAGCCAATCCCAAGATCGTGGAACGGCTGCAGGAGAAGGGACGTCTCCTCGGTCATGGCTCATTGAATCACTCCTACCCCCATTGCTGGCGATGCAAGCAACCGGTGATTTTTCGTGCGACGGAACAGTGGTTCGTGTCGATGGAGACCAACGACCTGCGGCATGAGACCCTGGGAGAGATCGCCCGCGTTCAATGGGTGCCACCATGGGGCCGCGACCGCATCGAAGGCATGATTGCCAATCGCCCGGACTGGTGTCTGTCCCGTCAGCGTGTCTGGGGCACTCCAATCCCCGGATTCACGTGCAGCTCCTGTCGGACACTGCTGGCCACGCCCATTGTGATTGAACATGTTGCCGGTCTCATCGAACAGCACGGCACAGATTACTGGTTTGCTCACCCGGCATTTGCGTTGCTACCGCCCAATACATCCTGCGCGGCATGTGGCGGAACAGCCTTCGAAAAGGAACGCGATATCCTCGATGTCTGGTTTGAATCGGGCGTGAGCTTCGCCTCGGTGCTCAAACCTCATCGCTGGTGGCCTGCCGATCTGTATCTCGAAGGGTCCGATCAGCACCGAGGATGGTTCCATAGCGCGCTGCTGGCAGGAGTCATCACGGACAAGCGCGCGCCCTACAAAGCCGTGCTGACACACGGCTTCGTGGTCGATGGGGCCGGAAAAAAAATGTCGAAGTCGGCGGGGAATGTGGTGGCTCCACAGGATGTCATCAAACAGTCCGGAGCGGAGATTCTGCGGCTGTGGGTCTCGGCGCAGGATTACCGCGAGGATCTCAGAATTTCACAGGAGATTTTGAACCATCTTGTCGAAGCCTATCGCAAGATCCGCAACACCTGTCGCTTCTTGCTCAGCAACCTCTACGACTTCGATCCTGAGATCCATCGAGTTCCATACGAACGGTTGCCTGAATTGGACCGCTGGGCCTTGATGCGGCTCGGTGAGCTGATCCCGCGCGTCAGGAAAGCCTACGACGACTTCGAGTTTCACACGATCTTTCATGCGTTGAACAACTTCTGCGCCGTCGACATGAGTGCCGTCTACTTGGATATTCTGAAGGATCGATTGTACACGTTCGACAAAGACTCTCCTTTTCGACGCTCGTCCCAAACGGTTCTGTTCGATATCGTCGTGGCGCTGACAAAATTGATGGCGCCCATCCTGAGTTTTACGGCTGAAGAGATCTGGCAGGTGTTGCCGGAGGTGGTGCGAAAGCAGAGCGGAATGACTAGCGTGCATCTGGCTGCATTTCCGGAAGCGGAATCTCAATGGATGGATTCCACGTTGGCGACACGATGGGAACGCTTGCTCGATGTGCGCATGAAGGTTCAAAGCGCGCTCGAGTGGCAGCGGCGTGATAAGGTGATCGGCTCCCCATTGGAAGCGAAGGTCATGCTTGGAGTCATTCCCGAACTCTACCAGCTGTTACGAGCTGCTGATCTATCCTCTCTTTTCATCGTATCGCAGGTGACCTTGCGAGAAGTTGATTCTATTCCCACCGAAGGTCATCTGTTGTGTGACACGGCTGGGCTATGGATCGATGTCGCCAAGGCTGATGGCGTCAAATGCGACCGTTGTTGGAATTATCGCCCTGCCGTGGGAACCTATATAGACCACCCCACGCTGTGTGACCGATGTATAGAACCGGTTCGTAAAATCTTCAACGAGGCTGTCCAATGAAGGGATCCACATCGCGATATGTGCTGTTGGGCCTGATCAGCCTCGGGATCATCGCGATCGACCAGATCACCAAAGTCTATATCATGCAAACCATGCGGCTGCATGAATCGATCTCGGTCATTCCCAACCTGTTCAGCATTACCTACATCAGAAATCCCGGCGCCGCCTTCGGCATTCTCTCCACAAGCAGCGGCGGCTTTCGCCTCATTTTTTTTGGTCTGACCTCCATGTTTGCGCTGGGTCTGCTCGGAACGATCCTCGCACGGATGCCGAAGGACGACTGGATGGGACAGATCAGCGTGGCGGCGATTCTCGGAGGTGCGGTGGGAAATCTGTTGGATCGCCTGCGTTATGGAGAAGTCATCGACTTTCTGGATTTCTATATCGAGCCATATCACTGGCCAGCGTTCAATGTCGCCGACTCTGCGATCACCGTCGGGGTCGTGTTTCTCATTCTGCACTTTGCCCTCGAGAAACAAAAAGAACCCGAGTCCGAGCCCATTCTACAAGAAGACCGCGCCCCCTAGCTGGCGGCACTGAATGGCCGCGAAGCGCGCGACCATGCCGTCCTGCAGACATGCTTGTGGCCTCGCTTCAGCGGACGACCCAGAGTACCAGCACCCCCAGAACCATCCTATAGTACGCGAAGACCCGCAAGGTGTGTCGCTGGACATAGGTGAGAAAGGCTGCAATGACCGCCCAGGCCACAAAAAAGGACACGACGAGCCCGACTGCCAGGGAAATATAGTCTTGCTGGCTCAGAGACGCCTGGGATTTGATCATCTGGTAAGTGGTTGCCACCATCATCGTGGGCAGGGCAAGAAAAAATGAGTACTCTGTCGCAACCCGGCGGTCAAGTCCCGCCAAAAGGCCGCCGACAATCGTGGAGCCTGAACGGGACATACCCGGAATCAGCGAGACGCACTGCGCTAATCCGATCAGAAGTGCGGATCGAGGAGACACATCCAGTAACCGCTCGGTGTGCGCCCGATTGTCCGCACCTTCGACGAGAAGGATGATCATGCCGCCGACGATCAGGGAAGCGGCAACCGTCATCGGTGTAAACAGGTTCGCTTTGATCCATGTGTGGGCGACAAATCCCACGAATGCGGCGGGGAGAAATGCCAGGCCTATCCCGATGAGAAACCATAAGTTCGAATGCGATTTCATGGAGGTGGAGAGGGCCGACTTCCAATCGGACGGAGACGGTCCCTGCAACATCGCGCGCAATTGCGTCTGCTCGTGGAACCCCTGCGTGAGTAGAGCGGCGATCTTGACGCGTTCGTAGGCCATCACGGCGAGGATGGCTCCGAGTTGAATGGAGATTTCGACAGTGGAGGCCACGTCTCCCGTGAATCCGAGAGCATGTCCGACCAGGATTAAATGGCCGGTCGAGGAAACCGGCAAGAATTCGGTCAAACCCTCTATGATGCCGAGGATGACGGCAAGTTCTGGGCCCCAGTTGGTCATGTGCGGTGATATCGATCGAAGTTGTCGCGGACGGATGGCGCTTCCTGTTCTGCGCGCATGATCCCAGAGTTGCCAGCATCAGTCAAGCAAAGCGTCATTCCGGAGCAGTCAAGAGAATCGCCCGTCCTTCGTATTCGTGGAGCGCGGCGTTGAGCCGACCAAATATATTGACAAAGAACCAGGGTTGGCATACAGAGTAGGATGAGCCGGAGTACAGGCACGGCGCACCGAACAGGGGAGGAGTCCATGAGGCAAGTGTGGAGAGCGGGACTGGTATTGATTGGCGCAGTGGCGATGTCCGGATGTGTGGCTGAGAAAAAATACCAGGAGGCGCTGACCGAAGCCGAGACCGCCAAGACCGAACTCGAACGGACCCGTGCGCAGAAAAATGCGCTCGAGCAACAGGTCAAAACATTGAAGGATCTGAATGCCAAGTTTGGCGTCGAAACACAATCTGCGCGTGACGAAATGCAACGCATCGAACACGGTCGGGATAAGGAGCGGGATACGATCGAGGTCCGAACCAAGGAGTTGGAGGATAAGATCAAGCAACTCAATGCGCAGAACAGAAGTCTCCGCCAGGAATACGATGAAACGCGACGACACAATGAACAGTTGAAATCACTCGTGGCGCGCTATCAAAAGGAAATGAAAGAACAAACCCGGTCCACTCCGGGGGCGCTCGCGCCCACGGTTCTGCCGCCGGGTACGTCAACACCTGCGCCCTCGGCCGCCCAACCCAATTCATCCGCTATGGCGCCGCCTTCTGCCGGGATGACCTCGCTCATGAATGTCAACAAAGCGTCCGCTGCCGACATGGTGCTCGTACTCGGTCTGAATAAGGACATGGCGGATC
>JBEVJJ010000247.1:0-14308 GCA_040510255.1 Nitrospiraceae bacterium | reverse complement strand
ATCGAGCCGCGTACGGGACGGTGGGCGGCGAAGAAGAACGAACCTATCCGTGGGGCGATGACCAGCCGGATAGGCGTCGCGGAAACTTCGGCGGGAACCGATGGGATCCTATTTCAGTGACTGCGACCCCACTGGGCGACAGCGCATTCGGAATTTCCCAACTGGTCGGCAACGGATGGGAGTGGACGTCGACGGTCTTCCAGCCCTTTCCCGGCTTCCAGCCCCTCTCGTTTTATCCCGGATACTCGGCCCGCTTCTTTGACGGCCAACATTATGTGCTCAAGGGTGCTTCCTCGCGGACAGACGCCAGATTGCTGCGCCGATCGTTTCGCAACTGGTTTCGGCCCAACTACCCGCATGTCTACGCCGGCTTTCGGTGTGTGGAACACTAATATGATGCTCTCACAGACGGTACAGACCGACGCGCTCCGACAGTTCGCCGTCGCAGTGAGCGACAGCCTCGGGAAGGTTGGCCAACGCGAACTGCCTTCGATGTACCTGTACGATGAGTTGGGAACGACGCTGTTTGAAGCGATCACCTTGCTCCCTGAATATGGGTTGACCCGCGCCGAAGAGCGCATCCTCCGCCGACATGCGGGAGCCATGCTCGAACATCTTCCGCCCCCCGTGGCAGTGGTTGAGCTGGGGAGCGGCAGCGGCCGTAAGACCCGCTGGATATTGGAAGCGCTCGCGGATCGGGAGCCGGTGGCCTATTTTCCTATCGACATATCCGCTGCGGCCCTTATCAAGTGTCACCAAGAACTGGGAAACGTCGGCGCAATGAGCATGGTTGGACTGGAGAAATCGTATCTGGAAGGGCTTCAGGAAGCCGCGGCTCGCCGTCGACCGGATCAGACACTCCTGGTGTTGTTCCTGGGAAGCAGCATCGGCAATTTTGATCCGCCGGCAGCAGAACATTTTCTGCACGACATCCGCCGGCATTTGAAGCCTGGCGACGCGCTTCTCCTGGGGACTGACCTGGTGAAATCGGTCGGTGACATGCTGTTGGCCTATGATGACCCGACGGGGGTCACCACCGCCTTCAACCTGAATCTGCTCGCTCGGATCAATCGGGAACTCGGGGGAGACTTTAGCCTACGGCACTTCGAACATGACGTCCGGTATCAGGACACGCACCGCCGGATCGAAATGTATCTGCGCTCGGCCAGGAAGCAAACCGTATCGATTCGGGCCGCGGATTTCACCTGTACGTTGAATGAAGGGGAAACCATCTGGACGGAGGCCTGCCACAAATTCCGCGTCGAGGAAATTCCTGCTCTCGCTCGACGGACAGGATTCCTGTGCGAAGCGCAATGGATCGATCTCGAATGGGCGTTTGCCGAGAATCTTCTGATCGCCGCTTAGCGAAGCAGGCCGGCTTCCCGCAAAAACCGCTCAGCCACTCCCTTGACCGGACGATGTTCACCGTCCACCTGATAATTTAACGTGCGCATGGTGCGGTCGCTAAGTAATCCGGCCAGGTCGGTGAGGGCCTGCCGCAAGGGAGGGTTGTCCTTCAACCTGTCGGTGCGCACAACGAAGGCACAATCGTAGGGCGGGAAATATCGCTTGTCATCTTGCAGAACCAGCACATCCAGAACCGATAACTGGCCATCGGTGGCATTCGCGGCCACCATGCTCACTTGTCGCTGTTCGAGCGCCTTGTACAGCAACCCGAGGTCCATGGTCTTAGGCGATCCGTGGATGGGAAGATTGTAGATCTTCAGCAACCCGGCCAGCCCATCCGACCGCTGCTGGAATTCGTACCCGACACCGAGGTTCCAACCAGGAGAATACCGCGCCGCATCACTCAATGTTTCAAGCTTGCTTTTCCGAGCATCCTCCCCGCGGATCACCATCGCGAACGTATTGTTGAAGCCCAACGGGTCCACCCATTCTACGCCGAATCGCGTCTGATATTCGGCTCGCACGAGGGCCATTGCAGCAGCCGGATCATGGACAGGCGGTAATTTCAGGACGGTCGTCAGCGCAGTCCCCGTGTACTCAGGATAGAGGTCGATATCCCCGTTCACGAGCGCCTGATGCGCCAACAGGGTCCCGCCCAGGTTGAGTCGGCGATCAACGCGGCGGCCAAGTCGATGTTCCAGATGCTGCGCCACGATTTCGCCGAGGATCACTTGCTCGGTGAAATTCTTCGAGCCGACCGTGATCGGATGTTCCTTGGGACAGCCGACAAGTCCACCCACCCACAGCCCGACGATCACGCAGGCGACAATCTGTGTTCGATCCATTCGAGTCCTCGATCGGCTGCCAACGCGATCAAAGCGGCCGGAAGGGCGCCGGCCAGGAGCAGCGTCGTATCGACGGATGCCAGGCCGCGAAAGATAAAGACACCGAGCCCACCCCCGCCTATGGCCGCCGCAATCGTTGCCGTCCCGATCGTCGTCACGGTCGCGATCCGCAGGCCGGCCACAATTGTCCTGGTCGCCAGCGGGAGTTCGACCTCCCAGAGAAGCTGCCGTCCCGTCATGCCCATGGCGATCGCCGACTCGCGCACGGAGGGGTCCACGGTGAGAATGCCGGTCAGAGTATTCCGCAGAATCGGCAAGAGAGCGTACAGCACCAGCGCGACAATCGCCGTATGCTTGCCGATCCCGCCCAGGAAGGGAAGAGGAATGAGAAACCCGAAGAGCGCCAGGCTCGGCACGGTTTGCATGATATTCGCAAATCCCAGTACCCATCGTTGAAGAAAGGTGCGCCGGGTGAGCAGAATGCCCGCCGGAATGGCAAGCGCCGCGGCAATCCCCATGGAGAGGCCCACCAGGAGGAGGTGTTCGAGCGTCAAATCAAGGATGTCACGCGCCAACTCGAGAGACATCAGGTCGTCCCCTTCCACTTCTCCTCGAGGCACGTGTGAAAGGCCTGCACTTCCTGATCGGTGGCCTCGAGAAACTCGGTACGTCCACCCAGAAAGACCAACCGGCCATTGTGCAGAACCCCGATGCGGGTGCCGAGCAGCAAGGCTTCCCGGACATCATGGGTGACGAGCAGAGCCGTCTTGTTCAGCCTGTCGCGGAGGTCGAGAAACTGTTGCTGAAGTTCCACACGGGTCACAGGATCGAGCGCGCCAAAGGGTTCGTCCAATAGTAACAACGGCGGATCCGCTGCCAGCGCGCGGGCGATACCCACCCGCTGGCGTTGACCGCCGGACAATTCACGGGGATAGCGCGTGGCGAACTGCGTCGGAGGGAGCCCCACCTGAGTCAGCAAATGCTGCACCCGGACGTCGATGTCGTGGGACTGCCGGCCTTCTAACCGCGGAACCAGTCCGACATTGGCCGCCACAGTGAAATGCGGAAAGAGGCCCGCATCCTGGATCACGTATCCAATCCGACGCCTCAGCCGGATCAAGTCCCAGGCGGTCGTGGGCGTACCCTCGACCAAGACGTGACCGGCGCTTGGCAGGAGTAAGCCGTTCACCATTTTCAGAGCGGTGGTCTTGCCCGATCCGCTGCGGCCAAGGAGGACCAGGGTTTCCCCGGCTTCGACATCAAAACTGAGATCGTACAGGATATCTTTCCGACCGATGCGAGTGGAAACCTGTCGGAAGGAGACAAGAGGACTCATGAGCGCAAGGCTTAATCTACTCTTTTCAATTCCGCCTTTTCTACTCGTTCGTAGGCAGAATCGACTCCTTGCTCACCCGGAACGAACCTCACATCTCTTTGAGATACTCGTGTACGAATCGAACCGCCATGGCACCTTCACCGACGGCTGACGCGACGCGCTTGACGGAGTCGGACCGAACATCTCCGGCGGCGAACACGCCGGCTCGGCTCGTCTCCAGTAGGAATGGCTGTCGGCGTACTGTCCAATGGGGAGACGCGGCCAAAGCCGTCCCCGTCCGGATGAACCCATGGGCGTCTCGCTCGATCTCCGAGGGCAGCCAGTCTGTCCGCGGTACGGCGCCAATGAAGCTGAACACCGCCGAAGTCTCTATGGTTTGCTCTTTTCCTGTCTTGCTGTTGAGAGTGTCGAGCGCGCCCAGGTGGCCGTCACCCCGCATGCGCTGGATTGTTGTGTTGGAGAGCACCTCGATATTGGCGATCTGTTCGATCCGCTTGACCAGGTAGCTTGACATGTCCTTGTACAGATCGTGACCGCGGATCAGCAGGAGCACCCGGCCGGCGTGCTGAGCTAGGAAGACGGCGGCCTGGCCGGCGGAATTGCCGCCCCCCACCATCACCACCTGCTGCCCTTTACACAGTTGCGCTTCGGTCACGGTCGCGGCGTAGTACACCCCCCTTCCTTCGAACTGTTCACATCCCTCGACAGTCAGTCGACGGTAATCGACACCGGTTGCGATCAGCAAGCATTTGGTGGTGACGGTCTCGCCGTCGTCGAGGTGCACCACTGGATACGTCTTATCGAACCTCAGACCGCTCACCGGCGTGGCAATGGCGAGGCGGGCACCGAACTTGTTGGCCTGTATGATCGCGCGGTCGGTCAGCTCGCTACCGGTCAGGCCCGTCGGGAATCCTAGATAGTTCTCGATCCGCATGCTGCTCCCCGCCTGGCCCCCCGGAGCCGTGCGGTCCAGCACGAGGGTGCGGAGTCCTTCGGACGCCCCGTAGACTGCAGCCGCCAGTCCGGCTGGGCCGCCCCCTACCACGGTCAGGTCGTACATCGCCTGCTCAAGCGGTTGGCGGATCCCGATTCGGTCCGCCAGTTGCCGGTTCGAAGGATTGCGAAGGAGCAGCATGGTGCTGCAGGCCACCACAGGCGTGTCGGCTTCGGTCACCCCGAACTGCTTGAGCAGCTGATCCACTTGCGGATCGGTTTCCACATCGACCCAAGTGAAAAGTACACGGTTCTTAGCCAGAAAGTCGCGAACCCGAAAGGTGTCCGGCGAGTACCGGGACCCGATGACCCGGAGACCGGTAAAGTCCGGCGACTTGTGCAAGAGTTGCCGCCGAGCGATGAATGCCTGGAGAATGATGTCGCTCAAGATCGGACACTGGTTCAGGGCTTGTCTCAGCGCGTCCCTTGAGATCTCGTACACCTGAACATTACCCTTGGCCACCCCACTGACGACCGAAGGATTGCCGGTCAAATGCGAAATATCGCCGGTGAACCCGCCTGCGCGATGGATCGTGACCGTTTTCGGCACGTCGCCGGAGTAATCGATGATCTCGACCTCGCCCGACTTGATGACATGGAATTTGAAATCTCGCTGACCGACCGCAAAGAGTGTTTCTCCATCCCGGTACGATTCCGTCGTGGCTTCGAGACAGCGGCTCAGTTCGCCGATTTGGGTCTCGTCGAGCGTGGGGAAGGCAACGGACTGAAGATCATGTTCTGCCATAGCGAGCTCCTTCCATATTCCTTGGCACGGTGCTCACTAAATGCCGGCCATGGGGCGGAGAATCTCGTTCACGGCACACCATCTCGTGGCTGTGGTCGCTATAGTCTGGACGATGATCTCGAGCACCAGCCTGGAACAGCGCCTCGCCGTCGAGTAACGGCCGGCACGTGCCGAACTTGGCCAGCGTGGCGACTTGGATGTCGTCGAGGGTGGGGAATGCGACCCAATGCAAGTCGTGCCCGACCATGTTCAGCCTCCTCTCCAGGCACCATGAAGCCTGCCCCATTACCGCAAGTGCGGCGTGACAAGCTTCGGTACTTCCAGGTCCGCCTGATCGATGTAACACCAGGCCCACCGCTCGCCGGTCTCGAAGGAGGCCATCACCGGATGGGCCGTATGCTTGAAATGTTTCGTCGCGTGACGGTTCGGCGAGCTGTCACAACAACCGACATGCCCACAACTAAGGCAGAGACGCAGATGAACCCAGGGCGATCCGGTTATTAGGCATTCTTCACAGCCTTGAGTACGAGCAGGTACCGGCTTAAGAGCAGCCACGTGTGGACAGGTCATACCTCACCTCACTGACTTCCTCTCGATCTAGGTGACGTGGGCTGTCCTTCCTTCGTTCGGAGTCTTACAGCGCCCGAAGGAAGGTCACCAAGTCCTTTTTCTCCTGGTCATTCAGCTTCAGCTCTAGGACGAGATTGAAGAACTCGACCGAATCATCCAGCGTCAGCAAGCGGTCGTCATGCAGGTACGGGGGCGAGTCCTTGATGCCTCGGAGCGGGAAGGTTTTGATCGGGCCATCCGCGGAGGCCTTGCGACCGTTGATCATGCGCTCAGAGTAAAATCGCTCCACCCGCAGGTTGTGCATCAGATTGTCGGTGTAATAGGGCGGTTGGTGGCAGGCGGCGCATTGGGCCTTGCCGAAGAACAGATCTTGCCCGCGCAGCTCATCCTTGGTGGCTTTGGCGGTATTAAGCTTGCCGAAGACGTTGAGCTTGGGCGCGGGGGGGAAATCGAGCAACTCCTGGAACTCGGCCATGAAATGGACCTGGCTCCCGCGCTCAAGAATGTTCACGCCTTTCCGCGTGGCGTCGGCCGGGATACCGTCGAAATAGGCGGCGCGTTGCTCGAACTCGGTGAAGTCTTCCACGGTTTTCAGGGCACGTTGAGAGCCGAAGAGCCGCTGGACATTCACGCCCCGCAACGAGGGAGTATCGATGCGATGCCGGTGCTCGTTAGGACGAATATCTCCGACGGTGTGCGTGGCCGCGTTCGTGTGGCCATTGGCATGACAGTCAAGGCAGGCCACGCCCTGGTGAGCTAGCAGGCTTCGCCGGTCATCGAGGGCGTTGAACTGCTGCTGGGGAAACGGCGTGACCAGCAGCCGCAACCCTTCGAGTTGCTTGGGATTGAGAATGTCTTTGAACAGTTCGTGGAAGTTGTTCAGGGTGACGAGTTGGCCCCGTGATACATCGCCCAAATCCGGCCGCGTGGTCAGATAGATTGGCGCCGGAAATTCTGGCAGCAGATGCTGCGGAAGGTCGAAATCGAGGTCAAAGCGCGTCAGGTCGCGACCGGTCTGGCGCTTGGTTTCGTCGATGAGCGGCTGCGGGAACACCATGCCCCCTGCCTCGTGATGGGGATGCGGCAAGGGGAAAAATCCTGCCGGCCAGAGGTTCTTGCTCTTGATGTCCTCCGGCGACATGGCGGCGAGTTTCTCCCACGTCATGTCCTTGGGCAGCCGCACTCGTACGCCCTCCTGCACCGGCTTCCCGCGGGACATGGCGGCGCCCTGGGCAGAGCGGTCGGCAAGGTCGTACCGCTCCGCGAGCGTTGCTTGATGGCGTTTGGCGAACTCCGCCTTCTCCTGCTGGAGACGCTTGACCAGTGCCGAAAAGTCTTCTCCGGCGGCCATGGTGAGTGCGCCGTAACCAAACAGCCCGGCGGCCAATGCAGTCAAGAACCAATGGATACGGATTCTCCTGTTCATGGCTGTCCTTCCCCCTCTAAGAAGATGGAAACATTAATACTCCCCATCCACAAATACTCCCCATCCACACACACGTGCGCCACACCAGATATCGGCGACCGCGATGTTCATGGGATTGGCCAAGTTCCAACCCCCATTCTCGGCAGTGCAATGACTGGTCTGGCATCGCTCAACGGGACCATATGTTCCGTAGAATCGACCGTGGCAGTCACGACTTCTCGTCCAGGTTGTTCTTGAAGCCGGCCTTCTTGTGTGAGCCGTCGCAGAACGGCTTGGTCGCCGACTGCCCGCACCAGCAGAGCCACGATTCGTCTCCATCGAACGCGATCTCTCGGCCGCCCTCGCTCACGATTTTGAATTTCCCTTTGACCTGATATGGGCCATTCGAGAACTCTATGGGGTCGGTGTACTTAATTCAACTGGATAGGAGTGCGACAATCATTGCACCATTCCGTGAGGAACTTTGCGCTGCATCTCCCGTGCCTTGGCGTCAGATTGTTCGGCAGCCTCCAAAAGATCTTTTGCAAGATCGCGTTTGGCTTGCACCTTCTCCATGTCCGGATTTTCTTTTTGCGCCAGGACATCCGCTTCGATCTGCCGGCGACGGGCCATCTCGCGCAGCTCTGCCGCATGGTGGCGATATTCTTTCGTCGCAGACGCACGGTCCTGCTGGCTTGATTCAGTTGATTCCATGGTCTCTGTTGTAGAACAGGCGGTGGCGCCTGAAAGAACCAAGAGGATGCCGACTACTCCCAGCGTTGGATATGACATGGAACGTCCCTTCTGGGGCTTCTCCTCTCTCAATGAGAAGTTCCCCTGTGATGGTTTGACATGGTCCTCGCCGGCAAGCCGGCGGACACATAGCAATTTGATATGCGCACGCCGGCTTCCATGCTTCGATTCATTCCGCCTTCCGAAGATCGATGACTTTCCCCTTCTCGTCCACTTCAACGACAATCATCGAGCCTTCCGCGATCGGCTTCGTCTTGACTTCCATCCGCTCCAGCGGAAATACCTTTTCCCCTTCCGGAGTCCAGAGCTTGATCTCGTTCTTCGTCAAACCCGCATAGATCAGCTTGCCGGAAATCAGCCGGTGCGTCCCAGCCATATTCTTGTGCTTACCATGATGGTCGATCACCATGTTTTCTTCATTGAGCCACAGGGTCACTTCGTCCCCAACGGCTGCATCGGCCGGGGCGGTCTTGGCACTGATGGTGTACTGTCCTACCGGACTCTTGACGTACACCACCCCGGACTGAATCTTCGTAACGACCCCGTCCACGGTAAGGTGATAGCCCGACTTGATGTGGGGATGGTCATCGAAGGCCATTTCGACGGTCATGCGGTGGATGTCGATGACCTTGCCCTGTTCGTTCAACTCAACGGCGATCGGCGTGCCTTCGTCGATGCCGGATAGTTGGGACCGCCCGGTTTGTACGTCAAACTTCTTTTCACCTTCCGGAGTCCAGAGCTTGATCTCCCTTCTGTCCGTTGACGCATAGGCCAATTTGCCGGATACAAATCGATGGGAATGGGACGGGTCTCCCTTGCGATGGACATCGATCACGGCATTGTTCTCATTGACCTGCATCTCCACCTCTTCTCCCACTTCCAGATTCTTGGGGGCGGTGGCGGACGAAATCATCATCTGTCCCCAAGAAGTCTTCACGGTAACGAGTCCGGACTGAATGGCCGATACGGTGCCGTTGACCTTCATGTGGGTCTCTTTGCCGTGTGTCCCTCCTGGGCCGTGCTTCCCCCCTTGGTCGGCAAATCCATAAGGCGCCAGCATAACTATGCTCAAAACCATTGAACCGAAAGCCGCCGTCAACTTACGCATCGCGTGTTCTCCTTTTCATGTAAGTGGCAGATTCTTCCATTGCACAGGTGAATTGGTTGGCCGAGTTGTGATTCAGGACTTGGCTTTTTGTGGTCACGCACGAATAGTCGCTCAGCCGCGCATTTGCCCCACTGTATAATTATTGTGGATCACATTTCTATCGATGTTTTTTCGCGATCCCGAGGTCTCCTCTTCTGAGTCATCTCACCTTCGGCCTTTGTCGAGTCCCAGTCCCCGCCCACCATAACCAGATGGTGGACATGCGTCGCCTTCGCCACTTCGTCGATCATGCAGAGCCATGGTCCGTCACAGCGTTTTCATGTCGATGACAAAGCGATACCGCACATCGCCTTCGACCGTTCGCTTCCAAGCCGCTTCGACCTGCTGGATGGGGATGATCTCCACATCCGACGTGATGTTCTTTTCCGCGCAGTAATCGAGCATCTCCTGTGTCTCACGAATGCCGCCGATGGAAGAACCTGTGAGTCGTCTTCTCTTCGAAATGAGCGAGAAGGCCTGGATCTGCAATGGCTTGGGCGGAGCGCCCACCAGCACCAACACACCGTCTCTGCGCAAGAGCTTCACGTACGCATTGATATCATGCGGAGCGGAGACTGTATCGAGGATGAAATCAAACCGATTGGCGAGGGCGGCGAGGCGCTTCGGGTCCAGCGATACGACAAAGTCATGCGCGCCAAGGCGGCGGGCATCCTGTTCTTTCGTTTGGGATGTGCTGAGGACGGTAACTTCCGCACCCATCGAGGCAGCCAGCTTGACAGCCATGTGGCCCAACCCACCCAACCCGACGACGCCGACTCGCTGGCCTGAACCAACATTGAAATGCTTAAGCGGCGAGTAGGTAGTGATCCCGGCGCAGAGGAGAGGGGCAGCGCCGGCAAGCGGAAGCTTCGAGGAGATCTTGAGCGTGTACTGCTGGTCCACGGCGATTTGAGAGGAATACCCTCCGTACGTCGGCGTTTTCTTGTCTTTCTCAGTTCCATTGTAGGTGAGCACGAGGTGATCTTCGCAGTACTGTTCCAGGCCTGCTTTGCAGCTCCCGCACGCCCGGCAGGAATCGACGATACAGCCGACTCCGGCCAACTCCCCGACGCTGAACCTCTTGACTTGGGATCCAACGCGGGTGACGCGCCCGACAATCTCATGGCCTGGAACCATGGGGAAAATCGAGCCACCCCACTCATCCCGCGCCTGATGGATGTCAGAGTGGCAGATGCCGCAGTAGAGAATTTCAATAAGGACGTCATGAGGACCCAATTCGCGCCGCTCAAAATTGAATGGTTCGAGAACCGAGGTGGGGCCTTTGGTTGCATATCCACGTGTCGGTAGCATGTGCTGACCTCCTCCTAGTTAAGCGCAACGCTCACCTCGTCACGAAGGCTGGAACGCGAGAATCGGGGAGGTGTTCTTCAACCCTGCCCGTCTGAATTCCATGGCGCATAGTTTTTATGCCGTGCCCGCCAAGCTCCCAGTCCACCAGCTCCCTACGTCCTGGTTACAAACGCAACGGCTTGATCGGCGAGACCACCGCTTCGGGATTGTTTTTCCATACCGACTCGTCGGCATCGACATAGAGTTCGACTTCGTTGCCATCCGGGTCCTTCAAATAGAGGCTCTGGCTGACGGTATGATCGCTCATGCCATCGATGGACAGGCCGGCCTGTTCCAACTCGCTTTTGGCCGCCCTCAGCTCGTCCAGACTATCTCCCACTTTGATGCCGATGTGATACAGGCCACGGCGACGTCCCGCCGCCGGTCCCGGGGCATCCCCGACCTGAATCAACAACAGCTCATGATGGGTTCGCCCGGATGTCAGGGCTGAGGCAGCTCCGTTGAAAATCCGGCCCACTTCCTTGAACCCCAACAAGTCACGGTAAAACGCCAATGACTGTTGCAGGTCCTTCACATAAAACACCACATGTCCGAGGTACTGTGCCTTCATGGTGGCCCCCTTGGTCATCCGACCGGAATCAAGGCCCCGTTGATCTGGCTGGCTTCGTCGGACGCCAGGAATAGAAGCAAGTGAGCAATCGATTCGGGCTTGACCCATTGCGATGGGTTGGCATCGGGGATGCTCTTTCTATTGTTCGGCGTATCGATCGTGCCGGGTAGCACACCGTTGACCGTCACGCCCGACCCGGTCAATTCCAACGCCAGCGTCCGGACCAGCGCCACGAGACCCGACTTCGCGACAATATATGCTGTTGCGCCCGGAAACGGATCGACCGCCGCCTTGGCCGCAATATGAAGAATTCGTCCCGCTTGTTGCCGCGTCATGGCTGGCAACACGGCACGAGACAGGAGAAATCCCGACGTCAGGTTCATCGCCAACATCCGCTGCCACACCATGGCATCGGTCTCTTGAACGCGACCCTCTGCAAAGCCCCCGACCAGGTTGATGAGGACATCGAGGCGACCTGCTTTCTGCGTGACGTCCGTTACGAGACGCCGCGTGTCTGCTTCGTCGGTCACATCGCCGGTCATGGCATCAATACCCTTGATCTGCGCAGACGGAAGGCGCCTATTTACCGTGATAACCTTGGCGCCTGCTTCAAGACATGCGGGAGCGATCACCTGCCCGAGGGCGCCGGAACTACCTGCTATCAGCACCACTTTTCCATCCAACCTCATCGTGATCTCCCACCGTCGGTTCGTGACAATGTGCGGACTAGAAGCCTTGCAACACGATTTTCCCGATGGCTTGTCCTCGTTCCAGGACTGCATGCGCATGGCGCAGATGAGACGCATTGATGGGAGACAGCACGTCCTTAACCGTGGTTCGTATGTGACCGGCGTCGATCCACTCAGCCACGCGATTGAGTAACCGCTGTTGTTGGATCATGTCGTCGGTCTTGTACATGGATCGTGTAAACATGAACTCCCAGGCGAACATGGCGCTCTTCTGCTTGAGTACCCCTTGGGCGAGAGCTCCCTCATTTTCGACGATCGACGTGATACGACCCTGTGGGGCCACGACGTCGCAAACCTGATTCCAATGTTGATCGGTATTGTTGAAGACGGCGACATAATCGACGTATTGATATCCAAGGGCGTCCAGTTGGGAACATAACGAAAGGCGATGATCGATCGTGGCGTCGGCGCCCAATTGTTTCACCCATGTCTGACTTTCCGGACGCGATGCTGTGACGATCACCGTGAGCCCCGCCAGCTTGGCGAGCTGGATACCGATCGAGCCGACTCCTCCCGCTCCTCCAATGATGAGCACTGTCCGACCATGCTGCCGACCCTCCACGTCGATGCCGAGACGGTCGAACAACGCTTCATACGCGGTGATCGTCGTCAGCGGTAACGCGGCCGCCTGGGGAAAATCCAGGGACAACGGCTTGCGGCCGGCGATCCGCTCATCGACCACGTGATGCTCCGCGTTACATCCAGGCCTGGTGATGTCCCCGGCGTAATAGACGGCATCACCCGGCTTGAAGAGGGTGACCCCCGGGCCTACCGCATCGACGATCCCCGCCGCATCCCATCCCAGGATGCGCAGCGTCGTGTTTGTGCTCAGTCTCGAGCGAACTTTGTAGTCGACCGGATTCACCGCAATTGCCTTGACCGCCACGAGCAGATCCCGCTCGCCGGGCGTTGGCTTCGGCACATCCACGTCCAGGAGAGCTTCGGGATGGTCGATGGGCAACGATTTATACAGGCCGACGGCTTTCATGCGCCCGCTCCTCCCGATGTGACTCGTTCATGGCCTCCACCATCTTCCCGTTTCAGACATGATCGAGCAGGCTTTGCCATCATATTGGGACATTGGTGCTCATCGCTTTTGCGGTTTTCGTGGTGTCTGCTTGGTTGAGTGAAACGTGATCCCCGATTTCTGCACCTCTTGATAGGGAAGTAACCAGACCAGCGACTCATCATGGAGATCGCCGACTTGAATCCGGTTGCCCCAGGGGTCCCGGAAGTCGCAGCGAAACCCCGGTACCATCTTCAGTTGGTACTTGTCGACCAGCTTCTTCCGCACTTCTTTGACCTGTGTGTTGTCGCGAACCATCAGCCCGAAATGCTTCACCCGATCGGGCTGGAGCGTCTCGACCTCGAAGATCGCCATGAACTGATGCTCCCCGAGTTTACACCAGGCGGCGCCCTCGCCCCCTCGCAGCATTTTCAAACCGAAGACATCCGAATAGAAATTGACCGCCTTCTTGGCGTCCGTGACCTCGATCACAATATGATTGCACCCGTAGACCTGGACAGCCATCTCCTGTGTCTCCTCACTGAAGACCCCTGCACGGCCCCTCATGAGGGGGTCATGCGGGAGCCTGTTCTCCTGCTTTCTGCCGTAACCATTCCGCCATGACCACCGGCGGCTGTGCGCCGGAGAGTCCTGACACCCCATCACGATGAAAGTATGGGACGCCGCGGATGCCGAGCTGTAGACCCTTCTGTGCTTCGTGACGCACCGTCTGTACGCCCTGATCCGACTCCAGACATGTTGCGATAGTGTGGCGCTCCAGACCTCCCGCCTCTGCGAGGACGGCCAGCGCATCCCGATCACTGAGATCCCTTCCCTCTTCGAAATATCCGCGGAACAATGCCTCGACGACCTGGTCCTGTTTCTCGTGTTGTTCTGCAAGCCAGACCAGGCGATGGGCATCGAATGTATTCGGCACCCTGGTCATGCGGTCGAACGCAAACACGATTCCCGATTGTTTTCCTGCCCGCCGCACCTGTTCAAGCATGGATTCCACACGGTGGAGACTCCCGAACTTCGTTTCCAGATAGGTCCTGCGGTCCATGCCAACGACGGGCATGGCCGGGTTCAGCTCGAAAGGGCGCCTGTTCACGTATGGTCGCGCTTCAGGCGCGACCAACGCCAGCGCCTTTTCGAGCCGCCGCTTGCCGATGTAGCACCAAGGGCAGACGATGTCGGAATACACCTCAATGTGCAAACCTGACCCTGCATGATTCATCGGACCCATGATTCTCCTGCTTTGCTTTCAACGAGACACGCTTCACGAACGACGCGCGGCATCGTCATGAGAGATGTCCCATTTTGCCTGCTTGATAGTCTTGCACCGCCTGCACCAGCTCCTCCTTCGTATTCATGACCAACGGGCCGAATCGCGCAATCGGTTCCCGGATCGGTTCTCCACTCAAGATGAGG
>JBEVJJ010000246.1:0-18668 GCA_040510255.1 Nitrospiraceae bacterium | reverse complement strand
TCCGCAGCGAGATGTTCTTGAGGTTGTGCTGCCTGGCTCCTTCGACGATCAGGTCGCCGGCAGATTCATCCGATTGCGTACTCTTAGGCACCATTCGTGCTCCGGTTTGAGATCGACCCAGTATCCTAGCAATGGCCTCCTTTCGCTTCAATGTTCAATTGAACCAGGAAGGGTGCGCGGGAAGAGTTGGTTCCGATTTAGTTGGCTTCGTATAATGGCGGTCATTTTCACGAATGGGTATCTCGACCCCGGTGATGAGAAATGAGGGCGGGACCTAAGAGAGCCATTAAATAGAACCATGATGCCGAGAGAAAGGTATTAACGTGAAAAAGAAAGGTCGCCCTGCCAAGCCCTTCAGCCAGGCCGAACGGCTAGGACGAATGATGCCCGCACTAGCCAGTCGGGCGATGACGGTGAAGGATCTGGCAGAGGAATTTGAGATCACGCGGCGTCAGGTCTATCGCGATATCGATCGTATTCAAGAAGGAGGTCATCCACTCGAACAATCAGACGGGGAAAGCGAAAAGACATGGCAGCTGCCGCTCGGTTACAAGGGTTTGCCGCCGATTACGCTCTCGCCATACGAACTCATGTCTGTGCAGCTTGCGCGGGCCGATCTGGCCTACCTCAACGGCACGCCCTTTATCGACGATTTGGATCAGACCCTGGCCAAACTTCGCGCGGCTCTTCCGGACAAAACCGTCAATCATCTGGATCGAATTCTAAGGGTGTTTGCGCCGCTACCCAAGCCGCTGAGGAATTATGGTCGTCAGGCGTCACTGCTGCGTGATCTCAGGAAGGCGCTCTTGTTACAGCTCAGGGTTGATCTCGAATATGTGAAGCCGGGCGGAAGTGATCCTGCCTGGTACCGTGTCGATCCGTACGCCCTGGTTCTCCACCAACATGGACTCTATCTCACGACCTATTCGCATACGTCGGAGGGTGACCGGCTGTTCCTGGTGGATCGCATGAAAACGATCACGCTCTCCGAGGAGCGGTTCGATTTGCCGGCAAGTTATTCGCCTGCCGAACGGTTCACCAAGTCGTTCGGCCTGATCGAGGAAGCGCCGCGAGATATCACGTTGCATGTCAGCGAGGATGCGGCGCACTTTTTTCGGGAATCGCGGTGGCATTCCAGTCAGCAGATCACCCCGAAGAAGGACGGGTCATTGTCAGTGACCTTCACGGCCGGCGGCTTGGAGGAAATCGCCTGGTGGGTGCTCTCCTGTGGGGCAAAGAAGTGAAAGTGCTCGGCCCGCCGGAGCTGGTCAAACTGATCATAGAACAACTCACGAAGAGCTTGCAGCCATTATGGAGTCGCTAAGATTTACCCTCCTTTGGGTAGAACCGCAAAGCTCTCACGTCGAGCCGCTTCCCGGAGACGCTGATCGAGACAAACAAAGTGATGGCCTGCCACCTGCCCCCGACTCCAAACTAGAGCAGCGGCGAGTTGCAGCGCATCTGCTGCTCGGAGCGGATGTAGCAGCAGTGTCCGCCCTGCTTGCTCTCGGACGATACGGCTCGGCTCAATCTCCGTCCATTCCGCAGCTAACGCCATGAGCACAGCTCGCGCCTGCTCTTCTTCGGTGGTGGTCAGGAGATCTTCGCGTCTGAGCCGAGCGAAGGCCGAATAACATTCAACTGGGGTGGCCCACCAAGCTACAATGGCTTCATCCTCCTCCGCCAGCTTTCTCAACGAGCCGGTCCGCGATTCCTGCAAGCAGAGCGGGATCACCGCCGAAGCATCCCAGAACTTCATCGTCCCTCAGCCCGCTCCGTGAGTAAGGCATGTAGCGCCCGACCTTTGCGGTCTTTTGGTCTCGGCAGTTTCCAGAACTTGGGTGGCAATTTACCTGAACCACTGTGAACCAAACCGGCTCGAACCAAATCTGCAAGCTGGGCGGCCTCTGTATCCCTATGTCGCGGCATCGGGACCAACTTGGCGATGGGCTTGCCCCGCTCCATGACGATCAACTCCTCTCCAGCCTTTACCTTTGCTAAACACTCGCTCAACGTAGCCTTTAATTCCGATATCTGTTTGGACTTCATGATAGAGCTTTCAAGATCTAATCGATATGACCAGTATAGTCCGATCGCATGGAACGTGCAATGAGATGGATGCATCCTGTTCGTATGCAGCCCCCTGCAGGTTTCGCCTGTCGCAAAGCTGACTGTCGAACGGGTAGTCTGGCTGCTCTCTCTTAAGGGAGTATGGGAGGCGCGTTCTTATAATTCTGGAGCCAGAAGACCTGGTTATCGAGAACATCTTTACGATGTTGCGTGATGAGATGGAGAAGGTGACGGAGCAATTGTGAGGCTGGAAGCTGCCTTGAGAGAATAATGCCCGCATGAACGCGACCAATGACAAACCATTTCTTTGCGAGCAGCAGAAAGTCGTTACGGTTGAATGTCAGGATTACACGGCGCTCTCCCGCTGCATACGCGAGCTGGTCCTCATCGGACCGTCCCACGTTTCCGGCTGCTTGGGTTGTCAAACAGTCGTGCCCTCGTTCTTGAAGCATAAGAGCGAGAGTGGTCGGAAGGTGCTCGTCGAAATAGAGCTTCATGCGTGAGGCGGAGATACTTGAGATTGCGCTTAGGAGCGCAATCCAGCCTGAGCGTCGAGATCAGAATCGGCTTTGATCTCGGCGTCAATGTCCTCGCGATTGTCATAGTAATAGGCGAGGGCGTCGTAGATGGCGGCTAAACTCAAGTGGGGGAATGCGGTGTGTAATTCTTCAGGCGTCAGACCCTGATGCAGAATATAGCCCACTACGACCCGGACAGAAAATCTGGTTCCGACGATCCTGGGACTTCCGCCGCACACGGTTGGGTCACTGCTGATGTGAGGATGCAAGACCTTCGGCATAGGCATGCTCCGCATTACGTAACCTTTACAGTGTATATGGAATGGTAGCGACGGTCAAATGACAGTAAAGCATGCGTGCTCGACACTCCTATTAGCATGAGGCAGATAGGTGATAGCGCATGGTCCAAGTGGAAGAGCAATACCGGGAAGTAAGCAAAGCGTCCGAGGCTGCGTGTACCGTGACGACACCTTCATTTGGAACATTCGCCGGGTAGTTCGATCGTCCTGTTCAGATCATCCCCGGTCATCGCCGTGACATTCTCTGTCACAGCTACCTGATAGTCTGTGAATCAAACAAGGAAGGATGCATATATCAATATTCTGCTCGTTAATGACGATGGCCCAACTGCTGTTGGACTAAGCGTACTTGCGTATGCCATCAGACAGGTATATAAAGGCGCGCGTCTAGTCACGATTACCCCTACTTCTTCCCTCGGTGAACAGAGCATGGCCGTCACCTGCGCAGACCTGCACACTTTCGACATCAAAAAGACAGAGGAAGACTGTTACACGGTGGATGCCAAACCGGCGGATCTGATCTACCTGGCTGGAGCCTATTGCAAGCGTTTCCTGTCTAGGGGTCGATTTCACGTGGTGTTCTCCGGCGTAAATCATGGAGCCAACGTCGGCATGGACGTCTATCACTCAGGAACGGTTGGGATGGCAATGGTTGCGGCAGTGTACCTGGGCACAGGCGCCGTGGCATTTTCGAAGCACATGAACTGGCCTCATCCATCCGATGAATCTGCGTTGGAGCAAGTAGCTGAAATTGAGCGGTATCTCTGTGAGATCCTAGAAAGCCTCCGTCCCATGCCTGGTCAATGCCTGAATGTCAATTTCCCGATTTGTGTTCCAAGAGGCGTCAAGCATTGCGCGGTAGCACGCTGTTCCCGTTTCAGACCGTTCCTGGAAATGAGCGAGAAGAAACCCGGACAAGACATCTGGGAACTTGAACAGGGATACGTCACGATTTCACGTTTACGATAGCTGGCGACGATGAAGAATATACAAACAGTGGAACACGGAGGGCCACATGACCGATGAGAAGATGAAGAAAATAATGGGGCGAATTTACATGGCGACAACATGTGCGACCAATTGGAAGCGGGGTTTGGCGGAACCAGACAAACAATGGAAGGAAGGGTACTCCGCCCATGCGCTCGCGACGTGCTGGGAGGCAGCGAATGGTTTTCCGATTGAAGTCCGTCATGTATTTGATAACAGCAAGGCTCCCGCTTTCAAGGATGTGGAATTTCTTGTAGCGTTTCCTGAGTATCAAGTTGATTTGCCTCCTGCCGGGGGAGGTATTTCTTATTTGCGAGCTCACTGATATGCAATTCAAACGAAGATGTCTCGTTCTGCGAATTGTGAGTGGCGAGACAGAAGGGAGGAGTTATGTGAGGTTCCAAACTCCGTTGGCCTTGATTGCCTCATACATGGCGTCAGGCGCAAGATCAACATTGCCTGGCCAGGCCACGGCCCCGTGGTCTACGAACACCTGTCCGAAATAAGCCGGGTCCTTGAGGGGTGCAAAGACACCCGTCAGATGCTGGGGGTTGAATCGCACCTCGCCGGAAATTCTATCCTCAAATCGTACAAAGAGTGCGAGTCCTTCGAGGGGCTTCACTTCAACGACGTCCCAATACATTCCTAATCCTTCCTAAACGAGGGGTTCGATCGGCTTGGGCGGCTGTTTCGCCTGGCAAAGTTTCCAGTCATCAAGCAGTTCCTGTTGATGCAATTCGGCCCAATCCAGGACAAGATTAAGGGCGCGCCGAGGTAGTATTCCCTCCAGGACTTGCAGACTCTGAATATCAATCGTTGCCTTGAACTCTGCATAGGCAGCATGAACGTGCTGCCGGGTGATGATCGTTGAAGAACATTCTGATAACGATTCCATAAAACCTGCTGATCGTCGGCATGCACCGCTATGTTCGCATATCGACTCGGAGGGGGCAAGATGTTGATCGAGAGGATTCTGAGGCAACTCGTGTTCTAGCGCTCAAGCCATGGTCGCTTACCGCAGGGCCAGTTTCACCAGCCCTACGCTGCCCATGTAGAGCGTCAGCGCACCGGCCATCGTGATCCAGAATCCCAGGCGTTCCAGACCATAGATGATAAATCCGACGTAGACCAGCCACGGCGGGACGAACCACAGCAAGTGCTTGGCGTAGACCATGGCCGACGCATTTCCTCCGTTCAAATAGATCAATAGGATCGTCACGCCGGTCATGGCAGGAAACGTGCTCGCAAATGCGGCCAGGAACCCATGCCCCTTCGTTCCCCAATACGTCGACACGCTGACGACTACCCCTCCGATTAGAAAATACAGTCCATACTTCGTGATGTCAGCCATATGCTCAAACCCTTCCTTGTGCAACGAGGGGAAACCTGGCATCTGCGGCTACGGCTGTGGGGTTACGACGTTTGGAAATCTCTTAAGACTTCGAGGAAACGGATCGCCGTGCTACGCTCCAGATTCCTGGTTACGACCTTAAAAGAGGTTGTAATGTCTCACGATAAAGACCTTCTGCTCAAGCTAAACCTCAAGCTGACAGAGTCGCTGGATGCCCCAATGGCTACTTCAGGGCGTGGGACTGGGACCAGGAAAGGCTGAGGTTGTGTGAGATTGCGGGGTATGAAGGGGAGTGGAACGGACCTCTGCAAGCTCCTGAATGATCGCACCTGACCGGCCGGAGAGATGTTGAAAGGTTGCTCTGATCAAACATGCCAGTCAAATACGTCAAGCCCTCCGCATTACTGAAGCAACATGGTCATGCCATCTGTGCCAACTGTGGGAAAGAAGCTTTAGGGGCTTCGGAAGATGTGTTGTGGACGATCTGGACCGCCACCATGTACTACTGCCCCCAGTGCGCAAAGGATGAGGGGATCGGTCCGCATGATTACTGAAGGACGCGACAAGAGTTTCCTTCGCTCACAGCGGAGCTGAGGTTGGACTCATCGTACTCTTGCCGTCGTGTCGGCTATTCTCCGTGAGCGATCACGCACTCGCTTCCCACGCCTTCAAGGGTGTTCACGCGATACTCGGCACTTCGTAGTTTGGTAATCCCGCCCAGACGTATCGCCTGAGTCCCGGTGACATCAGCCATGCCACCAAGTCCGAACACGAGAACTCGACAGTCCTGACCTTGCTTCGCATCGGCAATAACAGAATTTGTGTACCCCAACGGCCGCACATACGACTCGCAACCCGCGAGGACTGGCAGCAGCATCGCGATCAGCACGACGTTTCCCTTCATAGCAACCTCCATTGTTTGGCCTGTCCTTCGTGACGATCTTCCGCCTGAAGATCATCGGACTTCAGGGTGGCCATTCCGCTTCACTGCAACAGTTCATTGTGCGTTGCGATTGGGTAAATGATTTTCATCCCTTTCTTCAGACTGCCATCCTGATTTCTCCGGATGATGGCACGACGAGCCGCTCTAGGTGCGGGTTAAAAGGCCTATATTCTCGTTGGGGGACACCAACCTCGCTCACAAACCACGCTCCAGTAGCGGAGTGTGCAGCGTTTCTACGGTGGCCTTCACAGGTCGGACTGTAGGCCGTCTACTGTTTTTACTCGCGAGAAGGCCGCGATGTCCACGTTCTTCCATCATCCCCGGAAAGACCGACCAGGACACAAGGGGAATTCCGTCGGACAAAGGCCGAAGGGCTGTTCCGTGGGGCGGGTGAGCGAGGTGGGCTGCCAGTATCATGCTCCTCTAAATTCTTGCATCGCCTCCTGTGCGATTTCCTCCCCTTGACCTGTGTAGCGTGGCGAAAAGTGAAACACCACCAGTTCCCGCACGCCGGCTTTCCTGGCCATCGCTCCGGCCTGTCTCGCCGTCAGGTGGTACCGATCGTATGCCTTCACTGCCTCACGATCTAAGTATGGCGATTCACAATAAAAGATGTCGGCGCCACGGACCAGCTCGACGATCTGTTCTTCATTCTCTGGATCGTACCGGGCGTCCACGACATAGGCGATTTTCTGTCCTGGGGTAATGGTCAGGAATCGGTCCCGCACCTCACCGAGGATAAACTCCCTGTCCTCCTTGCGATGCTCGAAGTAGAGCGTGGCCGTGAAATGAAAGTCTTCGGGCTTGGTCTGCCAGAGATATTCCTTCACGTCTCTCAGCCAAGACCCGACAGGCAGACCGGCGTCATGGAGTTTCTGTTTGTTGACGTTGACATGAAACTGTTCCTGAAGCGCATAGGCAAACGAGGGAATCCGATGATTCAAGGCGACTGCGCGTATGGTAAACATCGTGTCTTCCATCACGGGAAATGGGCCTGTCGCCCGTTGTCTACTGGAGGACGACGTCGGTCCGTCGTGCCGGGCGAACCCGTCAGTCGCAAGAAACGTCGCCATCCGGCTTTCGTCGGTATGAAACTCGCGGACCTCGATCGACAACGGATAGCCGTCTACCAGATTCCATGTATAGCCGCCGAGTTTGCCCTGGACATTCGAAATGAGTCCGGGTGGACCATACAGTTTTAACGTCTTACCTCGCCCCAGGGCTACCCGGAGAATGGCGTCGAAGCCGATGAAGTGATCCATGTGGGTGTGGGAAATAAAAATGTCGTTCGCCTGCAAGAGCCGTCTGGGACCTAAGGCATCGTTCCGACCAAGATCGAATAACAGCGCGCGCTTGGACCACCGAACTTCCACATACACCCCCGGATCCCCGAATACGTCATTCACAAGATAGCTTGAGAAGGAGGGGGTCATGGTGAAGTCTTGATTGGAATCAACCGAGCGCAGCTCGCACAATGTTATACATGAGAATCACCTCGACGGCATGGGCCACGACGGTTGCGTAGAGATTCCTGAGTCTGATCCACAACATTCCCCACACCAGTCCGTCCCATACGGCAATCCAGTGCAGATGTTTGAATGTAGCCACCATGAATGGGTCAAATGCAAATAAGACCGCACTGGCGGCTATCGCAAGAGTGGAGGGAAGCCCGAGCGCCAGGAGGCGACCCAAGAGAAATCCTCGAAAATTGATCTCGACGAAACAGGCGATCAGCACGATAAACCAGGGCATCATCAGCCAGAAAGGGATCCTCGCATGGGGTGTCTGTCTGAGGAACGTGATATCGAGTCCCAGCCAGGGAACGACTTTCAGGATGACCACAATATTGATCGTTCCCAAGAGTAGTCCTATCGCGACCCCCCAGGCTGCACCGGTGACGAATCTCTCCGGTTCCAAGCCGAATTTTCCTGCGATGTGCGTATTGAGGGCGATCCATATCACCAATCCGGCATAGGCCAGACCCTGCGGAAGGAATTGCAGAAAGATAGATTCCTGCAACCGGAGTGGAGCGAGGTAAAAAAGAAGCGTGGAGAGCACCGGGAGCAGGACCAATCCTGCCCCCCTCTCACCGGGCCGGATGCATGCAGCGGTGTTCATGCACACCGGCTTCCGCATGGGCGGTTATTGGATTTGTAACTGATACCGATCGAGTGTCGTGGCCTTATTGCGGGCGAGATTCGAAAGCGATTTGTTGTAATCGATGATGGCACGCAACTCGTTTCCCTGCGCCGTCGCCAGGTCGCGCTGAAAATCCAGCACGAAGCGCGTCGTCGTCAGACCGACCTTCAGGCGTTCCTGCTCGGCCTGCAGCTGCTTCTCGGCCATGATCCGGGCTGAGCGCGTGGTTTCGATGCGCTTGAAATCTGTTTGCACCCGCCGCACGGCTTCCCTGACGCCCACGATCACCTGCTGCCGGATGCTCTGGAGCGTCGACTGGGCGTTGCGGGCTTCCAGCTGCCGTTTGTTGTACGTGCTGTAGGCGGATCGGTTCCCGAGCGGATAGCTCAGGACTAGGCCGGCCCCATAGTTATAGAAGTCTCCGCCGAAATTGCTTTTTACCGAGTCGTTGTGGTCGGCGCCGAGTCCTGCCAACCCCATCGTGCCTTGGAAGGAAAGCGTCGGCAGCAGTTGGTTCTTGGCAAATTTGACATTGAGTTCGCTCGTGTCAATGTTCTTCCCCGCCTGGAGGATCTCCGGCCTCCGTTCCATGGCGATGTCGATGGCTTCCTGGAGGCTGAGCGGTTCGAGCGCGGTGACCGGCGCGTCAATAGGCGCCAGCCGCAGGTCCTGGCGCAGGTCCTCTTCCGTGGGATTCAGCAGGCGGCGGACTTGGTCCTCCTGATCACGGATAGCCTTCTCGGCGACGAGAATTTGCTCAACCCGCGAGGCTACGGCCGCTTCCGCCTGTAGCACGTCGACGATGGACATCACGCCGGCTTTTGCCTTGGCCCGGTTGGTGGCCAGGAGCTCCTCCGCCGCTTTCAAGGCTGCCTGTGCAACCTTGAGATTTTCATTGGCAAACACCATCTCCCAAAAAGTCTGTTCCACGGTGGCGATCACGGTCATGACCCGATCGAGAAAGACATGTTGCTCGACGGTTGCGTTGTTCTGCGCGATGTAGATGAAGGTCTTGTTCACGTCGACGCCGAAATTCTTGAGCAGCGGCTGGGTCAAGGTGAAAACCAGGCCGCCCGTGTACGCAGGGTTGAACAGAAACGTATTGGGCCCGGCCACGAACGTGCGCTGGGGGCTATAGTTGAGATCGAAATTGGTGCCGGTGACGAGATTCTGCGTGATATCCGCTGTCACCCCCAAGACATTTTGGTCGAATTTGGTGATCTCCGTTAGATCGGACGGCGTGAACCCGAGCACGGGACGGTTGAGGGGAGCCACCTGCTGGTTGTATTGTCCATTGAGACTCAAGGTCGGATCGAATTTGGCTTGTTCGATGACAATATCAGCGATGCGGCTATCTTTGGTGTGACGGCTGATGCTGATATCGAGGTTTTTCTGCAGTGCCCGGACTACGGCGTCGGCCAACGATATGGCCTCGCGGCGTTCCGCGGCTACCGGCTGCGTCACCTCCAGACTCCAGGTGGGTGAAACTATGAGCATGAGAAGGGAGAATAGCAAGAGCGCGAATCCTCCGAGACGTTGTGGGTTTTTCATCCTACACTCCTTAGCTCAGCGTCTGTGGATTAACCGTAGGGAGTAGAATCCGGTTCGGTACTATCACAATTCGTGATGTCTGTCCAAATCAGCGTTGCTTTATGCCAAGGTGAATGGGAATGGTGGTATTTATCATATCCCTTGTCCTTGTCTCCTTTGTTTGAAGGAGTTGACCTGGATAATTAAGGTTCGATTCCGATGTGGCAGTTTAGCAGGGCCTTGCAGGTCTGACACAGTCCTGAGGTGTAATTCCTCAGGTTATCCACAGTTTTCACAGGTAACGTGAGGTCGGTGTTGGATGAGAGAAAGAGCCAGTCTAGGTGAATAACTGATTGAATGTCATGGGAGAAACGTACTTCGTCACAAGGGATGCTTACGGGATCCCTTACGGCGACCCCATTCGGTATGTAGCTTGCTTAATTCCGCAGGCAATTGGAATGTGATCCACTCGGTCCCTCCTGCTCGACAAAAATGGAAACGGCCCCTCAAAGATGTCGATTGCACTGGAGGGAAACAAACAGATAGGAAGAAGCGGACTATTCTAGATCGCAATTCTCCTGCATCACACATGGTCCTCGCCGGTTATACAGGGATACCTTCATACAAGGAGATGGTTCAATGAAGATTGCGCAAGTGTCACCCCTCTGGGAAAGCGTTCCGCCGAAGCTTTACGGGGGAACCGAGCGTATTGTCTCGTATATGACGGAAGAGATGGTGCGGCTAGGACATGAGGTGACACTCTTTGCAAGCGGCGACTCCGTGACGGCGGCGAAACTCGAAGCTCCCTGCCCGCAGGCTCTTCGGCTCAACACCGGCATTTTCAATCGGGAAGCGCCGCTCATTTCCATGATGGAGCAGGTATTCAGTTCCGCCGAGCAGTTCGATGTCATCCACTCTCATCTCGATTTTCTCGCATTTTCGCTCTCACGGCGGTGCCCCGTTCCTGTGGTCACGACGCTGCATGGTCGCTTGGATTTGCCGGAACTCGTCCCGGTGTTCCGGGATTTTTCAGAGTTGCCTCTGGTATCCATCTCGGATTCCCAACGACGGCCGCTGGCATGGTGCAACTGGATGGGAACAGTTTATCACGGGCTTCCGAGCAACCTGTATGCCTTGCATCCGGCGCCAGGTAAATACCTGGCTTTTCTTGGTCGCATTTCCCCTGAAAAGTGCCCCGATCAGGCCATAGAATTGGCCAAGCGCGTAGGAATGCCTATTCGCGTTGCGGCCAAGGTAGATCCAGCCGACCGAGCCTACTTCGAGCGGGTGGTGGAGCCTTTGTTGGATCATCCGTTGGTGGAATTTGTGGGCGAAGTGACCGATGCGCAGAAAAATGACTTTATCGGCAATGCGCACGCGCTGATCTGTCCATACGACTGGCCTGAGCCGTTTGGGTTGGTATTGATCGAAGCGTTGGCCTGTGGCACGCCAGTGCTTGCTTACCGTCGGGGTTCTATCCCGGAAATCATCAGTCACGGGGTAACCGGATTTATCAGTGAGAATGTCACAGAAATGGTTGCACAAGTTGAAGGCATATCGCTTCTTGACCGTCGACGATGCCGCGCAATCTTCGAGGAGCGCTTCACGGTCGAGCGAATGGTACATGACTACCTAAACATCTATCAGCACATCATGAACGAGCCGGCCAGCGTCGCCGGACAGAAGGTACAAGCGCTGAGATTGGAAAAGGCCAGCTAACCGCGATGAATTGTTCGCAGAAGGGTGTGGAAGGGATGTCTATGACGGATGCTAAGGCAGCAGCTCCCGAAACCGTTCAGGCCGGATGGAAAATGCTGCGCACGAAGGACTTCGGGTTTCTGTGGGCTGGACAAGTAATCTCCCAAATCGGCGATGGCCTGAACAAGGTGGCGCTTCTGTGGTTCGTCTATGAGCTCACCGGGTCGGCGCTGAAGATGACCGTCATCGGCCTCCTCCAAACGATTCCGCCGTTGGTCTTCGGGCCGCTTATTGGAGTCTATCTTGACCGCCTGCCCAAGAAGGCCGTCATGATCACCGTCGACCTCTTGCGGACATTAATGATTCTGCTCATTCCTGCGTTCTACGCCTTTGATATGTTGACCCTAGAACGGCTCTATGTGCTCGTGTTTCTGAATTCTATCGTGTCGACGATATTCGGCCCCGCACTTTCCGCGTCGGTTCCGTTCATCGTTCAACGGTCGCAGTTGACTCAGGCGAACGCGTTTCTTCAGAGCACAACCAATATCGGCGTGCTCTTGGGACCGGCGATGAGCGGCGTCGGGATCGCGCTGGTCGGTGCTCAAAACGTACTGTACGCCGATGCTGCCACGTTCCTTGTGTCCGCTCTTTGCATCATACCCGTCACCGTACGGGATCGGGCCGCCGCCAAAGGATTGCAAGTCCTATCCACGCCGATTCTGAAGGATTTGAAGGAGGGGTTCCGTTTCGTGTTCATTCAGCACAAAATTGTGTTCGCGCTCATGATGACGGCGGTGCTCTATAATTTGTCGGTCAGCGCGTTTGTCTTCCTGCTGCCGGTCGTCGCGAAAGACCTCTTGCAGGTTGGTCCGGTTGAACTGGGCTGGCTGTGGTCCGCTCTGGGAATTGGGATGCTCGTGGCTTCCTTGTGGCTGGCGTGGGTGCCGCAGGGTGATTTCCGAAACCGCATCGGCCATATTGCAAAATCCTTGGCGGTGGGAGGTGTAGCCGTATGCAGTCTCGGGCTGATCCAGACGCCGGTGATGGTCAGTACCATGCTATTAGTCATCATTATCGGGGGGAGTACCTCGCTGTTCTACCCGGCCGTATCTGCGATGATTCAAGAGGTCACGCCTGAGCATTTGCTGGGACGCGTGTTCACCACCTTTAGCACTGGTGGCATGGCGTCGGCGATGGTGGGAATGGCGGGATTTGGATGGGCCGCCGATGAAATTGGCCCGGCTGCAAGCCTAATCGGCATCGGCCTCATTCTGTTGCTGACGGCCATCGTCACGGTGCATGTCAGCCGTCGTGATTTCAGCCTGAAGCCTCTCACTGCCTAGATCAGCTTTTTCTTCGCGAGTCTCGCCATGACTCTGCCTTCGGAGTCCTCGGAACCTCATTGCCTCCGTCCACTGCAAACCTGCCGGTAGGTTGCTTTCTGCCTGCGCGTCGCGTATTTCTGGTTTTCATAGCAGAACCGAATCGAGTACGATGCGTGACTCTGCTGCAGTACCTCATCGGCCACGTGTTAGCTATGAAGGGTGCAAGTCTATGATCTCTCTTACTCGCTCACTCCAAGTCATGATTCTCATGGGTTGTAGCCTGATGCTGGTAGCCGGCAGCGCGGACCTACTCGCTGAAACACCTCCGGAGACAGTTCCTGACAATCTGCCGCCAAAGCCGAAGGAGCCGGAGGTTAAGTCTAAGGAGCCAGAAGTCAAGTCTAAGGAACCTGAGGCGAAGCCGCAGGATGTGAAACCGAAGGATGCCGAACCGAAAGCCAAAGAGGCCGCCGAACCGAAAGGTAAGGAGACTGAACCAAAAGCCAAAGAGGCTGAACCGAAGGCCAAAGAGGCTGAACCGAAGGCCAAAGAGGCCGAACCGAAAGTCAAAGAGGCGGAACCGAAAGTCAAGGAGTCAGACACCAAACAACGAGAGCCGGAAACAAAACCCAAAGAGACCACGAAGCCGAAAGACAGTGAGACGAAACCGAGCAATCAAGAACCGAAATCAAAGGAAGCCGATCAGAAACTCAAAGACATGGAATTGGGCGAGAGGCCTTGTCCACAGGTTCACCAACCTTCCGAGGCGAAGACGGCTCCGGAGAGCCTCCCGCCGGCAGATCCAGCCATCGGCGATAAGCCCAAGGCCGCTGAAACCGAGACCAAGAAACCGGTCCGATCGCCCATGGTTACGGCAAAACTCGCATTGATGGCCGATCCTCGACTGTTCCCCTATGACATCGAAGTGGATACTAAAGAAAAGGATCTGGTGCTGCTGGGGAAAGTGGTCAGCGAAAGCGACAAGCGTGCCGCGACAGAGATTGTGCGCTGTCTCGAAGGCGTGCATGCCGTGGAGAACCGATTAAAAGTTGAAGTCGATGCGTCCCACGGGCTCGGAGTCGAGCGAGACAAGGTCATTGCCCAGCTTGTCAAGGATCGGTTCGAAAGGAGTAAAACGTTGCAATCAATAAAATTTGAGATCAAAACAGAACACGGTATTGTCTACCTGGCCGGCTCCACCAGATTTCAGGTGATCATTCTGGAAGCCGCGCAGGCCGCCCGACAGGTGCCGGGCGTAAGAGCCGTGAATGCTGAAGCCGTTCGCCTCGTAACCGGAGAATGACCGGCTGATTGCGTCATGAGGACCGTGTCTATCAACCCTCGCCCACGGAGCTCAGTCGAGTGAACGGAGTCGCGTTGCGTCCCAAAGTGATCTGGTCTCCGCAACTCCTGACTCGCGACTTCACGCTCGTGTGGTGGGGCCAGATGGTGTCGCAGATTGGGGACGGCATTTCAAAACTGGCTCTCCTGTGGTTCGTTTACTCAATCACCGGCTCTCCCCTTAAAACGACCGTTATTGGACTCCTGCAAACCCTCCCGCCCATCCTCTTCGGGCCGTTCATCGGGGTGATCGTCGATCGACTTCCCAAAAAACTTCTGTTGATTAGTAGTGATCTCATCCGGGCCGTCGTGCTAGGGGTGGTTCCCTGCCTGATTTCCGTCGAATCATTCAGCATCGAACGTCTCTATGTGCTGGTGTTCATCCATGCCATGGCCTCCGCGGTATTCGGTCCAGCGCTCACCGCTTCAATCCCATCTCTTGTCGCGCGGAACGAGTTCACCGCAGCCAATGCGCTCCTTCAAACGACCACCAGCATTGGCATTATCATCGGACCGGCGCTGAGCGGCGTGGGTATTGCCACCATGAGTTCGCAAGAGGTGCTCTGCGTCAATGCCGTCAGCTATGTCGTCTCGGCCCTCTGTTTTCTGTTCATTCGGTTTCCTTGGTCCGAATCGGCACTGACCGAGGGCAACGCGCTGAGCAATACCCTTCGCGATGCGATGGAAGGCTTTCGCTTCGTCCTCGTGCGACAGCGCATGATTCTGATGCTCATCGGCGCAGCCTCGATGTATACGTTTGCCACGAGCGCGTTCAGTACGCTATTTCCCGTGTTCGGCAAGAAACTGCTTGATCTCGGTCCGATTGAAGTAGGGTATCTGTGGTCGGCATTCGGAGTCGGACTCTTGCTGGTTTCATTGGGACTCGTCTCAGTTTCCGGGTGGACTCTCCATCGACGCATCCAGGCGATGGCTGCCTCCAGTCTGGTGAGCGGGATGGCGATGCTTGGGTTAGTGTGGACAACCAATCGCTTTGTGGCCGGCCTGTTGATGATCATCATCGGGATGGGCGCGGGCACACTGACGCCAATAGCATGGGGCGTTATCCAGGAAATTTCGCCGGCAATCTTGTTGGGACGCGTGTTAGCCATCTATAATCTCGGCGCGATGACGTCTGCCATTGCGGGCATGACGCTTTTTGGTTGGACCACACAAGAATTCGGTGAGCGACCCAGTGTCATCGGGATAGGAATCGGCCTGTTCCTCACCGCAGTGGTTGCCACACGAGTGGTTCGATGGATGCGATCCAATTGGACTGGGCGGCCTCCGCTGGAAAACAGCGAAGCGTTCGCGCTGGTCCCTCAATCAACGACCCGTTGATCCATCGTCACGGGACTCGACAGCGTCGCACGGGGCTTCCCTGGTATGGTTATGAGGGATTGGACAGGGAGTAAGGCGACTCACCAACGTGACACACGGATGCGGGGTCCTTCATCAGCAGGACCATTGATCGTACAGTCTACCATCGTGCTTCATATTCATAACGGAGTGGAGAAACACCGTGGACGAGATCATTAGCGTCAACGATCAATTTTACATTCTCGCAAGTTCCTCCATGGCGGACAACCGCACCCGTGTCTTGAAGCATGGCGAGACGTTCGGCGTCTTTGATCGATACGGCGATATTCAACCGGTGGGACGGGGCACGCAAGGCCTCTATCATGAAGGGACTCGTTTTTTGAGCCGCCAGGAACTCTTTCTGGACAACGATCGGCCCATGCTGTTGAGTTCGACGGTGAAGGAGGACAATGCGGTTCTGGCGGTCGATATGACGAATCCGGATCTCTATCGGGACGGGCGGATTGTGGTTCCTCGCGGGAGCGTTCATGTGTTTCGCTCTCGATACTTGTGGAGAGGTGTAGGATATGAGCGATTTCGGATTTCAAACTACAGCCTGACTCTCGTCGTGATCAATGTATCGCTTCGATTTGAATCCGACTTTGCCGATATCTTTGAGGTGCGAGGTCAGAAGCGCAATCACAAAGGCAAAAGGCTTCCCGGGAAGGTTAAGAAGGATCGGCTTGTCCTTGCCTATGAAGGACTCGACGGCTGTATTCGTGAGACTCAGCTGCGCTTTTCACCCGCGCCCGATGAGATTACAGCGACGCAAGCTGTCTTTCACATCATGTTGGAACCGAAAGCCGAGACCATGGTCACGATGACTGTGTCATGCGAGGTTGGTAGCGCCCCGAGGCCAGGGTTCGCCTATGATCAAGCGATGGCAGAAGCGAGCGCTGCGCTCCGGGCCGAGCAATCCCAAGACTGCGTGGTGCATACGTCGAACCCCCAGTTTAACGAATGGTGGAATCGTTCATTACTGGATTTGCGAATGATGGTGACCGATACGGCGGAGGGACCCTACCCCTACGCAGGGGTGCCATGGTTCAGCACGCCGTTCGGCCGCGATGGAATCATCACCGCCCTGGAGTGTCTGTGGATCAAGCCGCAGGTGGCCAGAGGCGTTCTCAGCTATCTTGCCGCCCGACAGGCTACTCAGTTGAATCCTGCCCAGGACGCAGAACCGGGAAAAATTCTTCACGAAACCCGCAAGGGAGAAATGGCGGCGTTGAAGGAGATTCCGTTCGGCTTGTATTACGGGAGCGTGGACTCGACGCCGCTCTTTATCATGCTGGCCGGTGCATACTATGAGCGAACCGCCGACCTCGGTTTCATGAAGAAATTGTGGCCGAATATCGAACTGGCCCTGACCTGGATAGACAGCTACGGCGACCATGACGGCGATGGATTCGTAGAATACATCCGCAAGTCGTCGACAGGCTTGGACAATCAGGGTTGGAAGGATTCCCATGATTCCATTTCTCACGAGAATGGGGATCTTGCGGAGGGTCCTATCGCGCTGTGTGAGGTACAGGGGTATGTATATGATGCCAAGCAGTGCGCGGCAAAGCTGGCTTTGGCGCTTGGACATGCGGAGCGGGCGGCTGAACTTCTACAGCAGGCTGACAGATTGAAGGCGCAATTCGATGATGGTTTCTGGTGCGATGACCTGTCGGTGTATGCGCTCGCATTGGATGGGAATAAAAAACCCTGTCGGGTCAAAACATCCAATGCCGGCCACTGCTTGTATACGGGAATTGCACGAACAGAGCGGGCTGTACGATTAGCCGCCACTCTCATGTCCGATGAGCTCTTCAGCGGATGGGGTGTTCGCACCCTCGCAGGCAACGAACGGCGGTACAACCCAATGTCCTACCACAATGGCTCCGTGTGGCCTCACGATAACGCACTGATAGCAGCCGGTCTCGCACGGTATGGACTCAAAGCCCATGTCCAAAAGGTCATGAAGGGATTGTTCGATGCCAGTTCGGTCGTAGATTTTCACCGGTTGCCGGAGTTGTTCTGTGGATTTGTTCGACGTCCAGGGCAGGGCCTCACACGCTATCCTGTAGCATGTAACCCACAGGCCTGGGCTGCAGCATCAGCCTTCATGGCTCTCCAAGCGTGCTTGGGGATGTCCATCCGTGCGCCGGAAGCCAAGGTAGTCTTTACCTATCCGATTCTGCCAGAATTCCTGCAGGAATTGCAGATCAGAAACCTCCAGGTGGGCAAGGCCTCTCTGGATCTCCTGCTGAGACGGTACGAGCTGGACGTCGGTGTAACGGTGATGCGGCGCGATGGGGACGTCGAAGTCGTGGAGATCAAGTAGAACTTCCGGCAGGTGCTTCCAGCGTATTGACGTGGGGGGAATTGTAGTCCTCGGTGATGACGCCCTATCGAGGAGGGTGTCCGTTACAATCTATCCCGTAGGCACGTCGTGTCTTGTCCAATTTGCCCGCTCTGCTGGGCTTTCTCGGACATTCTGATACACTCCTTTACAGTCTACCATCGATCTATCCATAGGTCGCCGACACCGGTCGGTACATCGTTGAGATGCGACATGCTCACAATCACATGGTAAGCACATGAAAGTGGTGTTGTTCTGTGGAGGCCTTGGACTGAGGCTTCGTGACTATTCGGAAAAGATCCCCAAACCCATGGTGCCGATCGGATACCGTCCGATCATCTGGCATGTCATGAAATATTATGCCTACTTTGGACATCAAGAGTTTATCCTGTGCCTGGGATATGGCGCAGATGCGATCAAGGACTATTTCCTCAATTACAATGAATGTGTGTCCAACGATTTTGTACTCACAAATGGCGGGAAAGAGGTGACGCTGCTCAACACCGATATCCAGGATTGGAAGATCACATTCGTTGATACCGGGATCGCATCTACCATCGGGCAGCGGCTGAAGAGCGTAGAACCGCACATCGGAAAGGACGACGTGTTCCTGGCGAACTACACTGACGGCCTGACGGACATGCCGCTTCCCGACCATATGGGACATTTCATGGCGCACGACCCGGTTGCGTCATTCCTGTCCGTTAGTCCTCGCCTGAGTTTCCACTCCGTGACCATGACCGAGGAGGGAAAAGTCACGTCTC